>JAGBGN010000086.1 GCA_017935945.1 Candidatus Methanomethylophilaceae archaeon | reverse complement strand
GGCGCAGAGGGTGAGGTGCTGCCTCCGTTGGAAATACCGTATGAGGCCGTCGTGGACCTGGACAGCGATAGGACCTATCCGTCCGTCACGGAGTACATAGAATCCGAGGGTATCGACAGGTCGCGTCCGTTCGTGGGCATCATCGCTTCACGTCCGTCCTTCATGTCCGATGGCCTGGAGTTCGAGAAGGTCCTGGCAAGGGATCTGAGGGACCGTGGTGTGAACCCCATCCTGATCTACTGCATGTTCTCGAAACGTGCTGATCTGGGTACCCGCAGCCACATAGAATGCATCAGGGATTTCTTCTTCGAGGGTGGTGTCCAGTTGGTGGATGCGATCGTCAAGTTCTCCACTGCATTCATCGGGAACAGCAAGTACGACAGGGAACCCGATCCCGATGACGACATACTGACGAGGATGAACGTCCCCGTGTACCAGCCGATATCCATGGCAAGATGGACGGTCGAGGAATGGGAGAGGTCCGCGGGGATAGTCACCGATATAACCTGGCAGGTCGCGTTTCCGGAGTTCGAGGGAATAATCGGACCGTTCATCTACGGTTCCGACAAAGGGGACCGCATGTGCGATCTGGAACCCAATAGGTTCGTGATCCCGGAGAGGAGTGTGCATATAGCGGAGCGTATCGTCAACGAGATCTCGCTCCGCCACAAACCCAACAGCGAGAAGAAGGTGGTGATCTACCTGAACAACTTCCCTTGCTATGGTGTGGAGGTCAACGTCGGCAATGCCGCGGGATTGGATTCGCTGGAATCCGTCGTCCGTGTCATGAAGAGGATGGCCGAAGATGGATACAACGTGGTCCCTCCCGAGAACGGGGCGGAACTCATCAACAGGATTCTCGAGAGCAAGGCCTTGTCGGAGTTCAGGTGGACAACGACCATAGAGATGAAGAGATGCGGGGGAGTGATCCATGAGATGCCGTTGGAGGAGTACCAACGTTACTTCTCGACATTGACCACCACCGTGAGGGATGATGTCGTGGCCACATGGGGTGAACCTCCCGGTAAGGCCATGGTCCTGGATGGGATGATACAGGTCACGGGAGTAGATTTCGGTAACGTGATGGTGTCGGTACAACCCAAACGCGGATGTTACGGTGCGAAATGCGATGGGCAGGTGTGCAAGATCCTCCACGATCCGAAGTGTCCGCCGACACATCAGTACCTCGCGACGTACCATTACTACTCCGACATATGGGGCGCGGATGCCGTGATACACACAGGTACCCATGGGAGCATGGAATGGACCCCGGGGAAGGGTGTCGGTCTGTCCTGTGACAGCTATCCGGACATATTGATCGGGACCAAGCCACATCTGTACATATACAACTCCGACAACCCTTCCGAGGGCCTGGTGGCTAAGAGGAGGTCGTATGCGACGTTGATCGACCATATGCAGAACCTCATGGTGGGGGTGAAGCTGTACGGCGGATATGCCGAACTGGAGCACATGTTGGAGGAGTACACCGTCGCACGTCAGGATCCCATCCATTCCGAGGAGCTCAGGTCGTCCATCCTATCCAAACTGTCGGAGTTGAAGATGATGGACATCGGTGTCACCGAGGACACACCGTTATCGGAATCCGTCCGTCTGTGTCACGAGGCACTATCCGTCATGCAGAATTCTCAGATGAACAAGGGGCTACACATCCTCGGATCCATGCCCGAAGGGGAGGATCTGGTGGATGCGGTCAACTCCATAGTGAGGTACGGCGAGGAACACGATTCCCTCAGGGATGTGGTGGCATGGTCCATGGGATACGACCTCAGTGACCTGTACATCGACCAGGGTGCGTTGGATCCCCGTACAGGCAGATCCAACGGCAGTATAATCAAGGAGGTCGGCGACCGTACCAGGTCGTTCGTAGCATCGATCCTGGATGGTAGGTACATAGCGGGTGCCATGTCGGACGCAGGTCTATATTTGGAGGACAAGTACGTGGATGACCTGGAGGGTTACCGCGACACCATTTTGGATGTGGCATCCTGTATACGCGGTTCCGATGAGATAGGTTCCCTGATGAATGGGTTGAACGGCGGTTTCATCCCACCCGGCCCGTCGGGATACATCACCCGCGGCCGTTACGACATCATGCCCACGGGTCGCAACTTCTACTCGATGGATCCCCATTCCGTACCGTCCAAGACGGCCTGGAAGGTCGGTGTCAGGATGGCCGAGGAGACACTGTCCAAGTATCTGGATGAAACCGGGGCCCTCCCGGAGAGCATAGGTTTCTTCTGGACCATGGGTGAGCTCATAGCCACCGGAGGGGAACTGATGGCGGAACTGATGTATCTCATCGGTATCAGGCCGAAATGGACTTCCGACAACCGTGTGACCGAGTTCGAGGTCATACCCTTGGAGGAGTTGAGGAGGCCGCGTATAGACATAACGGTCAATGTATCCTGTATCCTGCGCGACAACATGTTGAACGCCATCGACCTGATGGACAGTGCGGTTTCTGTCGTCGCGGATCTGGATGAACCGATCGAATCGAACTACATCCGCAAGCACAGTCTCGAATCGATCATGGAGGGTATGGAGTCATCGGATGCCAACGCCAGGTTCTTCGGTGCGCCCCCCGGAACCTACACATCCGGCGTGAACCTGGCTGTGTTCGCCAGTGCGTGGAAGGATGACAAGGATCTGGCGGACGTCTTCGTCAAGACCAAGGGTCATGGATACGGAGGGGGCCGCAACGGCAGGCCGATGTTCGAGCAGTTCGCCACAGTCCTGTCCAAGACCGACATAGCGTTCGACAGGACGGCATCCGATGAGACGGACGTGCTCTCATGCAGCTGTCATTTCAGCAACATCGGAGGCATGGCCGTCGCGGCCCGTTACCTCTCCGGTAAGGACGTCAAGACCTACTACGGGGATACACGTGACCCGAGGGACCTGTCCATAGGGACCCTGGCCGAGGAGTTCCGTCGTTCTATGCGTATAAGGACCCTCAATCCGGAGTGGATAGAGGCGATGAAGGAACACGGGTACAAGGGTGCGAACGACATGTCCAAACGTGTGGTGAGGCTGTTCGGATGGCAGGCGACCACACATGAGGTGGATGACTGGTTGTTCGATGCTGCCGTCGACGTCTTCATAAGGGATGATGACAACAGGCAGTTCTTCGAGGAGAATAACCCCTATGCATTGGAGGAGATGACCCGCCGTCTGCTCGAAGCGCATTCCAGGGGATTGTGGGAGACCGACCAGGAGACCCTGTCGCTGTTGCAGGACCGTTACCTCGACATCGAGGCCCTTCTGGAAGAGAAGGCCGGTGAAGGCGAGTTCCAGGGAGGTGCCGTGAACATCTACAACAGGGAGGATGTGGGTTGGGACGATTCCGGCGTGTCCGATGTGACCGGGTCCGTGAGGAAGCGCCGTACCGGTTGACTGTGCAGGATGGGGTGTGTTGTCCCCGCCCCATCCGATCTCCCTGATGCAGGTGTGTGATCTTGGCATATACTTCTCTTTCAAAAACGCCTGTTCTGGATGCATGCCGTAGGGAGTGATGTCTGTCATATCGATAAAAACGGGTATTCATCGGAATATGACTGTTGGAACACAGTCGGTTATATGAGAAATCAAAGGACTGTACAATCGAGAATTTCGGATTGGTGGACATAACCTGTATGATCTTCATGTACGTGTATCTCGTACAGTTGATCGGAGGGGTGGGGTTGCTGTGGAGGAACAACAATCTGGGGATCATACTTCCCCTGGCCATCCTCATCGAACTGATGCTCACCTTCTGGAACCCGATATACATATTCCGTAGGGATTGGGGGTCTTTACTAGACCTGATGATCGTCTACATTCCGGATGTGTTCAGGATGGCGGCGATGGTGGTCGTTGCCTACATCCTGGTGAGGCCGGAGATGTATCAGACCAACGATGTCGATGTGATCTCCGACAACGTTCACAGGCTGATGCCATTCGTATCGATCCCGTCGGATTCCTACATGCTGAGGGGGGACATGCTCAGGGTGGTATCCTGTATCCGGTACGACAGGGGTTGGGATACGGAGGGATCAGATGGATGGGTGGTCGCCGAAAGTATCGTGGAGATCAGGATACCGTTGGAGAGGTCCGAACATCTCCTGTTGCAGAAGAGGGGTGACGGGTCCATCGCGGTATCGATAGTCGATGATCCGGGTCAATCCTACACCACGGGGATGTCGTCCATGCTCGATTCCTTCGATGCAACCGAGAATGGTACGGTATCGTTCTATGGGAGGGAAGGTCGTTTCGTGCGCATCCGCGTCCTGGATTCACCGGAGGATCGTTCCGTCATGGACATGCTGCCGGTTAAACCAAGAATCAGAAAAGGGGCAAAGGATGTGGATTGAGGCGGGGCAGGTGCCCGCCTTGGATCCCTTCAATCCACATCGATGAGTTCGTAATCGGGGTTGCCGAAGCCCATCCTCTCGGTGTGCTCGAACGTGCTCTGCCACCTTGTGCGGGGTTGGGTCGCAGTGAAGACGTCTGAGGGTTTCCTGCCAGAGCAGTTGTGGTAGAGCAACGATCCGGCGATCATGGGCTGTGCCTGAACAAGATCGACGCATGCCCTGTCCAGTGCCACGGGGTCGTACGAGGCGAGGATACCGACGTTCGGGACTATGGGCATGTCGTTTTCACCGTGACAGTCGCAGAACGGGGACACATCGGATACGACGGTGATGTGGAAGCTGGGTTTGTCCTTGACCACGGCGTATGCGTATTCGACGATCTTGTGGTTCAGGATGTCCTTGTCCTCATCCATCTGGGCCTCGATG
>JAGBGN010000005.1 GCA_017935945.1 Candidatus Methanomethylophilaceae archaeon | reverse complement strand
GATTGTTGCAGGATACGACCTCATGCCCGAGAGCACTGACATCAACCTCGATGCAATCATCGAGACCCTTCCCGGAGTTCTCCCCGCAGGTGTCAAGCTCCTCGAGACAAAGATTGAGCCCGTTGCATTCGGCCTCATGAAAATCAACGCAGGATTCCTCATCGATGATTCCGATGAGGAGGCAGGAAGCAAACTCGAGTCCGCCCTCCAGTCCATCGAGGGAATCGAGAACGTCGAGTGCGTCTCCTCCACTGTCATCTGATTTTAACAAACCATGGGGGGACAACCCCCGATACATTTTTCACCATTTCTAAGAAAATTCCATCTGAAAGTACAGATTGTACCTAAAAACGACCATTGTCACGACTTTTTTATATCACGTACCTCTAACGCATCACGTGGAGAAAATCGACAAAAAACGGCTATTCGGTGTTCAGACAGCATCGGAATACGACAATGCCACATCGAAGTATGTGTTCAGGCCACTTAGTAGGATATTCTCCCTCATTCTTCTCAGGACCCCGGTGACTCCCAACCAGATCACCATATTCTGGGGACTCTTGATGATTGCATCGGCGGCCCTCCTTTTCACAGGAGACCGCATCCTGTGCGTCCTAGGTGGACTCGGATGGATCGTGGCATACGCCCTCGACTACTCCGACGGCGACATTGCCAGATACAAGGACATGAAATCCGTCAGGGGAAGGTTCCAGGACCGTGTCAACCACAGGACGACGTACCCCATCCTGATGTTCGGAGCAGGATTCGGTGCGTGGATCTCGGGACGTACAGAACTGTTCGGCATCGCGATCGACCCGGCTGCATACCTGATACTCGGTTTCACCGCTGGTCTCGGTATGATCCTCATCATAGATCTGGGTGCCAACTACAACAACTGCTGTCCCGACAAGGCATTGGACCGTGACAAGGGAACCGCCGCTGTGGAGGGGAAGCACTTCAAGAACCAGCGCCTATTCAGAATCCTGATGATCCTGAACCCATTGGTGTTCACGAACATGATGCTTCTCATCCCCGTTTTCGCAATCCTGGACTTGATGGACATCTTCGTGCTGTTCTACGGTGTGATGTACCCTCTGGCTGCATTCGCCAGGTACATCCTACTGTATAGGATGGTTCCAGGTGTGGTCAAGAAGTGATTCAGGCCTCGGCGAAGTGACCGCTGACAAAGCCATGATATAAAACCTGTACAATTATCCAGCATGTCCAAACAGTACTCAATAGGTCTAACTGTTGGGGTTTTCGATATGCTTCACCCAGGTCACCTGAACCTGTTCGAGAACTGTAAGAAGATGTGTGACAAACTCGTGGTCGGCATCTGCACAGACGAATACTCCATCCAATACAAAAACAAGAAACCCCTCTACAACGACGAAGAACGTCTGAGGATCGTATCCGCACTCAGATCCGTGGATTCCGCCATGATCGTCTCCATTGAGGAGGTTGAGGATAAGACCCTTATCCTGGACAGATGTAAATTCGATGTCCTGTTCTCCGGAAGCGACTGGCAGGGTTCGGAGAGGTTCGCACACACCCAGGCACAGTTCGATGAGCTCGGAATAGACATCGTGTTCTTCCCGTACACGGACGGCATCTCAACGACCAACCTCAGAGACCGCCCACGTATTTGATCCATGACCGAGGGAATGTAAGGCCGTGACACCGTGAACGAGATGCAGAGCACCCTTCTGGAGATGTACAAGGACGTAAAAACCGTCCTTGAACGCAACAACATACGGTTCTACTCGCATTTCGGAACATCCATCGGGGCGATACGCCATAACGGATTCATCCCGTGGGATGATGACATGGACCTCCTGATATGGGAAGAGGATCTGGACAGGGTCCGCAACATCCTGACAACAGAACTGGATCAAGACAGATACTATTACAACGAGTGTCCCAGTGACAGCCATCCTCATGTCATATACCGGGGCACGGACCTGGAGCAGGGACTTCGTGACGAGGAACTGCCGTTCATAGACATCTTCACCTTGGTCCCATATCCGGACAAGAAGGTGAACAGACTGCTCACCAACGCTTCTCTTTGGGGGTTCGCCATTTCGATCCACCTCATCAACAAACTGAAAAACATCACCCTGTACAGGATGTTCAGACGTGTCCCCCGGTTCTTCAAACGGCTGTCATCGATTACGACCAACAAGGACACGTCCATGGTCACCGTGTGTACCAACAACTTCAAGAAGAACAGCTTCCCCTCATCCTGTTTCGGAACCCCGGTAATACATCCCTTCGAGGATACGGATGTCCCACTGCCCTGTGAAGCGGATGCCATGCTCACCAAATTGTACGGGGACTACATGACCCCGCCCCCTGAGGACAAGCGCACCGGTGCCGGCGGTTTCCCATGCAGTGCCTACACCGAGTACATCGTCAACAGGAAATCCTGAATACCCTCCACTCAGATACGGAGAGCTTTCTGAACGAACCCTGGCAGGAACGATTTCATAACGCCCCTCTCCTCACTGCTGAACATAAAGCGGATGACGAACAACGCGTACACGACCATGCCCCCGAGTGCGGAAATGATGACGGCACCCCAGGTGGTCGGCAATATGAAGACCTCTGTCAACAGGATACCCAGGATCAACAGCACGCCGAACGACATGTAGCTCCACAGCATAGGCCTCGAGAACAACCTGCGGTCACCGACTATGAGCCTCGATGTGTACAACGGATAGAACAGCAGTTTCAGCAATGCCATGGATATCGCCCAGGACACACATGCGCCCAGGACACCGAGATCGGTGAACTCCAGAATCGCCATGGTGAATGCAACGTTTAGGATCCCGAAAGCGATAGTCGCTATTGCAACAGGGCGGAGCTTCTCATACACCACGGGCACGTTGACTAGTGCATTGGATGTGCAGACGGCGACTTCCACGGGCAGCATGATGTAGAGTAACGGGTAGATGTCCTCATAACCCGGACCCAGCCAGACCCCTATGACCTGTGGTGCGAACACGATTATGTACACCAGAGGGAAGGCCATCATGACCCCGGAGAACTTCGTGAACACCTTCAGGACGCTTATCATGTGCTCGATATCGCCCTGTGCATAGCTCCTGTAGACGAGTGGTGTGGCTGCAATGGCCACGGATGTGCATGCGGTGTTCACCATCGAGATCATGTTTGCAGCGATGGCGAACGTACCCTGGGCGAGACTGCCTATCATCAGGTTCACGACGATCATAGAGGCCTGGATGAAAAGAAGAGATCCCATCTGGGAAACGATCGCCCATACACCGAGGCCGCTCATCTTCTTCAGAAGTTCCGGATCGTAGTACTTCCTCGAGAACGCCAGAGTCGGACACACCCTGCGGAGGTTCACGACCATGATTCCCAGGAACACGACGGAAGCGACGATGTACGACACCCCTATGAACGCTAAGGACGGCCCCTCCACAAAGAAGAAGGCTATGACCAATCCCACCTGCAGCACGCAATGGACTATTCTGCCCAGGAACGTTATGTACATCCTGTTGTAGGCCATGAACACACTTCCCATGCATGCACTGAAAGATATCATCAGGGACGAGACCATTATCATGAAGAATGCCAGCTGGACATCCAGGGAATCGGACCCCCCTGTATCGAAGACGTGCGGAGAAGCAATCGATATCAACAGCACCAGAGGCATCATCAGGAGGATGCACTTGGCCATCCCGACCACCGATGATGTGAACGTGCGGTTCACTGCATCCATATCTCCCTCCCCCACTGCCACAGCAGTGTAACGGGTGAAAGCACTGGCCAATGAATCGGACATCGCGAGGAAGTATGTCGTCACCGTGGTGATCAACGGGATTATGGCATATGCGGCCATCCCGAACTCCCCTATGTAGTAGGGGACCATCATGAAACCCACGATGGCCATTACCGCCGTGCGGACGACATTGGTCAACACGTTCAGGGAGACCTTGCTTGAGAAGGCCCTGTCCGAGACGTCAGTCACGTGTACGGCCTCCGATACGACGTATGTTCTCCCCGAACATGATCCAGAAAATAG
>JAGBGN010000085.1 GCA_017935945.1 Candidatus Methanomethylophilaceae archaeon | reverse complement strand
GGATAGGTTCGTCCGGTTCCTACACCATGGTTCCAGGATACTCGACCTCGGTTGCGGTTCCGGAAGGGACACCATTGCATTCAGACAGGCCGGTTTCGAGGTCGTGCCCGTGGATGGATCGGAGGGGATGTGCAGGGTGGCCGAATCCAACACGGGTTCGGAGGTCAGGATGATTGACTTCATGTCACTGGACTACGAGGATGAATTCGATGGTGTTTGGGCGTGTTCATCGTTATTGCACCTGTCATCCGATGTCCTGCCTCGGGTACTGGGGTTGGTCCACAGGTCGCTGAGGTGCGGGGGAGTATTCTACACATCATTCAAGGAGGGCACTTTCGAAGGTGTCCGCGGTGACAGATACTACACAGACATGACCATCGATGGTTTGGAGGGTATCCTGGTGTCGAACGGTTTCGAACCGGTCGACATGTGGGTATCCCTGGAACCTGGCAGGGACATCACTTGGGTAAACGCCGTTTCCAGAACGGTATGATGGAAGGAGTGGAAGAGCCTATAATCCACGAAACGATACACCTGACATGGCATTCGACGGCAGAGCAGGAATCGTCGATATAGATGACGATGAGCGCACGGTCATCTTCGACGCATACAGACTCAAGAAGATCACGGGCACGAGGGTCGGACCCATCCTCGGTATCAGCAAGTTCTCCTCCCCCTTCAAGGTCGCATGTGAGTTGGCCGGATTATATCCGGGGGACAAGCCCAACAAGTACATCGAGGCGGGAAACATCCTCGAACCCATACTGAGGGATTACCTGAAGGCCCGTACCACGGCTCTGCTGAAGGATCCGCTAGCGATCCCCGAGGGATCCAAGGTGGGTATCGAGGAACCCGTCCCCAAGGAACAGTGCGGTTACGACCATTTCCACAACAACAAGGTCTTCGGCGGCATGGTCGACGGATACATTCAGGTCGATGGCAAGAGGGATACCATCTTGGAGATCAAGACCTCCCGTGACAGGGAGGGATGGCTCGATGAGGACGGGGGTTACACGAACGTCCCCATGTCTTACATGCTCCAGGCATCACTGTATGCGGAGTTGTCTAATCTGGACAGGATCGTCTTCCTCGTGGGATTCCTAGAGGAGCCCGATTACGCACGTCCGAAGTCATGGGTGCCCACACCCGAGAACACATACGTCATCGTGAAGGAGAAACTGGAGATGTCCGAGTACATGGCTCAGTGTGAGGAGTGGTACAACGAGTACATGAAGGGTGGATACACCCCCGAATGGACTGATTCCGAGATAGATGCAGAGGTCCTGAAGTACCTCCGTGCATACAAGAGGAAGTGAGGGGATGGATTCCATAATGCTCAGGACCAGCGTCCGCGATTTCACCGACGAGGCTGTTTCAGAAGGGGATCTGGAAAAGGTTTTGACAGCGGCCATGCAGGCGCCTTCGGCCAGGAACCAGCAGCCTTGGGAGTTCATCGTTGTGGATGATCCGGAGACCATCCAGTCACTGTCCCGGACATCCCCTTACGGTGGTCCGGTTTCCAAGGCACCCATGGCCGTCGTGTTCCTCGGTGACGAGTCCAGGATGACCGTCCCCATGATGTGGGAACAGGACATGGGTGCATGCGTGGAGAACTTCATGGTGGCCGCGACCTCCATAGGCCTCGGCACCGTCTGGATAGGGATAGCACCCCTCCAGGACCGCATGGATGCCATCTCGGACCTCCTGTCCGTCCCAGAGGGTTTCAAGCCGTTCTGCATCGTCGCGATAGGGCATCCGAAGGAGCCACTTGCACCGAAACCGGTCCGTTACGACCCTGCACGCATACACCGTAATTCCTTCTGACCCGTCAGTTGAGGTATATCGCCCCCGCGTTCAGGTATCCTGCGAACGTCAGCCATACGATGTAGGGGATGAGGAGGTACGCAGCGACCTCCAACCCCTTGCTCCATGTGAGGTATATCATGACCAGGACGATTACCCACATGGCCACCAGATCGACCATGGCAAGTTCCATGTGTCCGTGACCGAAGAACAGGGGCGTCCACAGGAAGTTGAGGATGAGCTGTGCGGCGAACAGTATGTAGAATATGTAGTCGTTGCCTGCACGGTAGACCATCCAAAGGGACAGTCCCATCAGTGCGTAGAGGATAAACCAGACTATGGGGAACACCCATCCAGGAGGGGAACCCACCGGCATCTCGATGTTGGAGTAACCCTCCGTGGAGTTGGCGGTCATCCCGGATATGGCACCTATCAGGATGCATCCGCCTATGGCGACGACCAGCAGTAGGACGTCTTTGAGCATGATGTTGTTCATCATACGTGATCGATCGTCACTTATGTGGATAATATGCGGTATCTGGATGTCTGTCAATCCGTGTGTTCGTACCGATACGCCGACAGACCATCACATCAGGTGCAAGGGGATGAGGGACAGTACCATCACAACATTGGCCAATGAGAAAACCGCCAGGTACCTCAGAGTATCTCCACTCTCCATGTGCGAGTAGAACCTCAGTGTTATCACACTCGCCATCGATGCTATCGGTGTCCCGAAACCACCGACAT
>JAGBGN010000084.1 GCA_017935945.1 Candidatus Methanomethylophilaceae archaeon | reverse complement strand
TTCTCCAGCGAAGGTTCCCACGACGATGTTCTTCGAAGGGTCTATGGATACCACGAACGGGATCTTCATGGCACCTTCCTTGAGTTTGTCCCAAGTGAGCTTCTGGGACTGTTCGTTGAGGACCGTCAGCAGGTTGTTGGCATTCTGGTAGTCTGTGTAGAGCGATTCCGCCTTACGACGGAGCTCCTCGCATTGGACACGGTATTCCTCTAGAGTCTCCTCCTGTTTGGAGATCCTCCTCTGGAGTTTTTCGATTTCAGGGTCCACGTATGCCTCTTCCTCCGCATCGGAGATCTGGGCCATGAACGCCTCGACAACCTCGGACAGGGTGTCGAACCTCTTGACTTCCATGTCGTCATGCGACATCAGGGACACGGGAGCGAAGTCCTCGATCTGCCCCTCCTTGAGATAGGCGGTGGGTTCAGAGGAGTTGAGCACACAGTCCACGATCCCCCTCATCGAGTCGTACATCATGACAAGTGTTTCATCCGATACATCCTGCACAGGTGTGTTCTTATCGATGCCTACTCTTCTGCAGACCTCTTCCGCGTACTGACCGCCTAGATTCACAGCAGTGGCCAATGTCCTCACGCAGTCGGAATCAGAGGACTTGAACGATGTGATGAAATCCTCCTTGGATGACGTGGTGGGGTCGAATCTCGACTTCGGAGTTATGTAGTCCTCTCCGGGGCGTGTGGCACGATCCCTCCATGTCTTCTGGATCAGACAGTTCATGATTTTACCATCCTTCACAAGAAGGACGTTTCCGCCACCGAACAGTTCGAAGATGAGTCTGTAGTCCCCGTCCGATTTGAAGAGTTCCATCTCCACGACCCTGTCGAATCCGGTTTGGGTGACCTTGCCTATGCGTGCATTGTCGACGTATTTCCTCAGATAGGATGCGAAGGATGTGGGCATGGTCGGCGTATCGGGTTTGACCTTGGGAGAATACAACCATTTTTTGTCCTTGAAGAAGAGCTCTTTCTTCCCCTCACCTTGGATGTTTATGCGGAACAATACATTTCCTGCACCCCAATGGAATATTTTGTCCATGTGGGCTCCTTCGAGGACCGACAGTTCGGTAACGATGGAACGAACGTCGAACGAACTCATCTCTTTCTTCATGCCCACGGCAGTGTTCACTATGGATAAAATGATTCTTCGGGATGGTTGCGGGATCAGGTAAGGGTCGATATGGGCAGACCCTCTTTCTGCATGACGTCGTAAACGTTGTGTATGGCGGAATCGACGCCTTCCATGGGTATCTCACACAGGTTGAAGTACAGCCTGATCAAGAAGTGCATGGTAATCGTGAGGTCCAGCATCCCGGGTTCTTTCTCGAAAGATTCCATGATGTTCCCGAGGGCCCCCGCGAAAGCGTACAGGTTGACGATATGGACCTCGGGATAGGTCCTGTTCTCGGAGCATATGTTGTGGTACGTCCATTTGTTCAATATGTCGACGAGATTCGAATAAACCGTGTATGTCTTGTAACCGATTGAGATTATTCCCGCCAATGGTGGGTGGTGGTACGACATGTATGCCAATGCGCATAACGGGGCACATAACCTCTCCAACGGTCTTTCCTCGAAACTGAATCTGGAATCGGTCCATAGGAACAGGTCCTGCATGAGTTCTTCGAGGACACCATGAAGGATGCCCTCCTTGTTGGTGAACATGTGGTACAGGCTCCCGTTCAATATGCCTGCTGAATCGGCGATTTCCCTGACAGTGGTGCCTTCAAAACCTTTCTCTAGGAACAGGGCAGTGGAACACCTCAGTATGCGGGATCTCAGAATGGTTTTCCGATGCACCCTGTCTAGATTTTTGAGATATTCTCCAGACATCGGGGTTAAATTCCTTATGGTGTAGATAATGATGGATGAGCTTCGACATTAATACCTATCAATCAATCGATATTTGTCGGAAAAACGTTCGAAATATGGAGTGTGGGCCGGATATGAAATCTGGCAGGAGGGATTTATTCCGAAAGTTTTATGAATGAGATGTACTTACACGCATCTACAACTGCCGCCGTGGCTAAGGGGTATAGCGACGCCTTGGTAAGGCGTAGGTCGTGGGTTCGATTCCCATCGGCGGCTCCATCTTTTCTTATCCCCATTGAATTCGAGTGTTCTGCGATGTCCAAATACTCGAAGGCCGATGCATCGACCGACCTTCGTCTGTTTTGTTCAGCGATTTAACATACGCAGGTCACTTTTTTGTTCTTTCGAACTTGGTCACACCTCCGTCATTTTTGATGGGGCGGTGTTCTGTAACAGGGGTGTTATGAGAAAATGAAGATGTTTCGGGGACGGGCTATGCCGCCCCCGGGAAGTCCATTCAGGATCACTTCATCCTGTAGAACACGAATCCGGACCATATCTTGGGGAAGAAGAATGTGGTCTTCTTGGGCATACGCTTGCCCACCATGGAGAGGTCCCATATGCTCTGGAGCGAAGGGTCGTTGAGGACGATCGCGAGGTCGTGTTTCTTGTCAGCCATCTTCTCCTTGACGGATGTCAGCTCTGCATCATAGGATACCTTGCCCTTCCCCTCGTCGGTCTTGTAGACGCCTTTGAGGATCTTCTCCTGGGCAACGTATGTGTCCAGGGTCCAGAGCCCCTCCTCGCCCTTGTAATCGGCGACGAAGCATCTGCCGGATTTGAACATGAGTCCCATCATGTGTTCGGGGAGGACCTTCTCCAGTTCCTCGGGTTCGACCTCGGTGACATCCATCGCCGAGGAGATTCCCTTTATGGCATTCTTCTCGGAGATGTCGTCAGAATCGACCAGCCTGTGGGTGGGCCAGATGACCAGTCCCGCATCATCGGATGCGACCAGTGTCGCGAGGACGTACCCCTTCTTCTCATCGTCAGGGTTCTCGAGGGAGTAGTTCAGTGCCGTCTCGTACCTGTGGTGACCATCAGCGATGAGCATGGACTGGGTGGAGAGCTGTTCACTGATCTGTCCGGTGATCTCGGGGTCCGAGAGTCTGTAGTACTTGTGTTCGACACTAGAATCATCCACGTATCTGTACACAAGGGATGCGTTGTCCTTGATCTTCCTGTTGAGTTCGGGGGTGAATCCCTCGAATATTCCGAAGATGGACTCCAGATGGGCCTCCATGTCCCTGAGGAGGTTGAGACGGTCCGCCTTGACCTTGGAGAAGGTCTCCTCGTGGGGGATCACGCTTCCAGTGGAGTATTCCTCGGTTTTGAGTATTCCGACGATTCCGGTACGGATCTTGCTGACGTCTCCGTCCATGAAGGTCTGCTCGTAGATGTAGAATGAATCCTGATCCTGTTTGAGTGCGCCCTCCTCTATCCAGGAGTCGAGTGTCTTCCTCGCACCATGGTACCTCTTGTCCGCATCGGGGTTGAGTGTGAGGTTGGTAACGTTGAACGGGCGGGACTGGAGGTCCTTGAGGTAATCGTCACTGATGACATCATATGGAGGGGAGATGCGGTCGCTTACATGTTCGCCGGCCCTGAGGTTGGGCCTGAATCCAGGAAAAGGTAGGAATGTTACCATCTGCTGTGCACCAGATGGTGCGGATGTTATCCCTCTATAAAAGAAATGATGGAAGGTCCCGGATGTCCCGGGACCGTTTGGATCAGCAGATCCTCGGGACAGGATCCCCGGCAGGTGCCTCCAGGATCCTCTTTCCGCCGATCTCCGTCCTGAGGACGACCCTTTCGATTCCCTCGGTGGCATAACCGATGATCGCGGCATCCTTTCCTTCAGGGGTGTTCCTGATGGCTTTGAGCACTTCCTCTGCCATCTCGGGCACGACACCTATGACTGCCTTGCCCTCGTTACCGATGCTCAGGGGATCGATTCCCAAGAGGTCGCAGGCGTTGACGACACCGTCACGAAGGGGGATGGCCGAGTAATCGATCTCCATTCCGATGTGGGATTTGGCACACCACTCGTTCAGTGTGTTTGCAAGACCTCCGCGTGTGGGGTCCTTCATCGCAACTATACCGCCGACCTTGAGTCCCTCGGCTATCATCTTGTTGAGGGGGGCTATATCGCTCTGTACCTCGCTGTCGAAACCGTATCCCTCACGGAAGGATAGGAGTGCGACACCATGGTCTCCCATGTGACCGGATACTATGATTGCATCCCCCGGTCTGACGTTTGAGTCGGTGCACCATCTGGAGTCCACCTTCCTGTACTCCGATGCCTTGGCCAGGTTCGAGTCCATGTACTGGGACCTCTTACCGATGGCGGATGTGGAGATGACCATCTGGTCGACGGCACCGGATTCCACGACCTTCGTGTCACCGGTGGCTATGGGCACCCCGCATCCTGCAGCGGTCTGACCCATGCTCTCCATGACCCTGTCGACGATGTCTATGTCCAGACCCTCCTCCATGATGACTGAGCATCCGATGGCCAGGGGGGTGGCTCCCATGACGGAGATGTCGTTGACTGTTCCGGCAACGGAGATCTTTCCGAGATCTCCTCCGGGGAAGAACAGGGGTTTCACCGTATGTCCGTCGATGGTGAATACGATGTCATCCACGACTGCGGAATCATCCATGGAATCCAGAGGCACATCGGCCTGCATTTTCGGGAAATGGCTGGTGATGTGCTTGGACAGGAACTCCTGCATGAGCTCCCCTCCCGCACCGTGGTTCATGATCACTTTCGACATGAGGGGGGTGATGGGGTTAACGGTTAAAGGAATATGGTCTCGTAAACCGTCGACATATTGTTCAATAAAATGATCGTCCATGGCATTCCGGATGTATCGGTTTCTCGACCTATTCCTTTACAGATTGGCGCACTTTTCAAATTATGTGGACCATTCATCCATTTTTTTATAATTTCAAAGCTTCTAGGTTTTAATATGAATGTTAATGCAGAGTGGATAAAATTCGGCATATTGGCATGCTGTTATCGATATCGGCATCATGCCTCAGTATCATCGCAGTTGAGATGTTGGGCCCATGGGGAACGATGTACGATCTGTTGAAATCGATGGATATAGTATTGTTCATCCTGGCATTTGTGATACTCATCGTCGGATTCGTCATGGTGTTTGTGGACCGGAAGACTGATTGAGTCATAGCAATTCGAATTAACTTTCAAACGGGGCTGGAGCACCAGCCCCCCTTCCATCGAAGTCACGGGGACGTGTTTCCGAAGACAACGATACGTTGTAAATGTGGCACCCCATGAAAGAGAATTTATCTCATGTTCCGATAATGATATCGGCCCTGTGGGGTAGGGGATATCCTGTTGGCCTTCGGAACCAACTACCCGGGTTCGAATCCCGGCGGGGCCACCACATCACCTGGTTTCATCCGGGTTGTGTTTTGAACCGTTCCTGATGGTCGAGATCCCCTCTTTCATCAAGATTATCGCAAGGATGAACAGGAATGCTGCCAGCAGTGTCTGTGCAAGTGCCGCGCCATCGAATCCGTCCAGCAGGATGTTTATTTTGTTCCACATCGTGGTCGCAAGAGATGTCAATGTACATGCGAAGAGGAACAGCATGGGTACGATGAGCATCTTGTTGTTTTTCCCGACATTCCCCAGCCATGCGCAGACGGCCATGATTGCCAGCACGGCCAAAAGCTGGTTGGCGGCACCGAACAGCCCCCATATGTTCTGATATCCCACCAGGGCGAGTCCGATTCCCGCTCCGACGGTGATCATGGTGGCGACTATCGGTTTGCTGAGATTCTTTCTAATTGTCGATACATTCGACTCGCCTTCGCGGGGTCCGGACAGGTTCTGCAGCAGCAGGCGACCGAGACGCGTGGAAGTGTCCAGGGATGTGAGTGCGAATGCCGATACCGCAAGTATGATCAGACTATACGTCAGAGTCTCATATTCCGACAACCCGATTCCAGAGAGTATGGTGGATATCCCCTCTGCGAAGATCTGTGTCGGCGTACCGTCGGGCATCCCACCGTCATAAAGGGATGCGACACAGATGAGGGCTATGATCGCAAGGATCCCTTCCAAAAGCATGGCCCCGTATGCCACGGGGAGCATGTGCTTCTCATTGTCCACCTGTTTGGATGTGGTTCCCGAGGACACAAGGCTGTGGAATCCGGACACGGCACCGCAGGCCACGGTTATGAAGAGGGCGGGGAAGAGGTAACCAAGACTGCTTTCGAATCCCGTGAAGCCGGGAAGTGTCAGTTCTGGACGCGCCAGCAATATGCCGATCAAAGCCGCTCCCAATATCCCGTACAGGAGGAACGAACAAAGGTAGTCGCGCGGTTGCAACAGGATCCAAACAGGTAGGACGGACGCGACGATTATGTACAGGGCGATGAACACGATCCAGAAGCTCTCGGAAAGGTATATCGGGAACATTATGCCGAGGACTATGCAGACTAGGAGCACCAACACCGCCACGACAGCTCCACTCACCGAACCGAGTTTGAAACGGTTCATGAGGAATCCTAGCACTACCGCTCCGATGATGAACATGATTGATATCGAGGCAGAGGTGGCAGTGACCTTGATCGGATTACCTTCGGCGTCGAATCCGGAGAAGGTGTCGGCGACGATGGATGCGAATGCCGCGATCACGAGGATGAGGGTGAGATATGCGAATACGGTGAACAGGGTCCTCGCCCTATCCCCCATGCTGTTGCTGATGACGTCCGTGATGCTGCGCCCCTTGTTGCGCACGGACGCGAACATGGAACCGAAATCGTGCACAGCTCCGATGAATATGCTTCCTATGAACACCCACACCGCTACGGGCACCCACCCGAACACCGCGGCCTGTATGGGCCCGGTTATGGGACCGGCACCTGCGATGGACGAGAAGTGATGCCCCATCAGTACGGATGGTTTCGCGGGGACATAGTCGACGCCATCTCTCTCTGTGTGGGCCGGCGTCTTCAGGGAAGGGTCCACACCCCACTTCTTGGCCAGCCATCTGCCGTACAGCATGTATCCTGAACAGAATATAGCGATCGACAGTATCAGGAGGGTGGAGCCGTCCATCGTATCAGTTCCCTGACATCCCCACAAGGTCGGAAATCATCCTGCCCACATCCTTTCCCGCCTTATTATAGTATACGTACCCGTCACCGGCATCCACGAGAATCACCGCATGGTCCAACCATCCATGCAGTGTCATCCTGAAACTGCGATGATGCCTGTATCCACGTACGAGGTCCCTGCAGCCATCCTCCGCGTGTTGTGTGATGATGACCGTGGTGACCTTGGAGCTCCTGTGCACCGGCCCCGGTTCCACCCGCCCCATCGCATCATCCAGGGATGAGCCTAGGATGGATGAGATCGAATCCGCATCCACCGTGTCGGTCTAGATGAAATAGGCGTATTCATGGTCCTCTGCAGACCACATCTCCGCACTCTTGGTGAGTATGTATCCTCCAGACCTCGAATGGAATTCGGCTCTGAAGGACCATCCATCGCCATCGTGGATGTCGTAGTAGTGTCTGTACGAATCCTTCAGACGTTCCAGTATCCGTTCGGATTCAGGCATCGGCAGGGGAGTAGGTTCCTGTCAGCACAGCGAAGTCCAGGACATGACCCTCCATGGCGAAGATCAGGTCGTTCAGCATGAACCCCCTCTCTAGATCCAGGTCGCAGTCGAGGGCGAAGACCTTGAGGGTGTACCGGTGCTCGCAGTTCGGGGGAGCCATGCCACCGTATCCAGTGGCCTCCTCCACCGAAAGTTCGTCGGCTATGCTATGCCAGCTGTTGCATCCTTCCACGAAATCGGGATCGTTGTGGGATTCCCCCTCGGATACCGTGTCGCGGTGGAGGTTGCAAAGTGTCCAGTGTATCCAGTTGAATCCGCACACGGGAATCGCATCATAATCGTCGAGGACCGCCGCGAACGATCTTGTATTGGCCGGCGCATCCTCTATCGAGAAGGGGATGGAGAGTCCCGGCATGCCGTTGACCGTGACATCACCCTTCGAACCGTATCTGTTGAGGAAACGACCATCCTCTATGCCGGGACTCTTGATTATCATTTAGGCACCCTCGTAGGTGATGAGGGACTCTACGTCGTACCCGCTCAGCTTCTTCCTTCCCTCCAGGCCCGCTAGCTCCATGACGAAGCAGATCTTCACGACCTCTCCGCCGAGCTTCTCGACCATCTTCACGATGGCTTCGGTGGTCCCGCCTGTGGCGATGAGATCGTCCACGATGACGACTTTCTGTCCGGGTTTGATGGCATCCGAATGCATCTCCAGGGTCGCTGAACCGTATTCGAGGTCATAGTCCTCCGAGATGGTCTCCCTGGGGAGTTTTCCCTTCTTGCGGACCAGGATGAACCCCTTGTTCATGAGGTATGCAACGGGGGTACCGAAGATGAATCCCCTGGATTCGGAACCGAGGATGAGGTCGAACTCACAGTCCTTGAGTGTGTCCACGATACCGTCGATAGCCATGTGGA
>JAGBGN010000083.1 GCA_017935945.1 Candidatus Methanomethylophilaceae archaeon | reverse complement strand
TGACAATGTCCCGCAACTCAACCGGTCCGAACCTTGGTTTCCGATACCCGGTGTTCACACGGATCTCGTATTCTCCATCCATGTCCGATGAACCATTGCAGTGGTAGATAACTGTGACTGAGGGGGTTTCGGACGATGCGGTCCTCCACCCCTCTCATCTGGAAGTGGTTTATCGGGTCGTGAATCACTCGATGTTCAGTATGCGCATGTCTTCATGGACATCGCCGTTCAGCTTTATGCCGAAGGTCTCCACCAGGACGTTGGTGATCCCGGGGCTGAGGAATACGGGCAGGCGCGGCCCCAGCATGATGTCCTTGACGCCGAGCTTCAGCAGGGACAGGAGGACGAGTACTGCCTTCTGCTCATACCATGATATGTTGAACGAGAGGGGCAGGCCGTTGACATCCGTTCCGAAAGCTTCTGCGAGTGCATTCGCGATTACAACGAGGGAGTAGCAGTCGTTGCACTGTCCCGCATCGATGACACGGGGAACACCGCCTATGTCTCCAAGGTCGAGCTTGTTGTAACGGTACTTGGCGCAACCCGCGGTGAGGATGACGGTACCCTCCGGGAGTGCCTCGGCGAAGTCCGTGTAGTACTTCCTGGCCCCCTCCCTTCCGTCGCATCCTGCCATGACGACGAACCTCTTGATCGCACCGCTCTTGACGGCATCGATTATGGTCCCGGCGAGGGCGAGGACCTGACCATGTGCGAATCCGATCGTGAGGGTGCGGTCATCGATCATGGATGGAGGTTCATATCCCATGGCCATTTCGATAACATTTCCGAAGTCCTTGCAACCATCTGCATCTGCATCGATGTGTCCGCAACCAGGTATCCCTGCGACACCTGTGGTGAATAGTCTGTCCTTGTAGCTCTCTCTGGGCAGCAGGACGCAGTTGGTGGTGGCGATGATGGGTCCGTTGAATGATTCGAACTCCTCCTTCTGCATGTACCATGCCCCTCCGTAGTTACCTACGAGGTGAGGGTACTTCTTGAACTCAGGGTACGCATGCGCAGGAAGCATTTCCCCGTGCGTGTACACATCGATACCCTTGCCCTCGGTCTGCTTCAACAGCATCTCCAGGTCCTTCAGGTCATGTCCGGTGATCAGTATTCCGGGATTGTTTCCGACACCGGTCCTGACATTGGTGATCTCGGGGGATCCGTAGGCACCGGTGTTGAACCTGTCCAACAATGCCATGCAGGTCACTCCGACTTCTCCGCATTCCATGTTGAGTGCGACCAGTTCATCGGCGGTCAGAGGAGTCCTGAGGATGCTGAGGGCCTTCTTGATGAAATCCGTAATGGAATCATCCCTCCCGCCAAGTACGTATGCATGGTGGTAGTATGCGGCCAGGCCCTTGACGCCATAGAGCAGAAGCTCCTTGAGCGAACGGAGGTCCTCGTTGTCATCCAGAGAGGGTATGGTGAAGTCCTCGGAACGGGTTCCCCCGATATCGGAAAGCAGCTTCTCCCCTTCGGATATGTAGGAATTGATGGATTCGATGTCGAAGTTGGTGTTGGTGAGTGTGGAGAACAGTCCGTCGACGATCAGAGCGTCAATCCCGGGGGCTGACTCGCTGTCGACACCCTTGCCGTAGGATGTGGATATATCCATGAGGACACCTACAAGCACATCCTGCCTGTCTGCCAGCTCCGCGTTCTTGCCACAAACACCGTTCTTGGTACATCCGGTACCGTTCACTGATTCCTCACACTGTCTGCAAATCATCTGGTTACACCTCGTATCCTAAGTATAGTAAGTATGAAAATGATACCAACGTATAAATGGGGATACTTTCTGTTTGGTAACCATGGATCCTGCATGCACCGTGTACAAGACAATGAACTATCTGTCGAAGAAGTGGACCGTTCTGATACTCCTGGAGTTGAGCAAAGGCAGCGAATGGAAGCGCTTCTCGGAGTTGAAAAGCTCCATGAAGGAGATCACTCCGAAGGTTCTGGCGGAACGCCTGAAGGAGTTGGAGGAGGAAGGTCTGGTGGAGCATCGCATCGATTCATCTGAATTCCCGATACGCAGCGAATACAGGTTGACAGAGTGCAGTAGCGAGTTGATGGACGTTGTCCGTGATCTGAAGCATTGGGCCCTCAAGTGGAAGATAAACAACGAGCCCTGCAGGATGCAGGACTGTCGTCTGTGCAGGTTGTGAACAATAACTATAACATGAATGCAAGGATGGATGATGCATGGCTCAGAAGAATGTGGCTCATGGCAAGGAGTTCTGCAGATGGTGCGATGGTTGCGGTACTCTGCTTCTGGGCGATTCATGTTCGCGTTGCGGTTCCGAAGGAAGAGAGTTCAGAATCAACAGTCCCGGGGATATCCGTCCATGCATGGGTGACACGACCGAGATGATTCTAGGCCTGTTCCGTGACGCATTCGGAACAGATGTACCACTCCGTTCCAGGGCGATGTTCCTGAACAAGGTTCCTGGTGAGGACCGTACTGATGAGATCATCGCATACGGTTCAGTGTTGGGTATAGCAAGGTACGATATCAGGGCATCCAAGATGGTCCTCGAGATAAGGCAACCTGGTGCGGACCTCTTCCATGAGCATGCCACCAAGAACGTGGTGACGTTCCGCGGGATGTCCGGCCACCTCAAGGGCAAGGTGATCCCCGGTGAGAACATAGTCGAACACATGGGGACATTCGATGCGGGCAGCACAGTCATAGTGCGCAAAGGAACCAAGGTGGGTCCCGGCATGGCGCTGGTGGACAGTTCCGAACTCGATTCATCGGAGAGGGCGGTCAAGATCCGCGATCTAAACGTCCCTGTGGAACTCGGTCCGTCTCCGGAATCGGACCTGTCCGTTTTCGTGGAGGCGAACCGCGACCATATCAGACGCATAGGTCGGCGCGGTGTCCGCGAGATAAGGAAGTTCCTCGAGGAGAGGAACACGAGGGGATTGCCGGTGACCGTGTCGTTTTCCGGGGGCAAGGATTCACTGGCGGCCTATGCGCTGGCATCGGAGGCGGTGGGTAAGCCCGACTTGCTGTACATAGACACGGGACTCGAGTTCCCGGAGACCTTGGACTACGTGAGGCGTTTCGTATCCAAGCGGGGAAACAAGTTGAACGTGGCCGAGGGCGGGGACGGATTCTGGAGCAATGTTGATACGTTCGGACCACCGGCCAAGGATTTCCGTTGGTGCTGCAAGGTGTGCAAGCTCGGACCGGTCACGGACCTGATATCGGAGAGGTACCCCAAGGGAACAATCACCGTGGAGGGGAACCGTTGGCTGGAGTCGTATGCACGTTCGGAGATAGGTTTCGTGACCAAGAATCCCTTCGTCCCCAACCAGGTGAATCTCAATCCGATACGTTCATGGTCGGCAGCAGAGGTCTGGGGATACATACTGATGCACGGTCTGGATTACAATCCGCTGTACGACCGTGATTTCGAGAGGATAGGGTGCTACCTCTGTCCATCATGCCTTTCAAGCGAATGGGACAACACCCGTCGCATACACCCAGAACTCCATGACCGCTGGGATAAGCATCTGAGGTCGTATGCCAGATCTCATGGGCTTCCGGAGGAGTACGTGGACATGGGTTTCTGGAGGTGGAAGGCGTTACCCCCCAAGATGGTCCTCCTCGCAGAGGAGATGGAGCTGTCGCTGAAACCCCGTTCATCATCCGGTCCGACGTTGAACATGTTGAAGGGTGCTTCGCCCTGTACAGCCGGGGGTTACTCGATGGAAGCCGTTGTCGGTGTCCAGCGCACCCGTGACTTCTCCTATGTGGAGGATGCGTTGAGGACCGTCGGCGAGGTCAAGTACTCTCCAGACTATGAGATCGCGCTTCTGAAGACCCCTATGGGCAGGGCGAAGGTGTTCGGTGGGGGACAGGTCTCGGTGACCGCACCGGATGCTAAGAACGCCAAGAAGGTATTCGAGAAGGCTGTCAAATCCCTGTTGCGTGCGGACCTATGCACCGAGTGCGGCATATGTGTGAAGAAATGCAACCGCAAAGCCATCCGTATATCGGGAGGTATGCGCGTGGATCCATCTCGCTGCAACTCATGCGGTTCATGCGAGTCGTCGTGCATGGTGATACACTACTACGACAAACTCATGTCCCGTCCGGTCGACGCCGGGTCCGAAGCTTGCACAGGTAAACGTTAAAGTATTGTTGCCGTTGCCTTACGCATGGATTTGCAATTCGGATTGGCCATGGTCCTCGGGATAGGGCCCGCCCTAATCCTCATGTATGTGATCTTGAGGAACTACACTTACCCCCGTGTGGAGCAACCGTTCTTCAGTGACCCCGCCTTCTTCGGATTGTTCATGGTCGGATTGGTTATAGGGTCGGTCCTGTTCTTCGCATTGACCGCCATGAGATTGGGTGGAGGCCTGATTTACATGATCCTGCTGGCGATAATCGAGATGATGGCCATGGTCGTCGTCATGAACCTCCGTCGTTTCAGGGGCAAATCCGATTCCGTGTTCTATGGATACGGTCTCGGTCTCGGAATGGCCGCAGGCATGTCCACCGGATTCTGCTACGTCCTCGCGAGCTCGGTGGAGTCCGTCGACGCCTCCATAATAACGATGGTGATCATCGCCGTTTCCCTCACAATGATCATCGGTGCATGCGCCACCAATGTGGGGGAGGGTGTGGCCCGTCACAGGGTCATGGAATACACCCTCCAGGGAATGCTCCTCCTGGTCGCGTTCAACATGCTGTTCACGGTGGTCCTCAATGCAGGAGTCATCGGAGGGGAGCTGATGTACTACGTATGTCAGTTCGCCATGTTGGTCCTGTCCGCAGTGTACTTCCACCGCATAATGATGGTCAAGCTTCCCGGAATAGTCCGTGAGGTCCTCAAGATGGAGGGCAAGAAGCGCAACGACCTGGGTCGTTGATCAGCCCTTGTAGTGTCCGATCCTCACTTCCGAGATGATGCAGCGGTTCAGCATGGCCGACACCATCTTCTCCGCGTTACGAGGGTCCACTTCGCGTACGTCCTCCAGTGTGAACGTCCCCTTTATCCTGGTTAGTCCCTCGGCCAGGATCTCCATTTTACCCTCCAGGTCGCTGCAGTGCTCGTATCTGTAGACCATGGTGGAGTATGGGTCCGCATCCGCGATGCGTGCCGCCTTCTCCGAACCATCCGGTTTGGTGAATCCGGTTGCCTGAGACAGTGCCTCGCGTACCGTTTCCTGGTCCGGGGATTCGAAGAAGAAAATCAGGTTCTTGGTCTTCTCCGTGGAACCACAGTACGGGCATGCGGAGGTGGATCTGGACTTGTCCGCTATACGCGGTCTCCTGCAGATCCCGCAGAGAGCAAGTCCGTACAAACGATCACCTGTACTCTGTGAACACGAGTGCGGCTATGCAGCATCCGTAATGGTCCATGGGTATGGCGAGTTCCTCTGTGACGAAGTTGATTTCCTCGAACTCGACACCACGTATCTTGGACATCTCGTCCATCTTCCACTTCAGGATCTCTTTCAGGGATTCGGCGGATCCATGGATGTGGCCCTCGGCGACGTATCCGCCCTTGCCATCCTTCCTGTACGTGTATGCGATGCCGGCCGATACCGTCTCACCTTCGCAACCCCTCATCTGTGCCAGAACGCAGTGTGTCACGGCACCCATGGGCATCTCGCAGATCTCTATGCGTTCTGCACCCACGGGTATGACCGATGAAACCGATACGAGGTTCTGTTCCCCTATGCCAGCATCCAGTAGGGCCATGTCGAATGCATTCAGGTCAGATACCTTGCTGACAGCGGAACTGCTGGTGATGAAGAATTTTGAGGGTACGAGCTTCATGCCCTTGCATATCCGTGTCGTATATTACCGTTATCCGAGCCGGATCATCCGTAGAACTGCGTATCGTCGGAATGTACCGATTCCTGCTGGTCTATGCGTTTCTGTATCTCCTCCGCCTCATCAAGGAGCGGTTGGGAGTCCACTTTGAAGCTGGTGACGATTTTGGACAACGGGCCGAGGAACCCTGCGGCGGAACCCGGGTCCGGCATGCTCTGGTTGGCAGGGGCTATCAGGGCCACGACATCCATCCCCGCAGAGGGTGCGGAATACAGCATGATCCCGGTGATCCCACGGACCATACCGTTCTCCATGACCGTCAGCTTCGTCTTCCTCATCATCTTCTGAGAATTCGGTCCGTTACCACAGACGACCATGCCATCGTCATCGGAGAAGCGCGGCACCCCTTCCAGGCACACCATCTCCTCACAACCCATGCTGCGAAGGTAATTCAGGATGTACATCGAGAGATCGTAGCAGTGTTCCGGTTTCGGGGTGTATTCGGACATGCACACGATGGCATCCCTGCCCTTCTTCCCGGTACCCTTCCTCCCGTAGAACCTGACCGGTGGAAGTGCCTGTCCGTTGCTCATGAGGCAGTACGGGGGCATCTCGGGCGATGTCATCCCAGCTATGGGCTGCATCTCCAGTTTTCCAACGCAGAAATTGGATGCGATGGAACTCACGAGACCGACGCTTGGGAATCCGATTATCGCTATCGGTCTTTCAAGGTCCATATCCGCGTACTTCAGAGTCCTCAGGTTCATCATCGGGTCATTGTCTACAAAGTTAATTAAATGGATTCATCCTGGACTCGGACATGAGCGGTCAGAACATCTCTGTTTCGAGGACATCGGCAGGCATACCGGTCGTCGTGGAGCGTATCCCCGGTAGTGAGAGTGTAGGTTACATGGTGGCTGTGGCCACAGGTTCGAGGGATGAGACCAAGGACGTTTTGGGAATATCCCATCTGCTGGAACACACGGTGTTCAGGGAGACGACCACGCGCGATTCCTATCAGATGGCCAAGGAGATGGAGGGTGCCGGCGGTGAGATGAACGCGTTCACCGGAAGGGAGATGACCGCATACTACGGTATCACCATCCGCGAAACGGCTGATACGGCCAAGGACCTCGTGGGGGACATAGTCGCCAACCCGCTGTTGAACGAGAAGGGGACCGAGTTGGAGAAGAAGATCGTGCTCCAGGAGCTGAGCATGATCAAGAACGAGCCGGACAGCTACATCCGCGACCTTTTCGAGACCACCCTGTGGAGGGGTCACGCCCTGTCCCAGGACGAGGGGGGAGACGAGGACCTGGTGGCTAAGATGACCTCCGAGGACCTCCGCGACTACTACGAGGCCAAGTACAAGGTCCCTAACCTGGCCGTGTATGCGGCCGGTGCAGCAGACATAGATGACACCGTCGCATGGGCTGAGGAGGTACTGGACCCCATCGGTGACGGAAACGTCAACGTGAGGTCCGCACCCCCCATGCCCGAATCCGAGTACAGATTCGTCAGGAATGAGGCGGAACACTACCATGTTGCCATGGGCTTCCCGTCATACGGTTCGTCGCATCCCGACAGGATGGCCGTCACCATGCTCAGCGCAGTCCTCGGTTCGGGTACCAGCTCCCGTCTCTTCCAGTCGGTCAGGGAGCAGAAGGCACTCGTGTACTCCATCTACACCACTGTGGCCCAGTGCAGCGACGCCAGTTCGTTCACGACGTACATGTCGTGCACCAAATCCAATGTGAGGGAGGCTATGGAGACGACATCATCCACGTTCTCGGAACTCCTCTCCAACGGACTCGAGAAGGGTGAGTTGGACAGGGCCAAGAGGCTGATCAAGGGTGCGAACGTGCGTTACATGGAATCCACTGAGCACAGGCTCTACAGGATGGCCGTCAACAACATGCTCAACGGTGCCGTGGAGTCCCTGGAGGACCGTCTGGCCAGGATCGATGCGGTCACCGAGGACGATGTCATGCGTGTAGCGGAGGACATCCTCCGTTCCGACCGTCTGAACACGGTCGTCCTCGGTAAGAAGGACCGCGCGATGGAGAAGTACGACGCGACGGCCCTCAGTTTCTGAACTCTGATATCACGTGGAGGGCAGCATCGATGGCGCTGGGGAGCGCGGCCTCCAGTCTGGGGGTCATGGTCTCGGTGACCGTCATGATGTCCTCCACCTCCACTGCCACGAACCTTATGGACTCAGGCATTATGGTGGGGTCCATCTTGCGACCGATCTTGATCGCGGTCGGCAGGTTGACATCGTGGGTGGATGAATCCGTGATGGTGGAATCGAAGTCCTCCTCCTTGAACAGGAGGATCGTACCGGGTTCGTACTGTCCGGTCTGGATGGCATCGACGATGAGGGCGTGTTTGTATCCATGGATCACAGGGAGTATGTCCAACCCTCCGACCGCCTCCTGATAGCAATCGACGTCGGGCAGGTTCATAGATTCTATGGCCTCGGAAATCCTGAGGCCGATTGCGTCATCGCACATTATTGGGCTACCGAGACCCACGACAACGATGGGCACATCACGTTCGATTCCATTCATTTGATCGGCCTATAATCTTGCAATACTGATAAATCGTCTTCGGAAGCATTATGGATATGCAAGACTTCCCAACGGTGTGAACATCTCGGTCCGCAACTCGATGACCATCAACGGGAAATCCGTCACATCCCGTCAGATCGAAGCACTTCTCGCCGTGCAGGATACCGGCAGTCAGGCTGCCGCGGCCCGTTCGCTGGGGGTTTCCGCGCCCGTTCTGCACAAGTACCTCCGCAGCATCGAGGCCGCAGTGGGGTCCCCGGTCGTTATCACCACACCGGCAGGATCCGTCCTGACACAGGAGGGTCTGGAGGTGACGGAGACTGCCCGTTCAATGGGGTACCGCGTGAATGTGACGCGCGGATTCACGATATGCTGCAGCCCGGTTGTCGAGGACATGGTGATGTCCGTAGTCTCCAGTCTCAAGATCCCGGGGACCAACATAGTGGTGTCCGATGATGAGTACAACATCCAGATGATGCGTGAGGACCGTGCGGACCTCGCCATAATCGACGATCCCCTCTATCTCTTCGATGCGGAGGAGTTCCAGATGGAGGAGATAGGTTACATGGGCATGGTTTTCGTCGACAACGGCCCCTCATTCATAAAGTACAAGTACGGGGCCCAGAGGGTGGCCTACATGTTTCTGGATTCGGAGGATAGGGAGTACACCGTGGATTCGGAGACATTTTCACTTCCGGAACTGCTGGGGTCCAAGAAGAGCTATTTCGTCGACGAGTTCCTGCTCACACGCCGCAACCTCCGCATCAAGAGCGCCATCGATCCGAAGATGCTCAGGCATGCGATCACCGCCATCTACCGGACCGAGACCAAGAACGTCTCGAGGGTCGTCAAGGCACTAATGTCCAGAAACCTCTGAGTTTAGTATTACCCAAAATACTAATTCATTCTCTCCACACACTGTTGATATTAAATATAGTGAAGGTCGTGCACTGATTGATACATATGGTAACGCCAAACCCCGAATTTTCAAAGGAGATCGCCGCCGCAGGTGGCGAGGAAGTCAAAATGTGCTTCCAGTGCGGTACCTGCACAGCAGGATGCCCCTCCGGAAGGCAGACATCATACAGGGTCAGGAAACTCATGAGGATGGCCCAGCTCGGATTGAAGGAGGAGATCATCAACTCCGACGAGCTCTGGGAGTGCAGCACCTGCTACACCTGTGTCGAGAGGTGCCCCCGTCAGGTCCCCATCGTGGACATCGTCATCTCTCTCAGGAACATCGCAGTCGCCGAGGGTCACATGTTCGACGCTCACAAGAAGACTGCATCCAACCTTGCCGCATACGGACACACCGTTCCCGTCCAGGACAAGATCTCCGCTCTCAGGGCAGACCTCGGACTTCCCGAGATTCCCCCCACACTTCTCTCCAATGAGAACGCAATGGCGGACTTCAGCAAGATCCTGAAGGCAACCGGATTCGACAAGATCGTGGAGTGATTATAATGGCAAAGTACGCATTTTTCCTTGGTTGCATCGCACCCCTCAGGTACCCCGGAATCGAGAAATCCACCAGAGAGGTCTTCAAGGCACTCGATGTCGAGCTCGTCGACTTGAAAGACGCAAGCTGCTGTCCTGCACCTGGAGTCATCAGGGCATTCAGCAAGAAGACCTGGCTCGCAGCAGCCGCCAGGAACCTCGCACTCGCAGAGAAGGAGGGCCTCGAGATCGTCACAATCTGTAACGGTTGCTACGGATCACTCTTCGATGCAGCACACGAGCTCGCACACGACGCAGAGCTCCTCGCAGAGGTCAACAAGATCCTCGCCGAGATCGGAATGGAGTACAAAGGAACCACGAAGGTCCACCACTTCGCAGAGGTCCTCTACAAAGAGGTCGGTCTCGACAAGATCAAAGAGAAGATCACCAACCCCCTGGAGTACCAGGTTGCAGCATTCTATGGATGCCACTTCCTCAAGCCCAGCAACATCAAGGGACTGGATGACCCCGAGGACCCCAAGATCCTCGACGAGCTCATCGAGGCAACCGGTGCAAAGAGCATGCCCAGGAAGCAGAAGAACATGTGCTGCGGTGCCGGAGGAGGTCTCAAGGCTGCATTCGGCGATGTCGCAAAGAAGTTCACCCAGACCAACCTCGAGAACATGAAGGAGTCCGGAGCACAGTACATCATCGATGTCTGTCCCTTCTGTCACCTCCAGTTCGACGGTGTCCAGGGAGAGCTCGGATACAGCATCCCTGTCCTCCACCTCTCCCAGCTCTACGGTCTCGCAATGGGTATGGACGCAAAGGACCTCGGCCTCTCCGTCCACATCACCCCTGTGACCCTCTAAACCTGAAAATCACGGAGGGGGAAACCCCTCCAACCTCATTTTATCTCCATTGTTTCCATCGTCGATGACCTGTGTCCTGGTCGTTTCCGCGGCGCATTTCATTTTA
>JAGBGN010000082.1 GCA_017935945.1 Candidatus Methanomethylophilaceae archaeon | reverse complement strand
TACTCCGGTTTTCTGAAGGATGGAGAGCAGGGCTCCGTGATGTGGATTGGATCCGTATTTTCAATGAACCCCTCGACATATTCAATCTGAACGGAGGGAAGAACATGACCCTTTCCACGATATACAGACTCAACAACATCGACCGTTCAGCCATCATGGACATGCTAGAATCCTCAGTGAAATCCTCCGATCTACCCAGGAAGACGAACAGGGTCTTCATCATCGATGAGATCAACCGCGGAAACATCTCACGCATATTCGGTGAGTTGATAACCCTCATCGAACCATCTAAGAGGAAAGGTGGTAAGGATCAGATGAGCGTGAGGCTCCCGTACTCCAAGAACGAGTTCTCCGTCCCGGACAACATCTACATCATAGGAACCATGAACACGGCGGACCGCTCCCTGGTAAACCTCGACACAGCACTCAGGAGGAGGTTCGACTTCATCGAGATGATGCCTGAACCAGAACTACTGAACAAAGACGTCCAAGGTATCGACCTACGCCAACTCCTATCCACCATCAACAGGCGCATCGAGGTCCTGTACGACAGGGAACACACCATCGGCCATGCGATGCTGATCGACGTCGAGGATATGGAAGACCTCTCTGATGCATTCAGGAGGAACATCATCCCTCTCCTGCAGGAGTACTTCCACAACGACTACTCCAGGATCCTGAGGGTCCTGTCGCTTTCGGATGATTCCTGCTCATCCCCATTCATCGAGGAGGTGGAGAACGATGTCTTCACTGACGGCTACGGAAATGTCACGTACCGCATCGACTGGGATGCCCTCTACGAACCATCGAACTACATATCATTATACAGACAGGGATGAGATGAGGAAAACCATCCTCGAATTCGATTCCATATGCGGGAGGGAACTACCGGAAGGACACTTCGAGGAGCTCCTTGAATTCGTGGAGCACAGTGGGAGTGCCGATCTCCTGAAGGTCATGGTCCCTGGTTACCGCAGGGGAATCGGTAGGACGTTGACTGCCAGGAACCATGTTGGCAGCATCCATCTCTCAGACGGCACCGTCATCGAGATCCTTCCGAAGATCGGTGACAGCATAGGGGCGGATGCATCTCGTTCCATCCTGTTGACCATGCTGAGGGAGGTCCACGACCTTCCTATGGTGGAACTCGGCGACCGCTTCTCCGGTTCCGATGAGATGGTACCGTTCGAGTTCTTCATACGCATGTTCATCAAGGAGACATACAGGATCGTCGATGACGGGTTGTGCAGGAGCTACAACGATATCGAAGCTAACGAGAGCGCCCTCCGTGGGAGGATAGACTTCACCGAGAACATCAAGCGCAACCTGGTCCATCGCGAACGTTTCTGCCAGGAATACCAGCTCCTCAACGAGGACAGGGCTGAGAACCGTCTGATACGTTCCACACTGGATCTGCTCTACGGCATATCTATCGACCAGAACAACAGGAGGGACCTTAACGACCTGACCTCATGGTTCGGATGCGTCGAACCATCCATCAACATCCAACGTGACCTGGAGATGGTGAGGATAGACCGCGGGATGGAGAACTATGCCCACGTCCTCGACTGGTGCAGGTTGTTCCTGGAGAACACATCGTTCACATTCGCCGACGGATGCAACAGGACCAGGTCGTTCCTCTTCCAGATGGATATCCTCTATGAGAGATTCGTGGCATCACTAGTCAGGAAATTGGGCAGGAGGATGTTCAGGGTTTCCACACAGGACTCCGGCACCAGGTTGTTCGAGGAATGGGACAGCGTCAGATTGCGTCCGGACATCGTACTGAGGGACGGTAAACGCACGATTGTCATCGACACGAAGTGGAAGAGGATCATGTCCCACCGGGACATCTCCGTATCGGACCTGTACCAGATGTACGCCTACTCCATCAGGTTCCGTACTGAAAGGACCATCCTCCTCTACCCGAACATCGGTGGACGCTGTCATCCGTTCACCGATTCCGTCAACGGCGTCCGCATAGAGGTGAGGTTCATCGACATGCTCGATGCGAGGGGATCGATGGAGAGGTTACTACAGGACATGTCATCGTTAACGGAAAGCATGGGGGTCCATGAAGTACATGGACGAGTGATTCCGGAAAGATGGTGACGAGGCACCATCATCCAATCACCTCAATATCTCCAACACCCCATCGGCACGGTACACGCGGTTGCGCATCTTGCCTGTGACCTCCCGTATGATCCCCGCCTCCTCCAGTTCCGCGATGACCTTCTCGGCCGTCGGTCTGGAGACACCTATCCCCTCGGCCACATCGGCATTCGTAATGTACGGGTTCTTGAAGAGCAGGTCCACCGAACGTGCCGCGTTCACACTGCCGACCATGGACCTCAACCTCTCCCTGTAACGGACCAAGGCCTCCACAGTGGAGGCGGTGGAACGGGCCTGCACCTCCAGTGCCTCGGTGATGAACCCCAACCACTCGTCCAATGCATCCTCGCTGCTAACCCTGTACATCAGGTCGATGTACCTGTCACGGTTCGAATCGAGATAACCGCTGAGATGCAGGACCGGTTGCCTCAGCAACCCGTCGCGGCGGAGTATCATCAGCATCAGGAGCCTTCCCACCCTTCCGTTCCCGTCCCTGAACGGATGTATGGCCTCGAACTGATAGTGTGATATGGCCAGCTTCTCCACCGTCGCGATGGAATCGGAGTTCACGTACTCCAGCCAGTTGTCGATGAGATGGTCCACGCTCTCCGGGGATGCGGGGACCATCTTTGCCGTCTCCAATGTGTCCGATGCCATGCCGATGGCGTTCTGACGTGTCTTGAACTCACCAGGGGATTTATCGGATCCACGTACACCCTGCATGAGTACCCTGTGGAGGTCGCGGATCATATCCATCGTGATGTCCTCCCCCTTGGTCAGTCTCTCGAATCCGTATAGTATCGCCTTGCGGTAATTGACAATCTCCTGGTTGTCCCTGGACCTCCATCCATCACGCTCCTCTATCTTCTCGGAACGGAACACGTCATCGAGCGTGGATCTGGTTCCCTCTATGGATGAACTCGAAGCCGACTCCCTGAGGGACAGGTTTGAAGTGAGCATCATAGCAGTTTCATCGCTGATGAAACTCATCATACCATCCAGACGCGCCAGTTCGATGGAAGCACGATTCAACTTGGATTGGACCTCGTGGGAACTTGTCCAATCAAATGGTAGGTCATGTGGATGGAAATGACAGTACGCACCATTCATTGCCCATCTGACCTCTCCGGTGATGGTCCCCTTGAAATCCGATTCATTCATGAATAATAATTAAATTAATTATTTAAATAAATTTCATTAATTTATTTTAATAAAAATTTTATTGATAATTTTACTTTAAATTTCTATAACGAAAGACATCTTTCATAAGGAGACTCTTATTAAAGTGGTTTAAATACTCACTTTAATAAGAATCTGTTTCATCGATTCATGGGTAAACATAATGCCATACATTAACTGAACATACTTCATGAAGACTGAATTTGAAGTATATTCACTAATACCTGACCCATTGATGTGCTCAATTTCAGATATCTTTAGGAACATAATTTAACAATAATCTGGATCAAACTTTCGATTCCCCATCGTTCATCATAGAATGCCCGTATTGATCGAACCTTACCAACAACCACCCATCAAGATTACCACCTTTCACTGGGAAGAAGGGACGTGTATTTCTCAATC
>JAGBGN010000081.1 GCA_017935945.1 Candidatus Methanomethylophilaceae archaeon | reverse complement strand
ATTCATGATTCGATGGGTTCCCATCGGATGACGGACTTCGATCCCGGGCTGTACTCATGACAGCAGTATATTTCCTACGAGTTCTACGACGAGTGCGGGGCAGGTAGAAGTCAAAAAAAAACGGAATCGAATCGGAGAGAATGCATTCACGATTCGTGATTTGGTTTGAAGAGGGGCGATGCCCCTCAGAGGATGTTCTCGAGTTTCGCCAACAGGTCGTTGGTGTCCTTCGCCAGGATTCTTATGTTACGGTCCTTGCGTGAACTCTTGTCGACGATGGCATCCGGGATGCCCCTAGCCTTGTCTATGGCCCTGTCGGTGGCTTCTCCCACCTTGTCCTTGGTCATATCCACGACAACGACGTTCATGCCCACCTCTTCCATGATGTCCATGACATCCTTCGTATAGGCGATGTTCATCACACACCTGGTCCTCGGATCGTGCTTCATGGCGGCAAGGAGCAGGTATGACAGGTGTTCCGCGGAACCGAACTTGGCCGGACCGTTCTTCCTGAGGAGGCCGTTGTGGACGGTCATCCTCTTGTCGATGGCAGCAATCTCCTCGGGGCCGGCGGCATCGTTCAGTGCCATGGCGACGTTGAGGCCCGATCTGGGAACGAGTTCATCGGGCACTATGTCGAGTATCTTGGCCGCGAACATGTCGAGTTCGTCGAGTACTTTGAACTTGTCCGTGTCACCCTTCAGCTTCACCATTGGGTTCACGACTACATCGCCCTTCCCTATGGCATATTGTGTGGCTATGGATTCTTGGATAAGTTCGCGGGACTTGATGACCGCATTCACTATGTCCAGGCCCTTGGCCATGTTCGCGGTGATGTACGATGACAGACAGCATCCGCTACCGTGTCCCGATTTCTTGAGACGGGGGTACTCGAGTTTGGTGAACTCGGAAGAGAGGTATAGGTAATCCACCACGGTGGGCGAGTTGAAGTGCCCTCCCTTCATCAGGACCGATGTACCCTCTTTACCGATGATCTCACAGGCGAACATGAGGTCGTCCTTGTTCTGGATCTTCATCTTGGCGAGTACCTCGGCTTCATGCTTGTTGGGTGTAACAAGCTCGCATATAGGAAGCAGTTTCTTCTTCAAAGCGCCGACGAGCTCGTCCTGATACAGGGAGCATCCGGTACCTGAGACCATCACGGGATCCACAACCAATGGTACCTCGTGGTCCTCCAGTATGTCGGCGACCAGGCCGACGATGTCGGCGCTGTACAGCATACCCGTCTTGACCGCCTTGATGTCGCAGTCCCTGAGTACCGACTCCAACTGAGCCTGGATGAACTCCTCGGGCATGGGGAAGATACCGTCTACACCCTGTGTGTTCTGGGCTGTGACGGCTGTTATCACGGAAGTGGCATGGACGCCTACTGCGGCCATGGCCTTGACATCTACCTGGATGCCGGCGCCGCCGATGGAGTCCGAACCTGCCACTGTAAGAGCTGTTCTCATTGTCCGCCTCTATAGGGTACAGATAAATGGCTCTTTCCCTGGTGATCCGTTTTCCACAGGGCAGGACCACTTGACCTCTTGGCCACTAGCCTGGCACTGGGTGGGTCCGGGGAAAGAACCAAATAAAGGATTAAGGTTCGGTGTGGTGATGAAGGTCTACAGCACTCATTTCATTCTCAAGGGCAAATCCGATTACAAGGATCTGGCACCAGTTTTCCCTGATATCCTCAAGCTCTTCCTGGAGGAGATCGGCCAGATGCCGGACGAAGAGGAGATTCTGCAGATGTTCATCGAGTTGAACATGATCGATCTGGAACTCAACAGGAAGCCTGAAGGTTACAACAGGAAGGGTAAGTTCAGGATGGTCTTCCCCATGGACCGCAAGGAGTTCTACATCAAGACCTACAACAAGAGCAACGACATGGGTCGTATCGTCGAGGGAATCAAGGGCCTCCTTGACTCCGGTGGCATCAACTACGATGTCAAACAGAACGACAATATCGAGTTCGACTGATCGTCATCCCGATTTTTCGATAGTGTCCTGGGTCACCAGGGCCGTACCCACCAGCATCAGAGCTAGTGCTAGGACGAACGATCCTTCAGGTATCTCACCGAGGAATATCAGTGACAATGCGACCCCTATGAATGGCGATACCGCATAGTATGCGCTGACCCTGGCCGCTCCGAGGTCCCTTTGAGACCTTATGTACAGCATTATGCTCAGACCATAGGACAGGAATCCCAATAGCAGTACGAACGGGATACTGTCCGATACGGAGAACGTGCCTGTCATAAATGCGACGATGAGCGCTCCCAGTCCAGAGAAGATTCCCTTTATCGTCGTGATGATCATCGGATCGCGGGAAGATAGTCTGCGGGTACAGTTGTTTTCCAATCCCCAGCACATGCAGGCCCCCAGGACCATCAATGAGCCTCCGTTGAATGAAAGATCAGAGACATCATCCACGGACAGGATCATGCAGGAAGCTGTTATGATCAGGATAGCCATCCATAGCCTTCTGGAGATGGCCTCCTTGAACACGAACAGTGCCATGAGTGTCGTTGCCACGATCTCGAAGTTGTTCATCAGCGATACGCTGGACGCGGTCGTCATCGACAGTCCCAGCATCAGCAGGATGGGGGCAGCGATATCCAGGACAACCATCATGATGACAAACGGGAGGTCATGGCGATCGGGCATCCCATTCTCCTCCGGGTGTCCGATCAGTCTTCTTCCGGCTACCATCGCCATCATCCCGACACCTGCTCCCAGGTACAGGACGGATGCGGTCATCGTGGGGGATAGCTCATCCAAGAACAATTTTGATGTTGGGATGCTGATAGCATAGAGTGCGGCAGCTAGTATAGCCATAGCTATCGGTAACACTGCGGCACTTTCCCTGGATGCATCCATCATGCATATCTGGTTATACAGGGACTGACCGTTATTTTATAGGATTTATTAAGAAAATGCAATTCTTATGTGCTGCGTGATACGAAACGGTTTTGGTGGTGGGGGACCCACCACCGTTATCAGTTCTGTTCGAGATCCTTCCAGCAGTTCTCGATGAGGAGCTTCTCCTGACGGATGGTCTCATCCCTCATCATTATCTGCTCGATGGCCTTGGAGATCTGGATGTCCGTGGATGAAGGTGAGGTTCCACCGTAGGAGGACCTCCTCTCCATGCATCTCCTGACGGGAAGGATGTCATAGACATCCTCCTCTATCCTGGAATCGAACACCTTCAGTTCATCGAGGGTCATGTCCTCGAGGTTCTTCCCCGTGTCGATACTGGCCCTGACCGCTGCTCCGACGATCCCGTGTGCTTCGCGGAACGGGACACCCTTGGTCACAAGGTAGTCCGCCAGGTCGGTGGCGTTGATCTGACCCCTGCTGGTGACCTCCATCATCCTGTCGTCGTTGAACTTGGATGTGGATATCACCTTGGACATGATGTCACAGCATGCTATGATCGTGGACATGGATTCCATGACCGGGCGCTTGTCCTCCTGGAGGTCGCGGTTGTAGGTCAACGGGAGTCCCTTGGTCATCGTGATCATGGTCATGAGGGCTCCGACGACCGCTCCGGTCTTGCCCCTGACGAGTTCCGCGATGTCGGGATTCTTCTTCTGGGGCATGATGGACGATCCTGTGGTGTACTTGTCGGCCATCTCGATGAACCCGAACTCCTGTGAGGACCACAGGACGAGTTCCTCGCAGAGGGAGGACAGGTGTACAGCGGTCTGGGCTGCACAGTATGCAAGCTCCGTGACGAAATCCCTGTCGCTGACCGTATCCATGGAGTTCTCGGTGGGCTCCCTGAATCCGAGCGCCTGGGATGTCATGTGCCTGTCGATGGGGTAGGTGGTACCCGCCAATGCGGCCGCACCGAGGGGGCATTTGTCCATCCTCTCGAAAGCATCCATGAACCTGTCGGCATCCCTGGAGAACTTGAACGCATGGGCGAGCATGTGCTGTGCGAGGGAAACGGGCTGGGCGTGCTGCATGTGCGTGAACCCGGGCATGACGGTGTCACCGTTGTCCTCCGCCACCTTGACCAGACTCATCATGAGCTTGTCCACGGATTCGGCCGCATCCAGGGTGCTGTCCCTGAGGTACATCCTGAAATCGGTTGCGACCTGGTCGTTCCTGCTCCTGCCGGTGTGAAGCTTGCCCCCCGCGGGACCGATCCTGCTGGTGAGGGTGAACTCGACATTGGTGTGGATGTCCTCCTGGGAGTAGTCCAGCTCGAACCTGTCCTCCTGGATCTCCTTGAGGATCACCTTGAGGCCCGCGGTGATGCTGTCCGCATCCTCCGCGGGAATGATGCCCTGGTGCTTCAGCATCCTGACATGGGCGAGGGAGCCCATGACATCGTAGAATGCGAGATGGGAGTCCACATCCAATGATGATGTGAATGCGAGGGTGGAGTCATCCATCCCCGCCGTGAACCTTCCTGACCAGAGTGCCTGCTGCAAGGGGATCACTTCTTCTCGCTGTGGGCCTTTGCAGAGGTCCTTCCGGGGAGTCCCCAGATGTAGATGAATCCGGTTGCGGACCTGTGGTCGAAGCTGTCGTCCTCGGTGTAGGTGCTGAGACCGGAGTCGTACATGGAGTAGGGGGACTTCCTTCCGACGATGGTTGCGCTTCCCTTGAAGAGTTTCATCCTGACGGTTCCGGTGACGTACTCTTGTGTGGCATCGATGAATGCCTGGAGGGGCTCGCGGAGTCCACCGAACCAGAGTCCATCGTAGATGATCTGGCTGAATTTCTGCTCGATTCCGCGCTTGTACTCGATGGTGTCCCTGGGGAGGGTCATGGTCTCAAGTGCCTGGTGAGCGGATATGAGGGTCACTGCAGCGGGACACTCGTAGGTCTCGCGGCTCTTGATTCCGACGAGACGGTCCTCGACGTGGTCGATCCTTCCAACACCGTGTGCTCCTGCGATCTCGTTGAGCTTGGTGATGAGGGAGACACCGTCCATCTCCTGTCCGTTGAGGGACACGGGGATACCCTTCTCGAATCCGATCTCTATGTACTCGGGGACATCGGGTGCGTCCTCGGGTTTGACTGTGTGGATCCAGACCTCTTCCGGGGGCTCTGCCCAAGGGTCCTCGAGGATTCCGCACTCGGCGGAGCTTCCCCACAGGTTCTCGTCCCTGGAGTAGGGGCTCTCCTTCTTCACGATGATCTCGATTCCGTGTTCCTTGGCGTACTCGATCTCCTCGTCCCTGTTGGTGATCCATTCCCTCATGGGGGCGATGATCTGGAGGTTGGGGTCCTGGGAGATGATACCGACGTCGAACCTGACCTGGTCGTTTCCTTTGGCGGTGCATCCGTGTGCGATGTACTTCGCACCCTCTGCCTTGGCGACCTCGACGAGTTTCTTCGCGATGAGGGGCCTTGCTACGGATGTGCTCAGGGGGTAGACGTTCTGATAGAGTGCGTTGGCCTTGACGGAGGGCCAGAGGTATTCCTCGACGAACTCGTCGCAGACATCTATGAAGTCTGCCTTGACGGCACCGTTCCTGAGGGCACGGGCGACAATGTCATCGCTGGACGGGGGCTGTCCAACGTTGATTGCGATCGCGATAACATCGACATCATACTTGTCCTGGAGCCAGTGGATTGCCACAGAGGTGTCGAGTCCTCCGGAGTAGGCGAGGACGACCTTGTCCCTGCCCTTGTCGTTGCATTTGTCACATGCCATGATAATCGTACTCGGGGAGATTATTCCCCCTTATATTGTTGTCCATAGCACATGTACATAGGGGGACCGATGCGCTTTCGACTAGTATGACAATGTACAAGCAGTGTCACCATATACAACACGGATTGGGAGGTCGATAGGGCAGGTTTGATGCATTACGGGCCCTTTCCGATCGGTCCAGCGATGAGAAGTACAGGTTGTAACCTTCTCCACACCCCTGTCCACACATCGCCGAATGTGTCCCTGTTGAAACGGTACGTACAACCAGTGTCTCAAATGAAACAATACACTTATTAACAGTTCATCGATGGAACGCTACTCATAAAATAGTGATAAAAATGACAAGAGTCGGTATCATCGGAGGAACCGGATACACCGGAGGGGAGCTTGCACGTCTTCTGTGCACACACCCCGATGTGGAGATCGCAGCCATGACGTCACGTCAGAATGTGGGCGCCAGGGTACAGGACGTCCACACCTACCTCAGGGGATATGTAGACCTTGAGTTCACCGAGAAGATCTCGGACACGAAGGATCTGGATTTCGTATTCGTGGCTACACCCCATGGAGTCGCCATGAAGGAGGTTCCGGCACTCATGGACCAGGGCATCAAGGCGATCGACCTGTCCGGCGACTACCGCCTGAAGGATGTGGATGTGTACCAGGAGTGGTACGGACATGAGCACACGGATTTGGAGAACCTGGAGAAGGCGGAGTACGGTCTCCCCGAGTTCTTCCGTGACAAGCTGAAGGGTGCCGATTTGGTCGCCAACCCCGGATGCTATGCGACATCGATCATCCTGGCATGCGGACCCCTGCTGAAGGCGGGTGTGGTCGACGAAGAGATCATCGTCGATGCCAAATCCGGTACATCCGGTGCGGGAATGGTTCCCGCCGTCCGTACCCATCACTCGACGTGCGGTGAGACGATAATCCCATACAGTGTGGGAAAGCACCGTCACACACCCGAGATCGAGATGGCCGTCGACAGATTCGCGGGATCGCACACGCAGGTGACCTTCATCCCTCAGTTGATCCCCATCGTCCGTGGAATACTCTCGTCATGCTACTTCAATCTCAAGAAAGACCTCACACAGGAGGAGGTCGATGGGATCTATGAGAAACAGTATGGAGGGGAGACGTTCGTGCATCATGTGCAGGACCCCTCCATCCGTGCAGTGGTTGCATCCAACCACGCACAGACAGCATCGAAGGTCATCGGCAAGAAGGTCGTCTCCTTCGGCGTGTTGGACAATCTTGTGAAGGGTGCCTCCGGTCAGGCGGTCCAGTGCATGAACCTCATGCTCGGACTCGACGAGAAGACCGGATTGAATGTACCCGGACTGGGGGTCTGAAGATGGTAGAGATAATAGATGGCGGCGTGACGACCCCTCAGGGTTTCAAGGCCGCAGGTGTGCACAGTGGAGTGAAGTACCGCTCCCTTGACCTTGGACTGCTGTATTCCGAAGTGCCGGCGAGCGCCTTCGCCGGATACACCAGCAACAACGTGAAGGCAGCACCGGTGCAGGTGATGATGGAGGAGAACTCCCCCACCCTGTCCGCTGTCGTGGTCAACAGCGGTAACGCGAACGCACTCACCGGTCGCCGCGGTATCGAGGATGCACTGGCGATGAAACAGGCCGTAGCATCTGAGCTCAATCTCGATCCCAAGGAGGTCGGGGTAATGTCCACCGGATTGATCGGACGTTTCATGGACATGCACAAGATCCGTTACGGAATCTCCCGTGCTTCCCGTGAGCTCGGTTCCGGTCGCGAGTCCGACAACGACATCGCAGAGGCGATAATGACCACTGACACGATCAAGAAGGAATGCGCCGTCCGTGTCCGTTTGAAGGACGGTACACTGGTGTACATCGGGGCCATCTCCAAGGGAAGCGGTATGATCGCACCCCACATGAAGGTCCTGCACGGTACCACGCTGTCACTGGTCACCACCGATGCCAACCTGTCCCCGGCATTCGCGAAGACCTGGCAGGAGATCCTGGACGACTCCATGAACATGGTGTCCGTCGACGGTGACCAGTCCACCAACGACACATGCATCCTGCTCGCCAACGGTAAATCCAACGGCAAATGTGCTGATGAGGACCCCGAGTTCATCGACGCACTCCGTCTCGTGATGACCAAGATTGCACGCACCATCGCCATGGACGGCGAGGGCGCAACAAAGCTGATCGAGGTCCAGGTCACGGGAGCCGACACCAAGGACGATGCACGCAAGCTCGTCAAGACCATCATCAACTCCCCTCTGGTCAAATCCGCCATCTTCGGATCGGATCCCAACTACGGACGTATCATGATGGCACTCGGTAACAGCGGCTGCAAGTTCACACTCGAAGATGTCCGTCTCACCATCAAGGGCGGCGACATGGAGGTACCCATCCTCGATTCCGGTGCACCCATCTTCCAGGAGGAGCGTGCCGTCGAGGTCGTCCGCATGGCTATGGACAACAAGGAGGTCACTATCCTCGTCGACCTCGGT
>JAGBGN010000080.1 GCA_017935945.1 Candidatus Methanomethylophilaceae archaeon | reverse complement strand
TTGATGTTGTTTGTTGACCGCAACATACGTTCTTTAAATCCCTGATGGACAACATGATCATGCCGAGAGGAGGGCAGATCCGGTGCACCGGATCCCTACATCCGGCGCATCGGGTACCACCCAGGCAGGAGGTGAACACTTTGGTGTTTACACTACGTTGCCACAAAGGTGGCATCCTATTGATCATCATCACCGATGAGGTGGTGTCGGTCGTAGTCATCCCATAAGGGGTGACGAAGTTTGATCCGCTTTAAGGATCCGGCTCCTTAGGGAGCCGTCATTCATCTCCTACTGAGAAACGATGTTTTCCTCACCTATATCTAACCATCGTGTTGCAGTCAACAGTTTGGTGACGTCGGGACCTATCACCCATCATGGAACACGACCGTCCCCGTACTGAGAACATGGTTGATGAACGAATACTCATCATCCATTCCCGCTTCGAATTCTTCCGGTGTCACGACAAGGATGTCCAAGGGGACCTTCACCTCCCATAGGCTGAGCGACAGTGGGACGGATCTCTTCAGAACATCCAGTTCCGTGTCCATCACCACCAATAGGTCCACATCGCTATCGTCTCCTGCGGTATGGGATGCGACGGAACCGAAGACGACTATCATACTGGGGGAATGCTCTCGACACAGGATCTCCACGATCCTATCGACGACCTGGTAATCGAACATCGACCGGTCTTTTCCTCTCCCCTATATCAAACAGTGATGTTGCAGTAAACAGAATCCCGTCATACCCTCTGTGCGATGTACTCCATGTACATCCTGGCAGGGTCCATGTCGGTGAGGGTGTAGAGCATACGGGTCCCCACGACATCCTCCACCTCGTTGAGGAACACATCGCCCCCGTCACCGAACACGAAGTCGATGCCAACGAAGTCCGGCATGAGCTCGGGGACAATCCTCCTGACAGCATCCATTGCCGCATCCGGGCACTCCACGACCTCCGCCCTTCCGCCGAGTTTGAAGTTGGCCCTGAAATCCGTGTCGCTGCTCCTGAGGACGGATGCGACCACCCTTCCACCCATGACGTACACGCGCAGGTCCCTCCCCATGACCGGGGCGGCCGTCTGCACCAGTGGATGGTCGAGCCCCGACATGAGCTGTCCCATCTCGGATGCATCATGGGCGAGGAAAACCTCCGTACCGCCGTGTCCCATGCGGCCCTTCACCACCCACGGGGGTCCTGCCGGCGGTTCCGATCCCGGGAGGGAGTAGGGGAGGAACGGCACGCCGATCGAACGCATGAGGGAGTACGTGGCGGCCTTGTCGTTGCATATCCTGGACACACTCGAGCGGTTGAACACCGTGGCCCCGACATCCTCCAGCATGGATGTGAGTTCCGCATCCCTGGTACGGGAGACCACGACATCCGGTGCATCGTACGGGTCGACCGAGTCGGTGGTCACGATGGAGCAGTCCAGTCCGAGCGATTCGCCGTGCTCCCTCAGCCTGTCGGCGAAGAACCCGTTGGATTCGAGATCCGCCCTGTCGTACAGTATCCAGCAGTCCATGTCATCCCACCGTGCGGATTATGTGCTCCAGGATGTCCATGGAGACATCGTGGCCGGTGCAGTCCAGCATGTTCTTGATGTGGGCGTTGGAGTTGACCTCGCAGACCACGGGCCCGTCCGACGTCCTGATGATGTCCACACCGGCGAAGTCCGCTCCTACCGCCTCAGCTGCGGACACGGCGAGTTCGGATTCCTCATCGGTGGGTACGTACCTGTGCATGGTGCCGCC
>JAGBGN010000079.1 GCA_017935945.1 Candidatus Methanomethylophilaceae archaeon | reverse complement strand
TGTTTGTCAGGATTCACAACTGCGATGGGGAGATGATGTTGGCTGCATGCGATGAGGACCTCATCGGCATGACATTCAGGGGAGACGGCACCAGGATCACCGTGAGTGAGCGTTTCTACAAGGGCGAGTCTGTCGATGCAATAACCCTCGCTGAGAGGATGAAGTCCGTGTCGATAATGAACCTGGTAGGGGACGAGGTCATCTCAGTCGCCATCTCCGAGGGCCATGTGTCGGAGGAGAGCATCATGGTGATCGGTGGAGTCAGGCATGCCCAGGTCGTGATAATGTGAATTTCTGTGTAAAGTGCGGCCGTGATTGCGAGGAATCCCTCGACGGCCTCTGTATCGATTGTTGGTTGGATGGGCGCAAACTCACCGAACTGCCCCACCACGTCGACCTCAAGGTGTGCACAAACTGTGGCGAGTTCAGTTTCAACGACCGCTGGGTCAAGAAGACCATGGAGGTCGCGGTCCAGGATGCCGCCGCCGATGCGCTTCGCGTCATACGCGACGTCAAGGTAAATTCCGTGGCCATGGATGTCGAGTGTCAGGATCTGTACGTGTACGTGGTCAATGTCCACGCGTACTGCGATGTCCTGGGATACGAGGCAGAGGATGATTCCTCGACCATCGTCAGAATCAAGAACAATGTCTGCAAACGCTGTTCGCGTCAGCTCGGTAGTTATTACGAGGCAATCCTGCAGATCCGTTCGGGATCCAAGGAGCTTACCCCCGAGATGAGGGAGGAGACGCTGGCCATGGTCGAGAACTCCGTCGCCAGACAGGCGGCCAACAACAGGTCCCTGTTCATCACGAAGATGGAGCTCGTCACCGGTGGCGTGGATGTGTACCTGTCCTCGATGTCCTTGGGTAAATCCCTGGCCAGGGAACTCGGCGATGCATACTGTGCAGAGACCAAGGAGTCCCCCAAGCTGGTGGGTCAGACGACCGACGGTCAGGACATGTACCGCCTGACCTATCTGGTACGCCTTCCGGAGTTCCACTCCGGGGATGTCGTCATAGTCAACGGACGTCACTGCAAGCTTCTCCGCGTATCGGGCCATGGTGGCCGTGTCCTGGACCTCATGGACTTCAGGGAGAGGGCTGTCCGCAGGGCCGATCTGCCCGATGTGAAGCTGTACGAGAAGGAATCGGACCTCAGGGAAGCCACCGTCATCAACCGCAGTGGTTCGGAGATCCAGGCCCTCCATCCGGACAACTACTCCACCATCGACCTCCGCATCCCCGATGATTACGAGCCGGGGGACACGGTAAGGCTCGTCTCCATAGACGATGTCTTCTACGTCGTCCCATGAACCCTCAATAAAGACTTAAGCCAGGTTCCGGATACATCGGTATGATCAAATTGCCCGAGCCTGTGGAGGATGTCGTAGTCAACCTTTTGCGCCTAGCTAACACCAAGCTTCCCATGGATGTGGGGTGGGCTTTGGAGGCCGCTGCGGGATGGGAGACCAACGAGATCGCATACACACAGCTCGGCGCGATCATGGACAATGTCAAGAAGGCCGAGCACGTGGGCCGCCCCATGTGCCAGGACACCGGCATACCTGTTTTTTATGTCCGTGGAAGGTTCGATTCGACCATCGCAGGACGCATAGCGGAGGGAGTGAAGAGGGCGACCGCGAACATCCCCCTGAGGCCCAATACCGTGGATCCGCTCACACGTGAGAACTGCGGCTCCAATCTGGGGGAGGGAATGCCCATTATCCACTACATCCCCACTGACGACGATTTCACCGAGATCACCGTCCTCCCCAAGGGCGCAGGTTCCGAGAACATGACCCGTCTGGCCATGCTGAATCCTGCAGACGGCGTAGATGGGGTCATGCGTTTCATCAGGGATTCGGTCCTCGATGCAGGTGGACGTCCCTGTCCGCCCAGTATCGTGGGTGTCGGAATAGGTGGAACATCCGATGTATGCGTATCCATGGCCAAGGAGGCACTCCTCACACCGTTGGACGATGAGAACCCCGACCCAGTCCTCAGGAAGATGGAGGAGGACCTGTTCGTAGCTCTGAACGGTTCCGGTCTGGGACCCATGGGTCTTGGCGGGTCGACGACTGTTCTGGGGGTTCGTATCAAGAAGGCAGCCTGTCACACCGCCAGTCTGCCCGTGTGCGTGAACATCGGTTGCTGGGCCACCCGTCGTGCATCTGCCCGTATCAGGGACGATGGTGTGGAGTACTCCCAGGGGGTGAGGCTGTGAAGGTCATCATGTCCCCCTTCAGCGAGGATGCGGTCAGGTCTCTGAAACTGGGGGAGACCGTGTTCGTATCCGGCCCGGTGATAACAGGTCGTGATGAGATGCACATCCGTGCACTCGAACTATCCGACCGTGGTGAATCCGTTCCCGACGACATCCGCGGTTCGACCCTGTTCCATTGCGGACCAATAATGAGGGAGAATCCCGATGGGACATGGTCGGTCGTTGCAGCCGGACCGACTACATCTGCCAGGATGAACAAGTTGGAGCCCGAGATGATACGCAGGTTCGGGATCCGTGCCATAATCGGTAAAGGTGGAATGTCCAAGGACGTCGCAGAGGCCATGAAGGAGGTCGGATGTGTTTACCTGGCAGCCACCGGTGGTGCCGCGATCACCCTCGCTGAAGGTCTCAGCAGGTGCACGGGTCACGAATGGTTGGACCTTGGAATGGCAGAGGCCATGTGGAGATTCGACACCGACAAGTTCGGACCGTTGATCGTCGCGATGGACTCCGAGGGCAACAGCCTGTACGACAAGGTATCGGAATCCCTGGTCAGGGTTCCTTGACATCGTCCTCGTTGTCAGCCTCGTTGATGAACTCGATGTCACTGTCCTTGTCCCTGGACCTGCGATAGAGGAACGCGGCCATCAGACAGACGGTCCCGGCCAGGAGGGCTCCTGCTATCTCCATCGTGTGGGCGGCGTCCAGATCGCCGAGTACACTGTTGTCCTTGATGTCCAGTGTGAACATCTCGGCGACGGCCGATGTCTCTATATCTATGGGGCCCACAGTGTTGAATCCCCTGCAGGACACGTTGATGGTGTACTTTCCGTAGAGGCATCCGTCGAAGAGGAAGTATCCCTTGTCGTCGGTCGTGGTCTCACGCGAACCCCCTTCTTCGGATACGAGTATGACCTTGGCTCCCGAGAGGGGCACCGTCTCCTCGCCGAGGTTTCCCTGGACGTATCCGTAGATGTCCCATACTGTGATGCTCATCCCCACAGGGGACCTTCCAGTCGCCGTGCTCGAGAGCACATACGTACCGTTGACCAGCAGGTCCTGGTCCAGGACAATCCTCACAACTCCAGGATAACCCGATTCGGACATGTCCACAAGTGTGCTGGGAAGGGTGCGTAGCGTGTATCCGACGTGTTCGAACATCAGATACGCTCCACGTCCCTCTGGGTACGTGAATTTGAACATCCCGTTCTCGTCCGTCACCGTGCTGCTGACCCTGATCATGGATGAATCCAGAAGGGATACGGTGACCTCGGGCAGAGCCCGGTTCCATTCATTGTTGGACACATCGGCTACGTATCCGGTTATGGTGATGTTCGGGGATATCTCGGCTGACGTATCCGGAACCTTGGTGACCTTGATCTCGTTGTTAGCATCGACCATATTCGTCGGTACCGCGAGTATCAGAACAAGGATGAACACAATCGCATAGGTGCCGGACCGCATAATCCAGTATCTCATCAATCCATATAATAGGATTTCAGAGGATAATCCGTGAAATCGGATGGGTCTGCACGCCACTCATGTGTGATGATGTCGGATTCATAGTGGGGGCATGTCTCCAAAAAACAGGTTTTCAATCCAAGATTTTAAATCATTCCCGTTCATGGGACCAAGGATTGTGGTACCGTGATGGAAAAGGTGGATAGGACGTACACGAAAGATGAAGTGATGGGGATGATGGAGCCCCTCATCTCCACATGGTTCAATGAGAGGTTCGACGACCTCACGATCCCACAGGCTAAGGCTATCCCTGTGATCCACCAGAGGCGCAATGTCCTCGTGTCCTCTCCAACCGGTTCAGGAAAGACCCTCACGGCTTTCACCAGTATAATCAACGAACTCACACGTTATGCCCGCGAGGGGACCCTCGAGGAGAGGGTATATTGCATCTATGTATCGCCCCTCAAGGCCTTGGCCAACGATGTCAACCGCAATCTCAACACACCACTGGCCGAGATGAGGGAGGTCGCCGAAGCCCACGGCATGAACATCCCCGACATCAGGGTCGCGGTCAGGTCCGGAGACACCCCACAGAACGAGAGGCAGAAGATGGTCCGTCATCCTCCGCACATCCTCATCACGACCCCCGAGAGTCTCGCACTCATACTGGCGGCCCCCAAGTTCAAGGAGGCGTTCAAGAATGTGGAATGGGTCATATTGGACGAGATCCACGATATATGCGATTCCAAGAGGGGGGCGTTCCTGTCTCTGACCCTCGAAAGGTTGAGGGAGCATTGCGAGACGGATTTCGTCAGGATAGGGTTGTCGGCCACGTTGGCACCCATCGATGCAATCGCAGGTTACCTCGTGGGCTGTGAACCGGACGGGACCGTCAGGGACGTCGCCTTGATAGAGTCCGGTTCGAAAAAGCAGCTCGACCTGAAGGTCATATGTCCTACAGAGGATATGACCACGCTGTCATCGGACATAGTCAACTCGATGATGTACGATACGCTCCTGGATCTGATCAATGAGCACGATACCACATTGGTGTTCACCAACACCCGTTCGGGTGCGGAGAGTGTCGTCTACAAGTTGAAGGAACGTGGTCTGGAGAACATCGAGGTCCATCACAGTTCCCTCAGCAAGGAGATAAGGTTGGATGTGGAATCACGTCTGAAGAACGGGGAGATAAAGTGCGTGGTCTCCTCAACGTCCCTTGAGTTGGGTATAGACATCGGTTCCGTGGATCTCGTATGTCAGATCGGTTCCCCCAAGGCGGTGGCCAAGGGTCTCCAGAGGATAGGTAGGAGCGGACACAGTTTCGGTAAGGTGGCCAAGGGGAGGTTGCTGGTGTTCGACCCGGACGATCTGGTCGAATGTGCGGTCATGTGCCGTGCAGCCCATCGTGGGGACATAGACCGCGTGGGTATCCCCGAGAACTGCCTGGATGTCCTCTCCCAGACCGTCGTGGGCATGAGTCTTGACAGCAGGTGGTCGGTGGATGATGCCTATCAGCTCGTCAAGTGCTCCTACTGCTACCGCAACCTGGCCCGTGAACAGTTCGAGGAGGTACTCCGCTATCTCGGTAGCAAGGATGATTTCGAGGGGGTCTACTCCAAGATCTGGTACGATGTGGACGAGGGAACCTTCGGAAGGAAGAAAGGGTCCCGTATGATCTATTTCATGAACCTGGGAACGATCCCCGAGGAGGCCAACTACCGTGTTATCACCAACCATGGGTCGACCGCCGGTGAGTTGTCGGAGAAATTCGTCGAGAGGCTGTCGCCCAGGGATGTCTTCGTCCTCGGAGGCAGGTCTTTCGAGTTCGTCCGTTCCAAGGGCATGACCGCTTACGTGAAGGAGGCCAACGGCAGGAAGCCCACCGTACCCTCATGGGCAGGAGAGATGCTCCCCCGCAGTTTCGATCTGTCGATGGACATAGCCACCTTCAGACGCGAGATGTCCGAACGTATAAAACTCGAGGACCGTGTCGCCATAGAGGGCATCTCACAGGATTTCGATGTCGACAAGGGTTCCGCCCGCAGTATTCTTTCGTACTTCAGGGAGCAGGAGGCTGTTGCAGGCTTCATCCCGGACGACCGTCGTCTGGCAGTGGAGGAGTACATAGACCCTTCCGGCAACCAGAAGCTCATCTTCCATTTCCCGTTCGGACGCAGGGTGAACGATGCATTGTCCCGTGCGTACGCCTACAGGATGTCCGGCATGATTGGTGCCAACGTGGCCATCACCATCTCGGATGACAGTTTCATGTTGGGATGTCCGCGCAGGTTCGATCCAGAGGGTATCAGGGGCCTGATATCGTCATCGGAGATCGATACCGTCCTCAGGAAGTCCATCAAGGATTCGGAGATATTCAAGCTCAGGTTCAGGCACACCGCCGCCCGCAGCTTCATGATTCTCCGCAACTACATGGGACGTCCCATCTCAGTCAACAGGCAGCAGATACGTTCGACGTACCTGTTGGAGATGCTCGGTGAGATGGAAAACGTCCCGGTCATAGAGGAGACCTACAGGGAGGTCCTGGAGGACGACATGGACATCAAGAACGCCAAGTACGTGCTCGACCTGATGGACAGGGGGGAGATGCAGGTGGACGTCATACCGTTCACCGGTACGCCCTCGCCCTTCGCCCATTCTGCAATCCTCTCCGGATTCTCCGACATCGTATTGATGGAGGACCGTTCAGCACTCCTCAGGGAGCTTCACCGCAAGGTCCTGTACCGTGCACTGGGCGATTCCGTGAAGGACTTCGAGTTCGATGAGGACCAGATCGTCCCTTACTATGCCCAGAAACCGACACGCATCATGGGTCGTGACGACATACCCAAGCTCCTCATGCAGACAGGTCCCCTTCAGGCAATCCGTGAGCGTGGACGCAACATCTACTCCTACACCGATGAGGACAAGAAGGTGGTTGACGGCTGGGTGCGTGAGCTCCTCCGTGATGGCACGATAGGCACGGTTTTCCTGGATGAGATGCACATAATGGTCTCCTCCGAGATACCGTACTATGCGACGGCCACACGCAAGGACCGTGAACTGAACTCGACGGATGAGGACGTCCTCGACAGTGTGGGCGACGGCACCACGCTGTCCGCCATAGCGGAATCGCTGGAGATCAGCGAGGACATGGCATTCAGGTCCGTGAGGAAGCTCGAATCTATGTACAGGGTGACCCGTTCCGATGTGAACGGCAACAACCGTTGGACATTCAAGACGGTGGAGTTCCCCGAGGAGGACCGTCAGAATTCCCTCGACCGCATCGTATCCAGATACCTGGACTGTTTCGCACCTGCAACCGTACAGGAGGTGGCGTTCGCCCTGTCACTGTCCGAGGAGGATGCCAAGACGTCCCTGGAGGCATTGGTGGCGGATGGCGTGGTATCAAAGGGCAGGTTCCTGGTTTCCGAGAACGACCAGTACATGCTCAGGATAGACTACATGAGGCTCAAGGCCGGTAGCGACAACGTCTACGACTACGACACCGTGGACCGCTACAGGTTGCAGAAGGGTTCCAGTTTCGGCAGCATACGCGAGTTCTTCGAGTTCTACGGCACAGCCGGCAGCGAGCTGGATGTGTACAACAGGGTGAGGGGTTTCGATCTCGCCGAGTGGTACCGTATGCGTGAGGAGGGGGAGATCCTCCTGGGTCGCTTCGTCCGTGGAAAGGTGAGGTTCGTCCTCAGCGATGAGGCGGACCGCTATGCAGCACTCCGCAGGGAGGAACTGACTTCCGAGGACTACCACGTCCTGAACGTCATCGATGGCATGGAACACGCCACTCTGAGGCAGCTGGTGTCCGAGACCGGTATGGACAAGGACCGTCTGAAGGAGTCCGTCATGCGTCTCGACCGCTCTCTGAAGATCATACGTGATTTCGACCAGAGGGAGGATTGGGGGACGGAGAACACATATGTGGTGTACCGTCCCGGTGAGCCCGAGGGCAATCCCTCCGAGGACATCCTCAAACGTGCCATAGGGGCTTTCGGACCGATACCGGTCAATGCTCTCCGCTTCATGGTGGACCTCCCCCTGGATGAGATCGAGAGGATGGCGTTGGCGGTGGGAGCCAAGACCATCAGTGTCGGCGAGGGACACACTCCCATGCTGATCATGGAGGATGAGGTCCCCGCATTGGAATCCATGGAACCGGTCGAGCAGAACGTCCGTCTCCTGTCCCTGTACGATCCGGATGTGGCGTCGAAATGGGCGGAGATATCGTCTCGTTACGGGGATAAGTGGATCTATCCGTTCGCCAGGGGCAGCACCATAGTGGGTGCCGTCGAGATGTGGGAGATGTCCGGATGCATAGAGATCCGCGCATTGGACCTGGATTCCCCGGACCTGCTGTCGGAGGCCCTTGATGCATTGGACTTCATGATGGGGTACTTCCGCATGAAGGGTACGGACATCATCCGTATCCGCGAGATCCTGAACACCGATGCTGCCGATTTTGAGGAGGATACGGTCGCTCTGCTGACATCCAAGGGTTACTCGTTCATCAACGGGTTCTATGCCAAAGGGGACTACGTCCCGTGGGCGGTTTTGGAGACGGATATGCTCGCATACATCTTCGGTAAGCAGAGGGTCTCCAAGACCAATCGCTACACATCCGTCGCATCCGCAGTGGCCGAGCGTGGGTACATCCGCGGTGACCAGGAGCTTCTGACCCGTGTGTCCGAGAAGACGACCATGAAGAAGCAGATGGAGAAGGGTCTCCTGATGAAGATGTCCATAATCCCGAGCAATGTTGGTTACACGGACCGTGACCATGCATGGATCTTCCGTGCAGCCAGGGATTACGTACCGGACGATGATGCCAGGAGGCTGATCGCGCTCATCAAGGACCGTCAGCCCATATCCAAGAAGGATATCGTGAACAACTCGCCCTACTCGATGGACCGGACTCAGGAGATGATACAGGAACTTTCCAAGAACTCGGTTCTGTATCAGGATGCCGATTCCAACTACAACCTGGTACAGCTCAAGGATGTGGATCGTTTCGATGCAATGGTGGAGGTCGCGAAGATCCATTTCCGCGACTTCGGTGTGTTCTCGGCAGAGGAGCTGTACATGTTCCTGCCGGTGAGGATGGCCCTGGTCCGTCAGATACTGAGGAGGCTGGAATCCGAGGGATTCGTTAAGAAGGGTTTCTTTCTGAAGGACGATTCCACATTGAGGTGGATGGTCTCGGAGGATGTCGGCGTGCCCATCCGCAGGTTCAGTGACACGTTCGTTCTCAACACGCAGGACAACCTCCACTTCTATCTGCGCCACTTCCTCAAGAACGATGTGAAGGCATCCCATGTGACGATATTCAGTGGAACACGCATCATCGGTACGTTCAAGGGGAAGATCTGTTCGTCCGGCGTCAAGGTGGAGGAGTTCGAGGGTTCCGACCGTGCGGATCGTGTCCTCAAGGAGACAGCACAGTCGCTGGGCATGAGGCTGGATACGGAAAGGCAGAGGGAGGATGAGGACTGGGACGTCTCCGAGTTCTACATCAAGGTCAATCCCGGGGCATGATCCCGTTGCGACCGCTCAACGTTGGGCACATCCAATATACGGGATTCTCTACCTGGGGTTACAGTTTAATAATTGTTAGGAGATTAGCACAGCATGAAGATACCTTGTGAACTCGTCGTTTGGTACGTTTTACCAATGATACGCAGTGAGGTCTCCAAGGAGCTTGTCTACAGTCACGGCATGTCACAGGCAGAGGTGGCGAGGCGTTTCGGAGTCACCGATGCGGCAATCTCCCAGTACCTCAAGAAGAAAAGGGGTGACAACTCACTCATCGAGGAGAGTCCCCTGTACCCCAAGTTCATTGAGGCGATCAAGGAATCCGCCGCCAGAATCGCCAACGAGCAGGCCGACTTCTCTGTTGAGATGTGCAAGCTCTGTGGTGTTGTGAAGTCCATCGGGCTTCTGGCCATGATCTACGAGGCTCAGACAGGATCGCCCCCTCCGAAGTGTGCCTGCCAGTCCCTCAACGACGTCACACTCAGATGAAGTCAGAGTGATACAGGAATTCCTGGGCATAACCGGCGTACCTGCCGAAGAGGTCCATACCGTATTCGGAGACCTTGCGGTACGATCCGGTTATGCCATAACGTTCTTCCATGACCTTCGAGATGCGTGCGTCCACTGGGAAAGCATTGAGATGCTTGTATGCGAAGAGGGCAATGCAATCCGCTACCTTGGGGCCGATACCATTGATCTTCTTCAGTTCCTCTACACATTCTGTGTAATCGAGCCCGCATAGGGAATACGGGTCATGTTCGTTGTTCTCCACCTTTTCGGCGAGTTCTATCAACCTAGGTTCCCTGAATCCGAGTCTGCATGAACAGATCTCCTCCTTCTTGTCCAGGATCTCCTTCGGCGTGGGGAACGAACTGCGTCCGCCCAGATCCTTCCCGAAGGTGTTGCACACGGATTCGACCATGGATGCTATGCGCTTGACATTGGCGTTGGTGGCCAGAAGGTATGTGGCCGTGCATTCCCAGGGTTCCTGTCTGAGGATGCGGAGGCCCGGGCAACGAGATGCCAGCGATGCGACATAGGGGTCTTTTTCGGAGATCTCCCTGATGATGTCATCCAGATCATCATCTGCACCCAAGTAATGGAGGATCGATTGGGAATCTTCGGTACCATCGACGGATATTCCTCCATCAATCTGTTTCAAACAAACAATCTGTTCTCCGATGACACCTTCCCAGGAATCCCCTATCTTCCTCCAGCGGTGTGCCTGCCCACATCCGAGTGTGGGGTCCAGGGAAATATCCAAGGTCAGTTCCATGCACGGGGATTGATTGGGACGGTTATAACCTTGTACGGTCACCAATTCGCCGTATCATGGGTCTGTCGTTATCGATAAAGGGTGGGGAGGGGGTCTGCGAAGGCTACATGCTCATCACAGGCATCCACCATCCTGTTTGAGAGGTTTGATTATTCCTTGACCTGTCCTCTTCTGGCAGGGATGATTTCTTCCTCGACCTTGAGACCATAGGGGCAGGACAGGTTGCACAAGGTACATTCCAGCATTCCCCTGGGGGTGACGCGACGTATGTGCTTCTCGTATTCGGGGGCTGGTTTCACATCGAAGACGTGTTGGACAACACACATGTCTTGATCGACTTTCTTGCCAGGTTCCACACCTTGGGACGGTCCAGGGATGATCGCACTGTAAGGGCATGAACGTACGCACCTTGCCCTTTCCTTGCACAACTCCTGCTTCGCGCAGAGATCCTCTGTGAAGGGCTGGTCGGGTTCAAGTTCCAGGTCCGTCAGGACACCGACCCATCTGACACGGGGACCGTATTCCGGTGTGATGACGAGTGTGTTGTGACCGATCCATCCCAGGCCTGCCAACATGGCTGCAACCTTCAAGTGGATGGTTACGGCAGGTATGGCTTTTGCACCGAATCTATCGACTATGGTGTTACATGCCCTCCATGCGAGGTTCTCCACCAGATTGTAGTAGAAGTTGTAGTATTCAAGGGATCCTCCACCACTGAAATCCGCTTCGCCTGCAGATGATACAGACAGATTCATGCCCTCGTCCCATAGGACCTTTCCGAATATCAGCAGTGATTTGGCTCCGGGCATTATTTCAGATGGTTTCTGCAATCCCCTACCTTCGGGATACTCAGTCGATTCCACCTCTTCAAGGTTTGAAACCCCGAAGAGTTGGAAGTCGTTATCCAGGGCGATCTGCCTTAGTTCTTCCTTCAAATCCATTCCAATTCCTCCAACCATTCAATGGTCATGTTTGGATGGTTCGAATTTGTTTATATTGCGAAATAATAGGTTATTTATACAAAATCAAACAGAGGAAACTTCTGCATACAAGAATTGGGAACTTGGGTATCGCAGATGTATCCATGTTGTACTGAGGTCTTTCATCTGAACCAAATCCGGACGACAGCGTTTACATGGTCTGTATCCCATGGATTCTGCCTGTTCGCGTGACTCATAGTATTGTATCTTGCTGCGCAATGGGGTTCTCGCCTTGCATGAGGGACAACAGTATACCTCAGAATCCTTGGCTCCGAAGAAGAATATGCCATCGAAATCTGCATTTCTTCTATAGCAGATCTCGTACATCTGATCATCTGTGAGGTTCAGAATCATGGTATCACGATGTTACCGGTTGGTCAATTATTAAATCTTTCAACAGTCAAAGAACATTGGTCCATTGTCTTGATTTCGAGGACAATCTTTGTTCAGATCGTTCCAACTCTCTGATTATCGCTCATTGATTATCATCTGGTGGAGCATCGGTAAACCACGGCATCGATGAGAGACAGGTTAAAATCCGAAACAAGGATTCACAATCGGTCTGAAGATGAAATCCCATGCGTTGTTAGGTTGTGTATTCGGTGTTTTCTTTATCGGATTCGCTCTGTTCTGGATGGCGGCAGCGGCAAGAGTCGCTGGTATCATGTCGCTGTTCGGACTGTTATTCGTCATAGTCGGGGTGTTCATCATCTACAAGAACATACAGCTGCTCAGGGGGAAGGATGTGCCTCTCCGCAAGATCCTCTCGGATTCCGGTGCCGAGAAGTTCAACGCAGATCTCGGATACAAGGGGGAAGCGACCACTACTGATGCGATTTATTGTCCGTTCTGCGGTGCTCCTGTGAAGGATGCGGAGCATGTGTACTGCAAGACCTGTGGGCGCAAGATCGTTTGAGCTGTTGCGTCGTGGTAAAAGTCTCTTATGGGACTTCCACAATCCGGGTTGCATGAGATTCGGTCCCGCAGGATATCCGTCGGCAGGCAAGACCCCTGAAGGGTCCCTGGAGTATACCAGGAAATTAGGTTTGGATGCATTGGAGGTCGAGTTTGTCCGTGGGGCACGTATCAGTCCTGAGAGGGCGAAGGTTGTAGGGGCCAAGGCCAAGGAGCTCGACATAAGGTTGAGCTGTCATGCCCCGTATTTCATCAGTTTCAATTCGGATTCCCAGGAAACCCGGGACAAGAGCATAAACTGGGTCATGGACACTGCTCGCGCTGCTCATAACCTGGGTGCGTACATCATCGTCATCCATGCGGCTTCATACGGTAAATCGCCTGAGACCGCATTGCCTTCCGTTATCGAGGGTCTGACGAAATGCAAGAACCTCCTCGATGACGAGGGAATCAAGGATGTGATCCTCGGTGTGGAGACCATGGGTAAATTGGGTCAGTTCGGAACACTCGACGAGATCTCCAAGGTCATGGACAATGTCGATGGTGTTAGGCCGGTATTGGATGTCGCCCATGTCCATGCACGTGGACGTGGATGCCTCAGGACGGAACAGGACATGAGGGCGCTCATAGATCAGTTCTTCCCACTTTGCGGGGATGTCGCCCATTTCCATATCAGTTGCATAAAATACGGCGAGAAGGGGGAGATCTCCCATCTGCCGTTGGAGACGAAAGAACCCGATCTCCAGTTGTTGGCAGACATCCTCGATGATTCCAAGCAGGAATGCACATTCATATGCGAGTCACCGTTGATAGAGAAGGATGCTGTTGTGTTCAGGGACATGTTCCCCAGCTTCCGCCAATAATCGTGGGAAACACGATGTCCCGGGCCATCCGGGACTTATCTTTTTATATCGTGATTCAATCCCAGTTTTAATGCCACTGTGGCTCAGCGGTAGAGCGGCGGTTTCGTAAACCGTAGGCCGGGGGTTCGATCCCCTCCAGTGGCTCCATCTTTTCTGCAAACACTCATCTGGATTCCCAGTATATCAGCTTCATCGAGTTGGTGGCCTCATAG
>JAGBGN010000078.1 GCA_017935945.1 Candidatus Methanomethylophilaceae archaeon | reverse complement strand
TGGATGAGGGTATACTATAATTTCAGAAACAAGACGGAGTTCCATAGCAGTCTTTTCAGAACCAATCCTTATCGACTGAAATAGTGTTTAAAATAGCCATAACCGAACGATATCTGTTGGGATTATATTACCATCCGATTCAATGTCTAGAATTAAGGTAATGCAAATTACGGTAATCTATATTACCTTAATTCGCATTCAGATGAGTATGAGGTTCTACGGTCGCGAAGAGGAACTTGCGGAGTTACGTAGGATTGCAAAGCAATCCGAGACATCATCCACATTCACCGTCATCACGGGAAGACGCAGGGTAGGGAAGACATCCCTCATGTTCAAATCGGTGGATGATAGGAAGTACGTCTACCTCTTCGTATCCCGTTCTGCCGAACCCACACTCTGTTCAAGGATGCAATCGGACATAGAGGCGGCCGGGATACCCATCATCGGTAAAGCCACCGAGTTCAGGGACCTGTTCAAGGCGTTGATGGTTTATTCCAAATCCGAACCTCTCACAGTGATCATCGATGAGTTCCAGGATTTCAAATACGTCGACAGTGGGATATTCGGATCGATACAGGAGATCTGGGACATCCATCATCATGATTCACGTATGAATCTCATTGTGGGCGGATCGGTCCATTCCCTGATGATAAAGCTATTCGAGGATTCCAACGAACCGTTGTTCGGTAGGGCGACATCGAAGATCGTGCTCCGGCCATTCACGGTATCGCTAATGCGTGAGATACTGAACGACCATGATTCGGAAGCGGACAATCACGACCTGCTGACACTACACATGCTGACCGGAGGTGTTCCGAAATACGTGGGTGTGCTGATGGATGCAGGTGCCACCAGATCCGAATCCATGATGGAATCTGCCCTATCCACAGGATCAATCTTCCTGAGGGATGGTAGGGACATGATGGCCGTGGACTTCGGAAAGGACTATGGGACCTACCTCTCCATACTGGAACTGATAGCCTCGGGTAAGAACCGCAGGTCGGAGATGGATGGTATACTCGATATGGATGTGGGAGCGTACCTGAAGAGGTTGGAGGAGGAGAACCAGTACATCAGGCACATGAAACCCCTGTTCTCCGGCAAGGGTTCTCGTAACACCAGATGGGAGATATCGGACATGTACCTCCGCTTCTTCTTCCGCTATGTGGAACCCAATTCATCGTACATCGAATCCGGAAGGTACGACCTGTTGAAACGCAGGGTGTTCTCCGATCTGTCATCATACGAGGGCAGGGTCCTCGAGGACCTGTTGAGGAAGGAGATCTCCGAGGAATGGACCTACACAGAGGTCGGCGGTTACTGGAACAGGAAGGGTGATGTCGAGATAGACATCGTCGTCAAGGATGATGTGGAACGTAAAGTGACGTTCATCGAGGTCAAGAGGAACCCCGATAAGCTCGACATGTCCGTACTCGCATCCAAGGTGGAGACATTGAAAGGGGAACTGGACGGGTTCGAGATCGAACTCAGAGGAATGTCAATCGAGGACGTCTGACCCCTTATCCGATGAATATGGCTAATACAATTTTTCCAAACATGGGATGACGGTTGAATCTCGATTTACTCTGTAATCATCCCTACTTACCCCTGGTTTTCGTGCATCGGAGAGGATCTGTGAATCCTTGTAAATTCCAGCGTGAAAACAGCAAATGAGCTTTTGTCTCTATGATTAACAAGTATACGAACAAACAGAGGGGACTCCTCGCCGTCATCATGGCAATGGTCATGGTGTTCGCCGGAGCTGCATTTGTTGCAGCTGAGGTCGACGGTGCCAAGATCACCTACATAAGTGGG
>JAGBGN010000077.1 GCA_017935945.1 Candidatus Methanomethylophilaceae archaeon | reverse complement strand
TCCACCACGGTGTCCCCTTCGGCCACCCTTCCCCAGAGCATCTCCGCTTCCGGATCGTACAGGCGGCTGAACCTGGCCCTCTCCGAGGGCCTGTCGGCGTAGCAGTAGATGCAACCGTGACCGCATGTCCCGTACTCGCCTATGTCGATGTTCCTGACACACAGGCACCCCTCCCTCAGGGGGGTGGTGCGTGTGTCGTACGGGATGCCTAGGGAGCGCATGGTGGCCCTGTCCAGACATCCCCTCCTCTCCACACCGGGCACATCTGTGCAGCAGCTGGTCAGCACCATCCCGTTCTCACGCACGGCATCCAGGGCCATCTCCGCGAACCTGGCCCTCTCCGATGCCGTGACACTCCTGACGGTACCGTCCTCGCGGAACCTGGACAGCTTCCCGTACATGTCCACGAAGCTGAATATGCACCTGTCCGTCCACTGGGAGGCCTCGGAGCACATCATGGAGAACTTCCTCGCATGGTACTCCGCACCCATCCTGTCGTTGAAGATCACCGGATCGTACCTCCATGCCATCCTGTCCCTCCCTATCCTGTCGGATATGCGGATGCAGGAGTCGTTGATGTCCGCCTTGAACGGGACACCGGGCTCGATGTCCTTCCCGTAGGGAGTCAGCGTCACCTGGAACAGGTACATATGACCCATGGACCCGATCTCCCTGAGCTTCGGCTCCATGGGGCGCGGGTCCTTGGTGATGAACACCAGGGCATCCACGCTCTCCCTCCTCAGGTCCACCCTGTACACCACGGAGCTCTCCACCGGATTGCGTACCATCGCATAACCGGCCCTCAGGCGGTTGAGCAACCACTCGGAATGGAACGCGGGGATGTCGGTCCTGCGGCTGGCACAGATGATCATGGAACGGGATATCCCTTGAACGATGATGAATGTGACGTTTGAAGATTGATATCTATCACAAACATTGATGATTTCATATCTCAAAATGTAATATGATCTGATACAAACTTCAGTTTCTATTTTTATACATTTATATATTATTTATATATTGAATGCCAATATTAACATACTTAATTTTTAACAAAAATGCAGTTAACATATATTTAATTTTTTAAAATAAATGTAAATTTTCAACAAAATTATAAAATATAAATGCTAATATTTACATAAAATATACAATCAGGGGAATAATTAAAATACAAAAATCGAACTATGAATTCACATGGAGCGCAAGGTGTACGGGAGACTTGTGGAATGGAAATCCGACCCGGAGCGGAAACCTCTGATAATAGAGGGGGTCCGCCAATGTGGGAAGACGTACATCCTGAAGGAATTCGGTAGACTGAACTACGGTTCCACGGCATACTTCAACTTCGAAAAGGAACCCTCGATCAGAGAACTGTGGTCCACCGACCTGGACCCCATCAGGATAATCAGGGAACTGAGCATCCTCAGGAACAGGCCGATCCGTGAGAACGATACCCTGATCGTGTTCGATGAGGTCCAGAACGCTCCCGAAGTCCTCACATCACTGAAATACTTCAACGAGGAGGCCCCGGAATACCATGTCGTATGCGCTGGCTCACTACTGGGCCTCCTCACATCCAAACCCAGATCGTTCCCGGTAGGGAATGTGGAACGCATCAGGATGTATCCCATGGACTTCCTGGAGTTCCTCAAAGCGAACGGAGAGGATTCGCTTACAGACTATCTTCAATCACATGACCTGAAGACCCGCATCCCCCTTCCGATCCACGAGAAACTATCATACTACCTCCGCGACTACATGGTCGTGGGCGGTATGCCCAAAGCTGTGGAATCATGGACACTCAGACACAACAAGGCATCCATCACCAGGATACTCAGGAACATAGCTGCTGACTACAGGGATGATTTCTCCAAACACTGCGGAAGCGATCTGGAGAAGGTCGTATCCGTATGGGAATCGATGCCACTACAACTCGCTAAAGAGAACAGGAGATTCATGTTCGGTCATGTCAAAACGGGTTCGAGGGCGAAGGATCTCGAAGGCGCCGTGACCTGGTTGGTGAATGCGGGCTTGGCACACAGGGTGAACTGTGTGGAGGATCCCGCGATACCGCTGAAGGGCTGCCATAAGCCAACGATGTTCAAACTGTACATGTCAGACATAGGCCTCCTGAGGGTATTGTCCTCGAAATCCGACAACAAGGACATTGTGGATGCAGATGCAGAAAAGGATTACCGCGGTGCGATGACGGAGAACTACGTACTGCTCCAACTACTGTCCAATGGAATCGAGGATGTGTTCTATTGGAAGAAGGGAACAGAAGAAGTCGACTTCCTCATCGATGGCGATCACGGACCCGTGCCCATCGAGGTGAAGGCCGGTGAGAACCTGAAAACCAAGAGTCTGAAGTCATATGTGGGCGAGTACTCCCCGAAGGATATCTTTCTCGTGTCCATGAAGGATGCAATCGGTGGCAACATGGGCAACACCCCACTGTACCTCTCGGGGATGATTCCAGGTCAATGCAAAGATATGGTCGAACACCATATGGAACATGATGATGGAACATTCTCCATGAGATTCAGTGCATCTTCCTGGAAACCTTCGGATGATGGGTTCCGCATGGATGTACCGGCAAGTGAACATGGGGTGGATTCGCCTGGTTCGGTCTCCGTGCACGATGAGAAGGGTATCGAACTCGGGACCGGAATCGTCGGAAGGAACATAGACAGAAAGGGAAACGTGATCATCGACACCGACCTCCCGTTCGACGGCATCATCACGATCCGCTGACGGTTGCATCGTCCACCGGGAATGTATCCGGAGATTGGATGGTCCGACCATCCGACACAATCCCTTTAAGCACCCGTGACCGATGACACGTCCATGTCAGGCCCCTGCATCGCATCCTTCATAACCCTCATCGGCACAGTCAGTATCACCGAGGACGGGGATGGACGCATCACAGGGGTGTACCTGCCCAACGACAACCTGCCACCCATGGAGGAGATCGAGACGGATGCCCTCCGCGAGGCAGCATCCCAGATCAACGGGTACCTCTCCGGTAAGCGCAGGACATTCGACCTGGACATCCACACCGGAGCCGAGGGGTTCAGGGCAAGGGTCCTGGAAGCGATAGTGGACATCCCCTACGGTGAGACCCGCACGTATGCGGAGGTGGCGGAGGTGGCCGGTTCGCCGAAGGCGTACCGCGCCGTCGGCACCGCCTGCTCCACCAACCCGCTGCCGATAATCATCCCCTGCCACAGGGTGGTACCATCCAACGGAGGTATCGGACAGTACACCGGCGGGACGTCCCTGAAGAGACGCCTCCTGGACCACGAGGTGTCCGACCGATGATCGACTGGAAGGGGATGTTGAGGGAGGCATCCGAACCGAAGTATGCGAAGTTCTCATCGTCACTCATCCCCGGAAGGGACGACATAATCGGCGTCAGGGTGCCGACCATCAGGAAGATATCGAAAAAGGTTCTGAAGGACGACTGGAGGTCCGTTGTCTCCGACACACCCTCCAACTTCGAGGAACAGATGGTGCAGGCCATCGTCATCGCCACCGCACCCGTGACCGTGGAGGAGAGGATATCCATGTCCAGGGACTTCATCCCCTGTATCGACAACTGGTCCACCTGCGACACCTTCTGCAACTCATGGACGTTCGATGTAGCAGACTCCGGAAAGGTCTGGAGGTTCCTGGAGGAACTGATCTCATCCGGGGACACGTTCACGATGAGGGTTGCCGTGGTCATGGCCATGACCCATTTCATGGACGACGACCATATCGACGACGTCATATCACTGATTACGAATCACGACGACCCGGGGTACTACTACCGCATGGGTGCGGCATGGGCGCTGTCCATGTGCTATGTGAGGTACCCTGAGAAGGTGGAAAGAATTCTGGAATCGGACATCCTCTGCGACGAGACGCAGAACCTGACAATCCACAAGATAAGGGAATCCCTCCGCGTCTCCGCGGAGGATAAGGAAGATGTGAAGAGGTTCAAGCGCTGACGGTGCAGAACTCCCTGATCAGGCGCTCTATCTCGTCGGCGTTCTCGTTGCCCACACGTGCACCCTTCCTCTCGAGGAAGGTCCATCCGCGCTTCTCGCACTCCTCCTTGAAGTCGGGGCTGGTCACCGCTATGACCTTCCCCTTCTCGATCAGGTCCGCCTCCAGGAACATGGCGAACATGTCCTTGGGGATGCAGAAGATCACCTTCTCGAAGGGCTGTGTGAGGTAGGACACCTGCTCCACGAACTGCTTCCTCTCCTGGATGTCCAGGTAGTCCTCCTTGCAATCCGCCACCTTGTCGTATCCGGATATCATGTAGTTGCCGGGTACGAAACCGTACTTGGTGGTGATCACACCGAAGGACACGTCGCAGAGCTTCCTGCCATCGGGCTTCTCGGCGGTGTCCAGCCTGGCCACCAGCTTCTTCACCTCCGTCATCCTGCCACCGAACATCTCGAAGGCGGACAGCAGCATGTTCTTGTTCGTGAACACGGTGGAATCGTTCGTAACTATCAGGATGCGGTTGAGCCTCCTCATCTCCGTCATCAACTTGCCCATGTCAAAGCCTCTTGGAACCCAGTCTGTACGCTATGCTGCAGTTGCCCTCGGCGGAGACCATGCAGGGACCCATCGGGTTCATGGGCTTGCAGACCTTGCCGAACAGCGGGCACTGCTCCGATTTGATTATGCCCCTCAGGACGTCACCGCACCTGCACCCCCTGGCCTCGTCCTCCACCTGGGGGGTGGTGGCCAGTATGTCCGCGTGGACCTTGGTGGCATCGTGTGCGGCGAACTCGGGCTTGAGCGCCAGTGCGCTCTTGGGGATCACGGGGAATCCCCTCCAGGAACGGTCCACGGGTTCGAAGGTCTCCTCCAGCAGCTTCATCGCTATGGGGTTGCCCTCGGGCCTGACCAGCCTGGTGTACTCATTCTCTACCTCGGCACGTCCCTCCTTGATCTGCTTGCAGAGCATGTAGCAGGACATCAGGATGTCCAGGGGCTCGAATCCGGAGATGACCTGGGGCACCCTGTGGGCCTCGCAGAATCCCTCGAACATGCCTGTACCGGTGATGACCGCCACGTGTCCGGGCTGGATGATACCGTCCAGCTTGACCTCGCCGAGGCTGAAGATGGTCTCCAGGACGGGCGGGCATATCCTGTGGCAGCTGTAGACGCTGAAGTTCTCGGGACAGTCGTCGGAATGCAGGGGCACGCAGGTGGACGGTGCGGTGGTCTCGAATCCCACACCCACGAACACCAGGGGCTTGTCCGGCTGCTCACGGGCCATCTGCACCGCATCGTCGATGGAGTAGACGATCCTAACATCAGCACCCTCGGCCTTGGCCTGGAACAGGGAGCCGATGGTCGTGGGCACCCTCATCATGTCCCCGAAGGCGGTGACGGTCACACCGTTCCTGGCGAGGGTGATCGCATCGGCGATCTCCTTGCTGGTGGTGACGCACACGGGACATCCGGGCCCCTGGGCGATCTCCACACCCACCTCGTTGAGCATCTCCTCCAGGCCGAACCTGACTATGGTGTCCTGATGGGTGCCGCATATGTGCATGAACTTGACATCGACATCCATCGCCCTGATACCGTCCAGGATCTTCCTGGCGGTGGCCTCATCCCTGTACTTGAACATTCACTCCTCCTCCTCGATGTCCATGCACCTTACGGTGCATGCCATCCCCTTGACGACCTTCGTCTGTCCTCCGCACTCGGGGCAGGACAGGACGGGTATGGAATGGGAACTGTAATCGGGGTCCGTCAGAATCCTGGCGGGACCCTCGTATCCGCACGAAGAGCACAGCAGCTCAATCGGCTCCCTCTCTATGATGAGCTCGGAACCCTCCAGTATGGTGTCGCGGGTCACGATCTCGTAGGCGAAGGTCATCTGCTCCTCGCCCAGGTTGGTGAGGTCACCGATAATCAGGGTCACGCTGTTCACCTTGGTGACCTTGTACTTGCCCAGTTCCGCGATCACCGCGTTGACGAGGCTGGAAACGACCGATACTTCGTGCATCGCGGGTGTATCCCCTGTGGGGTATTTGGGTTCTTGTACTGTGCCGGGGACACGTCATGTCCGTTAACCGTGGATGCATACGGCATCGCATCCATTGCGGGGGTGATGGCGTGGGACTCTCTGAAGGAAGGGGTTGCGAGTAATCAGTGACTGCACACGACAACTGTATTAACCCGGAGTTCAATCTTGAGAACGTTATGGTCAGACCCCTGCCGATTGGCGTCCAGGATTTCAGGGAAGTTCGTGATGAGGGATACCTCTATGTCGACAAATCCGACCTGATCCCCCAGATACTGTCGCAGAAATCCAAGGTATATCTCTATACCAGACCCAGACGTTTCGGCAAGTCCCTGAACCTCAGCATGCTGGATGCGTTCTTCAACATCAAGTATCCGAAGAATAACATCTGGTTCGACGGTCTGAAGGTCTCGGATTGCAGGGAATGCGAAGACCACAGGAATGCATATCCCATCATCTACATGGATTTCAAGGATCTAGATATCAGGAATTACGAACTATTCCTGAAGTTGCTATCGATCAAAATCTCTGACCTATACATGGAATATGAATTCCTTCTTGAATCGAACAAGATCAACCGTATACAGATATCCAGATTCGAAGAGATGTGTACTGGAACATGTGATGAATCGTCGTTGATCAATTCCCTTAACCTCCTGTCCAGAATGTTGTATGCCCATTACGGAAAGAAGGTTGTCATACTCATCGATGAATATGACAATCCGATTCACAACGCATTCGGGAAACCACATCACCAGGAAATATTAGACACGATGAGAGGGATTTTGTCCTCAGCTCTGAAGGGAAACGACTCACTCGCTTTCGGAGTCGTGACCGGTGTGATGCAGATCTCCAAGGAATCCATATTCTCCGGATTGAACAACCTGAAGGTCAACAACGTTCTCAGCAAGGACTTCGACGAGATGTTCGGGTTCACCGATAAGGAGGTGAAAGCGGTACTGGAAGAGTACGGACGCCCTGAGAAGATTGAAGAGGCACGTGAGTGGTACGATGGCTACAGGTTCGGAGATGCGAACGTGTACAACCCCTGGAGTCTCCTGAACTATGTCGGTGAAAGGTTCGAACCGAAACCTTATTGGGCTGGTACCAGCGGGAACTCCATCCTCGAGGACCTATTCGGGAATGCCTCTCCGGAACTATGGGATGAATTCAGATCACTGTCGGAAGGACATTCCATCCCCTATGAAGTGAAACCCACCATCACTTTCCAGGACCTTCACACCGATGAGAGGAACATCTACTCGATGCTGGTCATGTCCGGGTACCTGACTGCGGAAGTGTATGACGATGGTAAGTCTTCAATCCGCATCCCCAACGGAGAGATGGCGAATGTCTTCGGTAGCTACATCCTGGACAGACTGAATGTCGATTCTCCGATGTATGTCAACTCACTTTCCAAAGCATTCGTGAAAGGAGATATCAACCGCATAGAGTCGGAACTGTACGACCTGTTCGCATCCTCC
>JAGBGN010000076.1 GCA_017935945.1 Candidatus Methanomethylophilaceae archaeon | reverse complement strand
TAATCTCAATATACATATTTATAAAAGGGAGTCCATCCCAAATCGACGACATGAAACCCTCTGAAACGATGATACTGAAGCATCGATGAAGGATGTTCGAATCGTTTTCCAGCCAGCAACAGGGTACATTTGCCCTTAAAAAGTTTAAATACCCCCCCCTGGCTGGGTTCGATGTCAATTGATATTGCCCCCGAACTTTCCGAGATTTTGGCATATATCAAAGAGGATGTAGACAACGGATCGGACACAGGTTCCGATACGATGATGGATAGGCTAGAGAAGGTATTGACCCCGGTCTTCGAAGAACTATCCAAGACAAGACAACGGAACGTAGAATTGGAAACCGAACTATCCGGTATAGACCTGGTTAGAATCGAAAGCGTGATATCACGTCTGTTCGAGGTTATGTCCGATATCAGTCGGGAGCAGGTCGTCGTACCGCTCAATCCACCGGATAGTAGTGGAGGCATCCGCCAAGGCGTTGACCATGGAACCGACCGTCGGTACGGCTTCCACTCGAACGCCCGTGCCCAGGAAGACCCAGACCATGCAGACACGCGAGCATCCGGATATGTTGGACAACACCCACTTCGATGCAAGGAGCATCCCCATGTCCCCAGAGAGCTCCTCCGATGAACGCACGCCCGAATCCGTCCTGTAGTTGACGACCATGGCGGTGTGTCCGGATACATGGACGACGTCTATAGGCACGGTGACCGAATGGTCACCGTCCAACGGGACCGTGGCCGATATCCCGGAGGCTATCATATGACCGTCACAGGAACGGTCCATCCTGTAATGGTTCCGCACGCACCTCTCACCAAACCTTATCAGCCCCAATGAGTCCTCAGGGACCGGATGGACATCGGGGAGGTGCCTGTCCCATGCATCCCAGAAACACGATACCCCCGAATCGGGACCCATCGTGCAACCCTCCCTGAAGAGCATGCTGTCGGCCATGGTGACCGCATCGCGGACTGCCATGTCCAGACACTCTTCGGGGGTAATCCTCCAGGTGTTGGACAGCCTGTCCAGACGGTGCTCGTACGGACACCTATAGTAGCGCTGTATGTCGTTCAACGTTCAGTTGGTCATCACATGATCCCCTGACGTGGATAGTCTTGATGATATCGGTGCGATCAAGATGCTCTGTCTACACCATCGATCCGACAGATCATTCACGATCGGTCGATGATATGCTTCCATCCGATGTGGGGTCGGTGTCCGGAAGGTCGAAGGGCCTACCGCATCTAAGGCATTTGGAAAAGGGGTTCAGACCCTCGTCATCGAATCCGCAGTGGAAACAGATCATGGGTTCGGGAATGTGGCATGGTATAAAACACGAACACATCGGGACCACCCACTCCATGTGGATCTGGAGTCCACATCGAAATGAGAATCCACTGCAAGTTGCAGTTGAAATTCATTAGCATGGAATCGATGGTGGATCATCTGTCCATGATGCCCTTATTTGTTTAAAAGTATGCAGTACATCCTGATTTAATGAATCCTAATGCCCCACATCAATGATGAGGACAAGGAACCATCCTTCCAGAAACCTATGAGGCGTGATGAGAACCTCCAAATCAAGGAATGATTGCTTTTACAAATAATGTTGAACAGAAGATCGCATCCGAGGCAATAGGAGAAGGGTCCAGATTCTTGTTATCGAATCCACAGTGGAAACAGATTATGAAACTGGGAATACGGGTCAACAAATAATCGAAAATACATGGGTGAGTAACTGTCAGAAGAATCCATTATGATGGATTAATCCATCAATAAAATTGTAAAAATCCATTATAATGAATTTATCAAACGGATGACCCTTCTGAAAGCCCAGATACGCTTACAAAACCATCCGGAATTGGATTGTTTCCCATGTATTTGGAAGTCATCCGATCGATACCATCTATGGCAACCTATGTGGAATTGCCACCCCCGTTATAATCGATGCCCCACCTATTGACGTAAACGACATAACGGTCACATCAGTTCCTCACAGCTTCCATCAGAGGATCCATGCATCCCGTTTCATAATCGGCATCGGAATCATGAATACTGGATCCTGAAGAGGGTTTACCATCCCCCTTCAGGATCCTCTCCATCTGTCGGATACTGCCGTACCCTCAAACGGACGCGATATCAGAACCCTGTAGGTCGATCCAGTCCAACATGTCCTCGATCAATTCGTTGATATCCCCTTCATCGAAAATGCTGGGAAGGCCGAGGGTTTCCGTCATATTGGTGTAGCCTTCCGAGTTGTATGCCACGATGTCTAGGTACGTATCCACTGCCGAATCATAATCCTGCAGAGCCTCTTTGAAGATGCACAGGGAGTTGAATGCGGACATCGTGTAGCTGATGTAGTAGAACGGATTCTGGAATGTGTGAGATACCAGGTACCAGTCGAAACCCGGATCGTAATTCAGTTCTTCGATGACGGACTTGTAGATCGCATCCAGGTCCTCGGGGGAATCGGGTTCACTGGAGTACACGCGCTGCTGGAACTCATCCAATACGAACCCGTCCATCATCACGAGGGCTATATCGGTCAGGATGCTGACAGCGTAATCATCGGTACTGTCCCCCAAAAGATACTCGGAATCGAGGATGAAGAGCATCTCCAGTCCGGTGGACTGGATCTCACGGATGTCCAGATCATCTGTGGGTTCGGATATCATACTGAAATTGGCAGCATGTCCGAACTCGTGGACCAGCGCTGACAGATCGTAGTGGTCCATATACGGACTGTTGAAGATGTATACGACGCCGTCTTCAAAGCTGGTGTATCCGACGTCCATCTTGGTGTCGAGATCCTCGAAATCAATCAGGTCGTACTGCCTCATATGGTCGTACAGTTCTGCGAACTCGGTGCATATGCCATCTATGAATGGCTCCAGATCATCGAACAGCTGGTCCTGGTCGGTGTAGGTGTAGTCGACCTCCGTCTTATCGTACTTGTCGTACATGCGATCGACAAGTTCGGACATTCCGCTTCCGGAGATCTTCAAGGCCAATTCGGACACATCCTCTGGGGTGTAATCGCGGTTGAACTCCTCGGAGTACATGTAATCCGCATAGGAATCGAAACCCCTGAGATCGGCGAGTTCGTTGCGTACATCCACCAGATCCAGGTAGATCTCCGAGAGGGCGTATGCATCGTACGGATCGCAAACGGAATAGGCGACCAATAATTCGGATTCACGCATCATGAGAGCGTATTCCTCATCCGAGACCAGCTCATCCGCCAGCAGTTCCCTGCAGAACTCCTCCCCCAGGATATCCATTATTTCATCGACGTTGGGGCCGGAGAGCGCTGTCCTGCATGCATCATTGACCCTGGAATCCATCATGGATTCCAATACCGCCCATTTGATATACCCGTCTGGATCGGCATGGGGGTCACGGGAATGATTCCAATCGACGAACAGGAAGTCAACAGCCAACTGCCTCGTCACCTCATCCAATCCGTAGATGACGTCTTCCAGCTCCGCACGGGTGGTCTCCGTACCAGCGACCTCGAGGAACCTATCGATGGTGGATGACAACAGGTACTCGGCTTCATCGGCATCCATCGGTTCACGCATGTCATCGGTCACTGGCTTGGGGAATGAATCGAAACGTGATACTTCCTCCCCTCCATCGTTGATGGCATATGTCGCTAGCAGACAGATTAGTATAGTAATTGCAGAAATGGCGATAATGACCCTGTTCCTACGATCCATGGCAATGAATCTCTTGAAAATTACTTAACACCGACTGTCGGTGCCTATAGATACCCTCGATCTTTGATATCGGATTTCCTTCGAATACCGATCATGGATCTACCCTGCCTCTGTAACTTCCATTCTCATCGTACACGGTACCATCCCTGTCTATGCGACCCCTGTACGAACCGTCCGAGCCGTAGAACCTTCCATCGACATCCATGATGCCGCGATACGATCCATCACCATCGTAGAACGTTCCATCAGAGCAGCATCTTCCGATGTATTCACCCGAACCGTTGTAGAACGTCCTGTCGGATGCCATACGACCACCGTACCTACCATCACCATCGTAGAACGTTCCATCCGCTTCGCTACAACCCCTGTAATCGCCCTTTGAATCGAAGAATCTGGCCATACCTTCCAGACCTCTTTTTGATTATAATAACACTAGATTGTAATCTCTGTAATTCTATACCCATACCCCCCACTGGTATCAAATTAGTATGCCCTCTAGGGGTATATGGATAGCATGTCATTGGTGAAAGATGCGAACGATGTTCCGGGTAAGGTGG
>JAGBGN010000075.1 GCA_017935945.1 Candidatus Methanomethylophilaceae archaeon | reverse complement strand
GGCTTCCGCAGCCGCCAGACTCAGGAGGTTGAACGAATCCGCCGAGATCATCATGTTGGAACGCAGCGGGTATGTATCCTATGCTCACTGCGGATTGCCCTACTATGTCGGGGGAACCATATCCGACAAGGGGAAGCTGACATTGCAGGATGCGAGATCGTTCAAGTCCAGATTTAATGTCGATGTCCGTATCAGAAACGAGGTGGTCTCGATTGATACCAGTGCCCACAAGGTGCGTGTGAGGAGGTTGTATGACGGTTCCGAATACGATGAATCATACGATCGTCTGATTCTATCTCCGGGGGCAAAGGCCATCCGTCCCGACATCCCGGGCATGGATGATGAACGTGTGATGACGTTGCGTACGGTGGAGGATGCACTGCGCATACGCGAGTTCATAGTCAACCATAACCCGCGCCGTGCCGTTGTAGCGGGCGGAGGTTACATAGGGTTGGAGATTGCAGAGAACCTTGTAGACGCGGGGGTTGCCGTGACGCTGGTACAACGTCCGGGTCAGGTACTTCCACCATTGGATCCAGAGATGGCCATGGAGGTTCAGGCACACATCGTTTCCAAGGGTGTGGACCTCCGTCTCAAATCGGCACTAACCGACATCGACACCTCCGATGGGTTGGTTGCGGTGCTGGGTGATGGCACCCGCTTGGAGGCCGACCTGATGGTGGTGGCTCTGGGGGTTGTTCCGGATACCGAATTGGCAAAGGATGCAGGACTGGAGCTGGGCATCAAAGGCTCCATACTGGTGAACGATCGCATGGAGACCTCCGTTCCGGATGTGTACGCAGTGGGCGATGCAGTGCAGGTGGTGAACTCGGTCACGGGGGAGGATGCAGTGATATCGTTAGCAGGACCTGCGAACAGGCATGGTCGCATCGCCGCCGACAACATCTGCGGCATGGACAGCAGGTATCCAGGTTCCCAGGGTTCCTCTGTGATCAAGGTATTCGATATGACCGTGGCCATGACGGGAATCAACGAGAAGACTGCCAAGGCATCAGGTATTCGGTACGACAAGACCTACACATATTCCGCATCACATGCTACATACTACCCCGGTGCCACATTCATGTCCATCAAGACGTTGTTCGATCCAGACACGGGAAGGATACTCGGAGCACAGATCGTGGGTTTCGATGGTGTGGATAAGCGCATGGATGTCCTGGCCACTGCGATACGTGCAGGCATGACTGCGGATGACTTGGCGGAGCTGGACCTGTCCTACGCACCACCGTATTCATCTGCCAAGGATCCAGTGAACATGGTCGGCTTCGTCATCGGAAACGTCAGGGCGGGGTTGTTCAGACAGTTCTTCTGGGATGAGGTTGACGGTGTTGCGGACATGCCCGGTTGTGAGATCCTGGACACACGCACCGATAGGGAATATGCATCGGGACACGTTCCTGGTTCACTGCATATGCCGGTCGACGAACTCCGTGACCGCATATCCGAATTGGATCCCGGGAAGACATACTATGTCATATGCCGCAGCGGACTCCGCAGTTACATCGCATGTCGTATTCTGATGCAGAACGGTATAGATTGCCTCAGTCTCGCAGGTGGATACAGGTTGTACGCAATCGCCACCGGCAAGGGTGAATGATTCATGGGATGGTGACGATGTAGCGGTCCGTCAGGTCGACGGTTGAAGGCCTCACTCCCACTTCGAACTGATTCGAGGTGGTCTCGCAGTACCTGTATGTGGTCTCACCAGACAGCAGGATGCCCGATGCCATGTGTCCGGGCAATATGATCAGAACCGTATCGAAACCCATGGCCTTCATCAGGGAGCTGTAGAGGATCGCAGTATCCTCACAGTCCCCTCCCTGGTCACAAAGTGTCTCTAGGGGGAACTTCCAGTACTCCACATGGCCCATGAATACCTCGTCGGATTGGTATTCTATGCTCTGCACGAAGTCCAGGACGAGGTTGGCCGTCGACAATTGGTCCAATCCCTTCTGTGCGGATATTTCAGACAGCATCGATGCCAACTCCCTCACATACTTGTTCTGATACGTGACGAACGTCCTGTCACGTTCATGGGTAAGCACATCCTGGCAGCGCATGTCGACACTGTACAGGTTCTTGTAGTACGCATAGTCGTCATAATCCACTCTTAGGTCGTATGAGTACCTGCTGCCCTCATGTTCCCATTCGAACGTACGGAGCATCGTGCCGTTCACGAAGATGTCCCTGTATCCGAGGTAGGGTTCGCCATCCACCTCACCGGTGATGGTGACCGTGTACGCCCCTGCCTCATCGAATACGAATTCCGCCGGGTCTCCGGATACGGTGGCCATGGTGCGTCCGGTAGAATCAGCTATCCTCCAGGTAGCGGAATCGATGCTGAGTCCTGAATCCAGGATGGTGACCGTTCCGGACCTTCCTGCTATGTCCTCATCGCAGTCGTTCAGTGCGAACAGGACCAGGTCGGATCCACCCACGGTTATGGTCAGGGACTCGGAGTACGATACCAGGTTGCCGTTGGCATCGAACCATCCGAGGAATCCATGTTCCTCACTACTTGCGACAAGGGTCACCACATCTCCGGGGTGGTAGTCGCCTTGTCCATCCACAGTAACACCTGCGTCGCAATAGGCTTCCACGGAGATGTCGTTGTCCACCTCGACAGTGAACTCCCTTGCAAATTCATAGACAACGGTGCGCGATGCGAATATGTCCTGGGATATGGACTCTATCCTATATGGGATCCAACCATCGCCTATCCACTGCACCTCATATCCGCCGAGGTAGGTGGCCTTCCAGACCTCGCAATCCTTTCCACCGGCAACGGTTGTTATCGTCTCATTCCCTAGGAACTCCCATTCCACACTCGAATCCGACCCGGACCACCTGTTGTTCTGCGTCGTGCGTGTGTCCACATAGTAGCCGTAGTCGTAACTGGTGGTGACCGTGTTGTCCAGATAGTAGCTGTCTGAATCCGGGTTGTAGTACAGATAGGTCATAGAATAGGTGCCGGTCATGGTGTATCTCTGGAAAGGTCCGTTCATGACGTTGCCCGAGAACGAGAGCACGTAGCCCTTGCCTTCAAGGCTGTCGTTCCAGGAGGCATACAACGTGATGTCGCCGGTGGGCAGATCATTCTCGAAGGGTACGGTCAATCCCGGGTCCAGATACCACCCTGAAAACACGAAACCGTCCTTCACCGGACTGTACAGTTGAAGGGATGATGTTCCCTCGACATACGTATCCGGATTGAGTGTGTTGTTCTCACCTCCGTCCAGTTCGTATGTCACCGAGTACGTGGTCGGCTCGACCGACTCGTCATCGAGGTACACGATCAATGATGCGGACACGGCGAGGACCAGAATAGTGGCCAAGAGTACCTTGTTGATCCCATCCATGCAAGCACCATGCAAAAAGACATTCTCCAAGTACTTTAGGATGTTGGATTGTACATCGGGACGTCAGGAACCGGGTCGGGAACAGAAGTGGGCCTGCCCGGATTTGAACCGGAGTCAATGGCTCCCAAAGCCACAAGTATACCAAGCTAGCCCACAGGCCCACACGACGACTATCACCGATTGATTATAAAAAACCGTTCATTCCCATGGGAATTTGGGATCCAGGAGTTCAGTCAGCAGGGTTCTGTCGGTTCCGGATAGTGCATCGTCGTTGCCGAGGACCCTTGCGGTGGCGAGGTCCAGGTCCCTCCCCACTCCGGCCATCGGCAGTTCTGCCGATACCATGCTCGTCGCACAGGAGTACTGTCTGGGTGAGACGACGGTCCATACGCCGTCGTCGATGTACGGTGACCCATGTTCGTTGTCGGACCATCTTTCGAGGAAGGCCTCCGAATTGTTTACCCATATGGGTGGGCCGGGGTGACGATGTACTGTCGGCAAGGTATCGCGTTCGATCTCGAACACACATACCATGCGGTCATCATACATGCGGTGCACCGCACGGATGGTGTTGAATCCGAATTCATCCAGTTTCCGGGATATGGCATACTGGCTTTTCCAGAGTTGGGAATGCAGGCTGTCCTCCACCACATCGGGTCTGCTGAACGACACGGATAGGAGACGGGTCCCATGCAACTCCAATCTGCCCTTCAGGCATGCGTCCGACATCGGTGTACGCGGGACGGGGAAGAAGAACCTCTCAGACGGGGCGTCCAGATATGATTTTGCAGCATGGATGAATGTGGACATGGTATCCACGTGCACGGCCGATGAGACATTCCTGCGCGAGTCCACGGGGTCGTAGACGACCAGTGGCGAGGACATCTTCGGCCCTCTGCATCCATCGATCGATATGGTCATTCCCTTCCTCCATGTGAGGGCGCCCTCCAGGACCTTGCGGAACGATCCGTAGTGAACCACGAGAAGTTCGCATAGGTATCCGGAGAAACCACGGGAGTCCTGTTCCGCTCCATAGGTTCCTATGCCCTTCATGAATTTCTTCAGCAGACGTACCTGGTTGCACCCCTTCGCGTCCAGTTTTCCCTTGATGTAGCTGGTGTGGAATGGCGTCCTATCGACGGCGCTCTGAAGCTTCTCGGTCGAATCCAGGTGGTAGCAGGGAACCATGTCGACCTCTATGCCCTCGAACACCCCCCTTGTGTAAGGGTGCTCGGAGAACATCCTCTCCCCATGGAGGATGTCCTCACCTGCTTTCAACCCGATCCTCTCCAGTTCTGCGCGGGGGAGTGATTCGGGGAACATCATGAAAAGATCGAGGTCTGGATCGGAGAGGAACGTCCCCTTGGAATAGGATCCCGCGAACCTCAGTTCGACATCTATCCCATGGGATGATACGTATTCCCTGACCATGCACTCCAGGCGACCGGCCCTCTCCTCGATGGAGGCGATCTCGGATTCGGATGGTATGATCCTCTTGGCGACAGATCTCTCGATATCGTCATGGTTCATGGTGCACCCTCAGAAAGCGCAGCGACCCTTGACCATGGGTTCCTTGGGATCCGCAGGAAGCATCGGCAGGACATCCTCGTTCACATCGACCCTGACCTCGACCAGGCATGTCTTTCCGCATTCGGTTGCTTCCTTGAGGGCATCCTTGATCTCTCCGGGCTTCTCGACGAGCAATCCCTTGGCTCCGAACGCCTCAGCGAGTTTCACGAAGTCTGGGACAGCGTCGAGTGTGGTGTTGGAGTACCTCTCGTTCCAGAACAGTTTCTGCCACTGCCTGACCATTCCCAGGGTTCCGTTGTTCAGGAGAACTATGGTTATGGGGAGGTCCTCAGCCAGGGATGTGGCCACCTCCTGCATCACCATCTGGAATCCTCCGTCCCCTGTGATGGCTATCACATCGGATTCCGGTTTGGCCGCCTTGGCACCGATGGCAGCGGGGACACCGTATCCCATGGTACCGAATGTACCTGACGACAGTAGTTGGCGAGGATGCTCTATGTTGAGGTGGTGCATCGCCCACATCTGGTTCTGACCGACGTCCGTGGTGACTATCGTGTCGTCCCTGATGATGTCGTTGATGTCGTGCATGAGCTTCTGAGGCAGGATCGGGTATGCATCCAGGTCGGTGTTGCATTTGCATCTCTTTTTGAGACCGAGCGCATACTCCGTCCATTTCTGACGGGGCGCATATCCCTGGAGGGCATCCATCAGCATGCGGACAACCTTTCTGGAGTCTCCGAGGAGGTTGACGCAGTTGCCGCACTTGTGTTTCCCGAACTCGGTGTGGTCGACATCTATGTGGATTATCCTGCCGTTGCCGTCCTGCATGCAGCTCTTCTTGCTGTATGTCCTGTCGGAGAATCTGCACCCTATGGATATTACGAGGTCTGCCTCGTTCATGGCAGTCTTCGCGGACAATCTCCCGTGCATTCCAAGTGGACCCATGTTGAGCTCATAGGATGAAGGAACCACACCCATTCCCATGAGTGTCATGTCCACGGGGGCGCGGAGGAACTCGGAGAACATCCTGACTTCCGCGTAGGCGTTAACGGCACCTCCTCCGACGATTATCAGCGGGCGCTGTGCTTCCTTGATCCATTTGACAGCAGCATCGATGCCGGACAGGTCCTCCATTATCGGTTTAACACCATATGTCCCATCCAGCATGCTCTCGTCCATGTCGGAGTTCATCTGGTCCACAGGAAGGTCTATGTGGACCGGGCCGGGACGTCCCATCTGGCATATGTCCCAGGCCTCTGTTATGGCATGGGGCAGTCTGTTGACGTCTAGGACACGGAAGTTGTGTTTCGTTATGGGCATCAGGAGACTGTATGCATCCACTTCCTGGAAAGCACCCAGGCCCATGGATCCGGTTCCGACCTGACCGGTCAGTGCGATCATGGGGACGGAATCCGCGAATGCGGTGGCAACACCGGTGACGAGGTTGGTGGCACCGGGACCACTGGTCGCAAGACATACTCCGGGGCGTCCGCTGGCGCGTGCGTATCCGTCTGCCATGTGGGCTGCGCACTGCTCATGACGTACGAGTACATGTCTGATGTCCGAGTCGTACAGTTCATCGTAAATCGGGATAACACTGCCTCCGGGGTATCCGAAGATGGTGTCAACGCCCTTCCTGCCGAGCATGGTTACCAGTGCTTTCGTGCCTTTCATTTCGGTTGTCTCCGACGGTGGGTACTATGTCTACCTATAAAATGGTGGGTGATGTGGTCCATAGTTGTTGGTTTGTCTAACGATTTCATTTTTAACTATACAAATGAGTGCTAAAGCTTAAAATAATGGTACACAAGCACTTATTGTATGCTCGGTTTCCATCTGTGTGGTGGATGCAGTCTGCAACCCATCGTACCGGAACAACCGTCCATCATGTTCGGACAGTCATCCCGATGCTTCGACGTCACCGCCGCATCCGGAATGACCGCGTGCCGGCCTTCTCACACGTTATCCCACGAAATGCGCGCGTAGGCGTACGTGCGCGAGTGGACACGTTTTTATTATTGAGTGCCAATGGGCGCGCAGGTAAACATCATGTCGAAAATCAGGGTTGGAGTAAACGGATATGGAACCATCGGAAAGAGGGTAGCCTCTGCAGTCGCAGCACAGGATGACATGGAGGTCATCGGAGTCACCAAGACAAGGCCCACATTCGAGGCAAAGGCAGCAATTGCAAGGGGATTCGACCTTTATGTTCCCGATGAGAGCGTTCAGGCATTCAAGGATGCCGGAGTACCTATCGCTGGAACACTCAAGGACATGTACGCCAAGGTCGACATAGTCGTGGACTGTACGCCCGGTAACGTCGGTGAGATGTACAAGGCCCAGTACCAGGAGGCAGGCGTGAAGGCCATCTTCCAGGGAGGAGAGGATCACAGCCTTACAGGAATATCATTCAACTCCACCGCGAACTACTCTGAATCATGGGGTGCACAGCTTTCCCGTGTCGTATCCTGTAACACCACAGGTCTCCTGAGGACACTCAACCCCATCGACAAGAGATTCAAGGTCGAGAAGGCATTCGTGACAATCGTCAGGCGTGCGGCAGATCCCGGAGACAGCAAGAACGGTCCTATCAACGGTCTCGAGCCCTCCGTCAAGCTTCCGACCCACCACGGCCCCGATGTCCAGAGCATCATGCCCTGGCTCGACATCAACACGATGGCAGTCAAGGCATCCACAACCCTGATGCACCTTCACACCGTCGTCGCCCAGCTCTCCGAGGAGACGAACACCGAGGAGATCGTCAAGATCCTCCAGGACGCACCCCGTGTCAGGCTCGTCAAGAGCAAGGACGGCATCAAGACCACTGCACAGGTCATGGAGCTCGCAAGGGACCTCGGACGTGACAGGTCCGATATGTACGAGATCGTCGTCTGGGAGGATGGAATCAAGGTCGTCGGCAACACCCTGTACTACTATCAGGCAGTTCACCAGGAGTCCGATGTCATCCCCGAGAACATCGATTGCATAAGGTCCATGTGCAAGGTCGAGCAGGATGCAGCAGCATCCATCGCCAAGACCAACGCTGCACTCAACATTTCAAAGGGACTCTGAGGTATCTCCATGGTCAAGGACTTCAACACCCTGGAGGACTTCGACTACAGGGACAAGACCGTCCTCCTCAGAGTGGATATCAACTGTCCGCTCGACAAGAAGGAGCTCAAGATAGTCAACGATTCCAGAATAAGGAGGATCGTACCCACCGTCAGGGAGCTCATGGGCAAGAGGGCGAAGGTCGTCATACTAGCCCATCAGAGCAGGAAGGGTGGCTGGGACTTCATCAACCTGGAGCAGCATGCCGAGCACCTTTCCAGGCATCTCAACTCTCCTGTGAAGTACGTGGACGATGTCCTTGGGGAGAAGGCATCCGAAGCCATCAGGACACTGAACTCTGGTGAACTCCTCCTTTTGGGAAATGTCAGGGAGATCGACAGCGAGACCGCCAAGGTGGATATGTTCGCACATGCAGAGGGCGAGATAGTCGAGAAACTGTCTCCCATGATAGACTACTACGTCTGTGATGCATTCGGAGCTTCCCACAGGTCACAGTGTTCCCTCGTCGGGTTCCCCGTCAAGGTCCCCTCCGCATCCGGAAGGCTGATGGCCAAGGAAATGTTCGCACTGAAGGCCATCTTCGAGAACCCCCGCAGACCATCCGTGTTCATCCTCGGAGGGGCCAAGTTCGGTGACGTATCGGAGATGATCGACCGTGTCCTCGGTAACGGTGTCGCAGACACAGTCATCCTTGTGGGACTCGCAGGTAACGCCTATCTGCTCGCCAGGGGAGTCGACATCGGTGAGGCCAGTTCCAAGATTCTGTCCGATGAGCTCACCCCCGAGAACCTCCAGGCAGCCAAGGACATCCTGGCCAAATACGGACAGAAGGTCCTCCTCCCCGTGGATGTAGCCGTGGAGAGGGATGGTAAGCGCGTATCCGTGAACATCGGTGACCTCCCCACTGCGGAACCTGCTCTGGACATCGGAGATGATTCCGCCGAGAAGTTCAGGAAGGTCATACAGTCGTCCAAGACCTGTTTCATGTCCGGTCCTGCAGGAATGATCGAGAAGGACGGTTTCGAGATCGGTACCCGTATAATCATGACGGCCATGGTCGACAGCGGTGGTCAATCGGTGATCGGTGGAGGTCATACCGGAGGCGCAGCCGAGAGGTTCGACCTCGCAGACCGTTTCTCCTACGTCAGTACCGGTGGCGGTGCGCTGGAGACGTTCCTTTTGGGCGAGCCCCTTCCAGTCATCGAGGCTCTGAAGTACTCTCGTGAGAAATTCTCCAAGGAGTGAAACCCCTTTTACCAAATTATTTAAATGTAGAATTCAGGATTGGGTCGCGATGGCAAAGAAGAAGAGACGTATAGTCGAGGAACCCGAGGAGCAGTACGAGTTCACTCCTACGGAGTTCAACGAGAGGGAGTTCATTCTCAAGGATATCTATTCCACCAAGGTGTTCCTGGTAGCTGTGTTGCTGGGTGCGATTGTTGGAGTGGTCGGTGCCATCATATGCAACCACTGGGACTCTGATTATGCATGGGTTGTTGCGACCCTCATATCCTTCGCTGTGATGGGACTCATGAGGAACATCCTCGCAGCAGTCGGATTCAGGCCCGAGATGATCGAGCTCAAATCCATGATCGGGAACTACCTGCTCTATCTGGCAATCGGACTCGGTCTCTGCATCCTGTTCGTGAATGAGCCCTTCACAAGCATTCTTTGAAAAAAATTGAGGGGACTGGTCTTCAGACCAGTCCTTTCCCCTTCATTTCTTCTATAAGCAATTTGATGGCATTTCCCCTGTGGGATACGGAATTCTTCTCATCAAGCGGTATTTCTGCGAATGTCCTTTCACCATCGTGTGTGAATATGGGGTCGAAACCGAATCCACCATGCCCGGACTCCGATTCTGTTATCGTACCACGGCACACTCCTGTGACAACGATCCTCTCGCCCTCGATATCGCATCCGATGCAGCATCTGAATTCTGCACCACGGTCCTGAACGCCATCCATGAGTTTCAGGATGCCGGGGTTTCCTATGGTTTTCTGAGCATAGGCGGACCATACACCGGGGAATCCCTTCAATGAATCTACGAACAATCCGGAATCGTCGACAATGAAGTTCCTGATCCCGGCCGAGATCAACTCATCCATGCCCTTGTGTACCACTTCTTCAAGGTCGGAGGATTGGACCTCATCATAGGGGTGTTTGAGGTGTTCCATTTCGATACCGAGTCCATCGAATGATTTCTGATATTCAGCGACTTTTCCCGGATTGGATGTGATGACCTTGAGTTTCATGTGTATCTTCCCCTGTTCTTTATGTCCTCAACCTTCTTACGTATCTTGTCTGGTTCTGGGATGTTTGCATAATAGGCATCCATTAGTGATTCCAACTGTTTCACCAAATCCGTGTGGGCGGACGTGAATGCTCTCTCAAGTAACCTGAGGTCCACGCCCATATCCTCCGTTTCAGCCTTGGTACAACCCATCGAGAAGTCTATGAAACACAGTTCGCCGGATTCGGTAAGGATCATGTTGGATGTCGTGAGATCACCATGACAGATTCCATTGGAATGGAGGATTGCAAGGTTCTCCCCTATCATGCGGCAGATCGTGCAATCCGGGTCGCCGGATTCATCCAGGACCTTCTTGACCGGGACTCCCTCGATATACTCCATGGTTATACTGAACTCACTCATGTCCACGTCATATATGCATGGGGTCCTCACTCCCGCGATGCGGGCCTCATGTATGATCCTGACCTCGTTGCGTGTGCGGGACGATCTGATGTGCTGATCCAGATCGGCGTGTCTATATGTCTTGGCAGGCCTGGTCTTGATCAGGGTCTTGCGCCCCAGATATTCTCCCTGGACCATTGTTGCTTCGGCACCTTTGATAACATCCGTATCCGACATGGGTTACCGTTCGGTCATCGTGGAGGTTGTTAATGAACCATCCCCCTCGCTGGTTCCCTGTGGGTAAGCGTGAGTGTTTTATCGGGCATAGGTGTTCTGGGTAACGTGGAAAGGATTCCCCTGGGTTGTTCCCAGTTCGATCGTCTTCTCGGTGGAGGAATCGAGTCTGGAAGTGTCACCCTATTGTATGGCGAGGCCGGTGCAGGCAAGACGAATGTGTGTTTACAGATAGCTCGCAATGTGGCGATACAGGGGAAGAAGGTCGCGTACATCGATACGGAGGGTCTGTCTTCGGACCGTCTCCTGCAGGTGTTCGCGGGAAATGAGGAATCAATCAAGAACCTCCTGATTTTCCAGGTCCATAGTTTCGAGGAGCAATCGGACCGTATCGACAAGATAAACAAACTTGCAGCCAGTGGCACGATATCATTGGTTGTGATAGATTCACTGACGATGTTCTATCGTCTCAATCATGATGATAATGCGACTCGCAATGATTTTATCAGGCAAACCGAAGTACTCCTCAACACCGCCCGTCAGTACGAGTTGGCGATAATGATCACATCACAGGTGTATTCCAACTTATCCAGCGGAGGTGTCGAGTTCCTGGGCGGTCATGCATTGCATCACAACGCCAAGACGATAATCCGTCTCGACAAGAGGAACGAAGGGCGTCGTGTGGCGGTAATAATGAAACACCGGAGCCTCCCCGAAGGGAGGTCGGCCCCGTACCGTATAACGGAAACGGGGATTGATGATGTTTGATGGGACGATCACACATCCCTGTCGATCGCATATCTGGCGAGTGCGATCATGAATTCCTTGTCCTCGCCCTCGGGGAGTCCGGAGATCTTCGCAATGGCATTCTCCACCTTCTCCTTCGCGAGGTTGAGTGCATAGTCGATGGATCCTGCTTCTTCGAGGATCTGTTTTGCACGGGCACACTGCTCGTCCGTCGCATCCATGTTGCCGAGGATGGATTTGAACTCCTCCAGTACGGCAGGGTCCTTGATGGATCTGATCGCATGTGTGATCATGCATGTGCACTTGCCCTTGCGTATGTCGTTTCCGACGGATTTGCCGGTCTTGGATGAATCCCCTGCAACACCCAGGTAGTCGTCGTACATCTGGAATCCGAGTCCGGTTTCCAATGCATACTCGTTGATTGCCTTCACGGTAGCATCATCGGCATCACCGATGATCGCTCCGCCGGCAGCTGCGGCTGCGAAAAGGACGCTGGTTTTGAGTTTAATGGTCTCGATGTACACATCCTCGGTGACAATCTGTCCCTCGTTGTTGACGTCCATCTGCTGTCCGCGTGCGAGGTCCCATACCGACTGGCTCACATATCTGAGGACCTCTCTCATCTTCTCGGCAGGGATATCCAGGTCGCATATGATCTGGAATGCCTTTGCGAACAGTGCATCTCCTGCGAGGACGGCCGTAGGCATGCCGTAGTTCACGTGGATCGTGTCCATTCCCCTGCGTTTCTCATCGCCATCCATGAGGTCGTCATGGATGAGGGTGAAGTTGTGGATGTACTCGATGGCCACTGCCAGGGGGACGGCTTTGGACCTGTCCCCTCCGACGGCACCGCAGCAGGCGACAGCCATGGCGGGACGCATCCTCTTACCACCGGCATAGGGATACTGCTTGGATGCATCCATGAGGTTGGGGGGCTCCTCGTTACCGATGTAGCTTTTTATCGGTCCGTCAAGTTCGGCGGACATCTTCTTCAGATATTCCTTGGCATCAATCATAGTTGTTCCATCCATTGTCTGGTTTCGCCGAGGATCACATGACGTGCCTTGGCAAGTTGTGAGATGTTTGCTGAGCCTGTGAGCAACATGGCGGCCTTAAGCTCCTCCCTTATCGTCGTCAGCTTGTCGATGACCGCCTGTGCGGATTCTGTGGCTTCCTTGAGGATCGCTTTGGCGACACCCGCGGCACTCGCACCCATTGCTATGGACGCGGCGACATGGACTCCGTCAAGGACACCTCCCGAGGCTATCAACGGGAGTCCGCATCCTCTGCAGTCAGCGAGTGACACGGGGGAAGGGATTCCCCAATCGAAGAAAGTCTCCCCCATGCTGGTCCTGATGCTGTCCTCCGCATCCATTGCACGGTACAATTCCACCGCAGAGAAGCTGGTTCCGCCCATTCCCGCCACGTCTATTCCGCGGACACCGATGCCTTTCACCTTCTCGGCAACATCCTTGGAGATTCCCGCACCGGTTTCCTTGATCATTATGGGGTGTTCCCTTGCAAGTTCACGTATCGCATCACGGCATCCCTGTGCGTTCGTATCGCCCTCTGGTTGCACGACTTCCTGGAGGAAGTTGAGGTGGATGGCCATTATGTCGGCATCTATGAGATCCTTTGCCTGGCCCACCATCTCGGACGTGAACATATCCTTGCTGTGCTGGTTGACGAGCTGTGGAGCACCGACGTTGCCGATGACAAGAGGCACATCGAACTCCTTGATGATCGAATAGCTCTCTGGAGACAATCCGTTTATTCCTGCACGTTCGCTTCCCACACCCATTCCTATGCCGAGTTCAGCACAGGCCTCGGCTATGTTGGAGTTAATCTTTACCGCACCCTCGAATCCTCCGGTGATCGCGGTCACGATGAGGGGAAAGTCCAGTTTCTTCCCGAACAATGTGCAACTCATGTCGATGTCATCCGCATTGATCTCGGGTAGTGCGTTGTGGATGAACCTGATGTCATCCCAATAGCAGTATCCGGGGGCGATGCGTTCTTCCACGCATATCCTGATGTGGTCGGCTTTTCTCTCATTGATTGGTATCATAGATTCACCTCCTGGCGATGGTGCACGGTACCTCTTCCCCTTTCAACAGGGACAGGAGTCTTCCAGGGACGGTACCGTTCACCAGGACGCAATCCCTGTTCTCATCACAGGCCTCCAGCATCGAGAGCATTTTTCCGACGACACCTCCTGTGACATCATCCACCGTGGAACTGGAATGGACGGACTTCAAGACTTCCGGAGTGACAGTTTCGATGATCTCTGCATCCGGATTCGTCTTGGGGTCTGCGGTGTATAGTCCGTCGACATCCGAGACGAAGACGACCCTCTCGGGTTTGAATATGTCTGTAAGGACCTCCATGATCTGATCACCGGAGCATATTCCGAATCCCTTCGAACGGTCCATGACGACATCTCCGAACAATATGGGCATCACACCCATGTGTGCCAGTGCCCTGATGGCCTCGTTGTCCTTGACTATGAGCTTCCCATTCTCCATGACAAAACATGAGCCGGGCGGAACAGATACCGCGGGGATACCGTTCTCCAGCAGAGTCTTGACGACGAGTGCGTTCAATTCACGTACATCATACTGAACCTGGGCAACTGCAGGTATCTGTGAAAAATCCACCAATCCTTTCTGGAGGGAGTACCTCTTGGCGATGACGTGGCCGTAGGATCCAGCTCCATGGACTATGATCGTTCCCCTTCCGGACTGGACTATCTCAGAACACAGTCTGGACACCTGTTCCTTGTTGAATGTCTTGTAGCGGGATTTGTCGGTTATGACGCTGCCGCCCAGTTTGATCAGTATCATTGCTGGCTGTATGGGCAGGATGATAATTATATTTGGGTCAGGGGGAATCGATGGAAACACCCACAAGGAGTAGAAATGAGAAAAAGTGGTTGACAGCGTACCTGTGTTCCCGTACGCTTGCGCAATACAGTACAGACAGATACGCGGGCGGACTTTACTGCCGGGTTCGGAATGGGACCGGGTGTGACCCCGCCGCTATGGCCGTCATACCAAGACCTGCGATGCATATCAGGTATATAATGTTTTTTGATAGCGGATTGAAATCGTTCCTGGGTGTAGTCCTCATAGCATCCATGTTTGTGAAATCAGGTATGGTGCGATTGATTTGTCAACACATGTTATATTCCGATAATGTCTTCTCATGCACATGGATGGGAAACAAACCACTGAGGAGAGTACAACCCCCACATCATCGGGTAAGGAATATGCAGCATATTTCGTGTCACCGCATCCAAACGGTGGATGGCAGGTGAAGAGAGCTAAGGCATTGAAGGCGTTGAAGATCTTCAAGACCAAGGCAGAGGCAGAACAATATGCAAAACAGGTCGCGAACAACCAAGGTACAAATGTCGTGAGACTCAAGAAGGATGGTAAGATACAGAAGAAACGTTGATGAAGGTGGCCGAAGCCACCATAATCAACAAAATTCGGTTTTATCGCTATCGAGGACTTCGTTCCAGAGCCTTATGGTCTCCTGGGCGTCTTCCTCATCCATCACCTGGATGGCGAATCCAGCGTGGACCACTGCCCAGTCGCCAACGGATGCTTCGACCATGGATAGGTTGGCTTTCCTGGTGACGCCTCCGAAGTCGACATCTCCGATCGATCCTTCGATGCTGACGATTTTTCCGGGTATGGCGAGACACATTCCAATCACTCCGACATTATCTTGAGGATGGCTTCTGCGGGCTGTCCCTCGGTCGCCTTGAGTGCTTCGAGGGCCTTCTGGGCATCGCATCCGGTCTGGGACATGACAAGCTCTATGTCTTCCTGGGGGAACGTGACAACAGGTGTCGATTCTCCGTCTGCTCCGAGCTCCCTGACGATCTCCGTACCGGAAATCTGGTAGCTCTTTCCTCCACCCATCTCCACGCATACTACATCTGCGTTGACGAGCACGATCTCATTGCTCTTGGTTCTGATGATGACCTCGGTGACGTCTTCGATGGACGATTGCTTGATGCCCATCTTCTTCATCGCCTGTTTCATCTGACGGTCGTTCATTCTCATTCCGCCGGCCATGGTATCACGTGATTCATTGATTGATATTAAAGGAGTGCATCGCAGGCCCATTTCTTTAGGGCCATCAAGACCTCATCTGCCTTGGTGGGGTCTTTGAACCCGCCCTGTGCGAAATCAGGTTTTCCGCCACCGCGACCCTCGAAAGAGGGGAGTACCTCGGCAAAGGCCTTTTTGCAGTCCACGCGCTTGTCGCCAGATGCCATCATGACCGATCCCGAGTCGCTATAGGAAACGATGATCGCTACACCACCCGATGAACGGACTGTTTCGGCAAAATCGTTGAGGACGTTGCGGTCAGCTCCAGGGACAATGGCGGTGTGTACAGCACATCCGGAAACGGTTTCCGGGACGATGGTGGACAACATGACCTTGGACGCATCCTTCAGAAGTTTCCTGGAGGTCTCCGCTTCCTGTTTCAGGTTGAGGAGTGCACGTTCGGCGTCTTCAGCCTTGCAACCCAGGGTGTCAATCATCCTGAGACTGTTGAAAGCCATCTTCGTCGCCTCCTTCTTGGCCTGTTCGCCGACCTTGAACTGGATGGTCACACCATCTTTTCCGGCGGACACCTTCCTGTCGACAATGAGCATCTCGAGTTCGGATGTCTCCATGACATGGACTCCACTGCAGGCAGAGAGGTCTATGTCGCCGATGGCCACTACCGATATCTGCTCGCCCTCGGGGATTCTGTCCAGTTTTATCCTGACGTTCTCCAGGTCTGGATCGTCCCTGTCCATGTAACTCTTGGTCACAGAATGGTTGTCCTTGATGGCCTGGTTGGCGAATTCAACAGCAGCTTCGATCTGTTCCCAGGTCAGGTCATGGTTGACGATGACGTACTTGCTCTCAGGTGATATGAAGATCTTGGTGATCTCCAGATCCTCGCACTGTCTCTTCAACGAACAGAAGAGGAGGTGTTCGCCCGTGTGACCTTGCATGAGTTCATAGCGTCTTTCCCAGTCCACACTGCACCAGATCCTCTCGTCCACACTGAGGTCGTTACCGGGTACCACATGTATGATGTCATCGCCACGGCGGAAGACCTCCGTGACAGCGTGACCCCTAATCGATCCCGTGTCGCATACCTGTCCGCCACCGCCAGGGTAGAATGCGGTGCAGTCCAGTATGACCTCATCGCCGTTGACCGAGACTACGTGGGCCTCGAATTCGAACGTGTATCCATCATGTTTGAAGATCTCGTCCGTCATGTTATCGCCGTTTCCAATGGTTTCGGAGTAGGGCTCTGAATATAAGTAGTTTCGAGGTCCCCCATCGTCTGAGCCGTACTGTCCAGATGGGCGACATGCACGGTGCCTCCGTTTGTACTGTATCGAACACGACCTTCTAGACAATCTTAATAAACGTCTTTGCTTTAGTATCGGTTGTCGGAGATGTACAAATGCCCATGGATGAGTACGATGAATTGGACAAGCGTATAATCGAACTTCTGTGCAAGTCCAGCCAGGGCTCTTACAGGCATTTTGCCAAGGAACTGGGTGTTCATCCCACGACGTTAATCCAGAGGATCAAGAACCTCGAATCCAGAGGTGTGATCACCGGATATCGTGCGAGCATAGACTACATGGCACTCGGTTTCGACTACATGGGTGTCGTCAACATATACGCCGATGATGCGATCGCGGTGCAGGAGAAGGTCATAGAGATACCTCAGGTGATCTCCCTCTTCGATGTCACCGGGGACAGTGACTGCATCGCATGGGTGGCATGTGAGGACAGGGAGGAGTTTTCCCGTGTCGTCAAGGCGATCAATGCAATCCCCCACGTTAGGAAGACTAACACCTCGATCATCCTCGGTGTGAAGAAGGATCCCTTCTCATTCATACCGCCCATAATGGGTGAGCAATGACACGTGTCAAATGAATCGGGCACGGTAACGGCTGCGTGTGCATGCGTGCGCATACTTTTATATAGCCTCTAAAATAGCGTGCGCATAATAAAGAGGCGCTCTTATGAGAAGAACAAACACCTGTGGTGAGCTGAGGTCATCCGACCTCGGCAAGAAGGTATGTCTCCAGGGATGGGTCAGATTCTCCAGGGACCACGGCGGTGTCGCATTCATCGACCTTGCCGATAGGTACGGAATCACCCAGATCGTCTTCGACCCCGAAGATCTCCCCGAGGGAACCGATGTAGCACGTATCTCCGAAATCATGAAGTCATTCACCCGCGAGTCCGTCGTATCAGTCGATGGAATCGTCAGGAAGAGGGTTGAGGGAACGGAGGACGGCAGGAATCCCACTGGAGAGGTAGAGGTTCTCATAACCGACGCAGAGCTTCTCAACAAATCGGTCACACCTCCCTTCGAGCTCGGTGACCAGAAAGAGGGAGTCCTTCCCGATGAGGATATCAGGATGAGGTACAGATACCTCGACCTCAGAAGGTCCGAGATGGTTCAGACCATGCAGTTCAGGTCCAAACTCGTCCATCTCGCCAGGCAGTACCTGGATGAGAATGGTTTCCTCGAGATCGAGACACCTGTTCTCGGAAAATCCACTCCCGAGGGCGCCAGGGATTATGTTGTCCCCTCCAGGGTACACCCCGGAACATTCTACGCGCTTCCCCAGTCCCCTCAGCTCTTCAAGCAGATGCTGATGGTCGCCAGTATGGATCGCTACTATCAGGTCGCCAGGTGCTTCCGTGATGAGGATTCCCGTAAGGACCGTCAGCCTGAGTTCACCCAGCTGGACCTCGAGATGTCTTTCGTGGACATGAAGGACCTCCAGGATATGATGGAGGGAATGGTCTCCTATATTTGGAAGGGACTTTACGGACAGGACCTTGTCACCCCGTTCCCCCACATCGCATACCGCGATGCCATGGAGAGGTTCGGATCCGACAAGCCCGATATGAGGTACGGTCTGGAGTTCACCAAGCTGACAGATGTCGTCAAGGACGCTCCCTACAAGATCTTCCAGAACATCCTCGCTGAGGGTGGAATAGTCGCTGGAATGAACCTCAAGGCGGAGATCGCAGGCAACAAGGTTGGAAGGAACGATGTCGACCGTTACATCAACTACGCCAAGAAGGTCGGTCTCGGAGGACTCACCTGGATGAGGTGTGTCGATGGAAAACTCGAGAGTAACATCGTGAAGTACTTCACACCTGAAATCCTCGAGAACATCAAGACCACCATGGGTGTCGAGGAGGGTGATCTGCTGTTCATCATCGCAGGACCCTGGAAGGCAACATACGAGGGTGGAGGTGCACTCAGAAAGAAGATCGCAGAGGACCTCGATCTCGTTCCCAACGATGTGTTCCAGTTCTTCTGGATGGATGAGTGCCCCATGTTCGAGATTGATCCTGTTTCTGGAAAGTACGATTCATTCCACCACCCGTTCGTCCTTCCCCAGAACGATCTCGATGACGATTATGTCGGAGGAGCATGTTTCGACCTCTGTTTGAACGGAAACGAACTGGGTTCCGGTTCCCTCCGTATACACAATGCCGATCTCCAGAAGGCAGTGTTCCACAAACTCGGTCTGGATGATGAGAGGATCGAGGAGAATTTCGGATTCTTCGTCGAGGCACTCAGCTACGGAGCTCCGCCTCACGGAGGTATCGCAATCGGTATCGACAGGCTCTGTGCGATCCTCCTGAACAAGGATACCATCAGGGAAGTCATCGCGTTCCCCAAGAACAAGAGGGCAACATCCCTTCTCGATGGTTCGCCTTCGAAGGTTGCCGATGATAAGCTCGAGGAGCTTCAGATCATCACCCTTGCAGGCGATATGGATTTCGACTTCGAAGACATAGAAGAGTCGGAGTGAAACAATTTGGCGGGGTAACCCGCCTTTTCATTTTCAATCGTATATCTTCGGCATATCTGATTTCATTTATACAATTTAGGTATACCTAAAATTTAAATATTCTATTGTTAATTCTTTATTAGTGACAGAAGAGATGCTGATGCATCACCGGATCGGTGTAGGCCCGATCCGGACCAACCACGGTGATAACATGATTATGGGTGTGAAGCAGGTACGTAAAAAGGGTAAGAAGTTTTGATGATTAATCAAGCCCGCATACGGTCATCTAATGAGCGTGAATCATGTGTGAAGAACAATATGATGTCCGGTTTCTCCATCAGGATGGTTTCCGTATCAACCTCTTTTCCAGTGTTCATGGACGTATCCCAACCGAAGAAATCCATAATCTGTTCACCCATGCTCGTGATCTTTGAGGATTTGCCTTCAACGCCCTCCCAGTACACTTTCTTATCTGTATCAACATCTTTCAGTGCAGAATATACCTTGTACATCCTTAACTGCATGTCCTCAATCAGAGGCTGTGTTTGATCCTTGTATCCGAACAATGTTCCGATCATCTCGATTCCGGCAAGTGCTTGGGGGATGGTCGACGATACGGGGAAAATCGCACCTACGCCGCCTGTATTCACAGATATCTTGTTGATTAGATCATAGTCTGCAGACGAGGCGACCGTGCTCCCACTTCCCATGAAGATAACTTTGGAACCATCTGCTGAAAGGATCGATACCAACTCCCCTACCTTCTCAGGGTCGACCTTGCTGATGGTATTCGCTCCAAGGTCAAGATACTTCAGTTCATCAT
>JAGBGN010000074.1 GCA_017935945.1 Candidatus Methanomethylophilaceae archaeon | reverse complement strand
GGGCAACGGCCGTTTCGACATCAGACTGGAGCGCAGATACGGCGATTATCCGAACATCGTCATCGAGATCAAGCGCATCCCCATCGACTCCTCGGATGAGGCTGCTGAAACATCTGCCAAGAAGGCACTGGAACAGATCAAGGAGAGGGACTACACCCACGGTCTTGAAGGTCCGACACTCCTCTACGGGATCGCATTCCGCAACAAGAAACCCACCGTGCTCTCGGAGAGAATGTATATCCAACCATGATGAATTCCTATCACACATAACAGTGACTGCACGCGACAAGTGTATTAACCCGGAGTTCAGTCTTAAGGACATTATGGTCAGACCCCTGCCGATAGGCGTCCAGGATTTCAAGGAAGTTCGTGATGAGGGATACCTCTATGTCGACAAATCCAACCTGATCCCCCAGATACTGTCACAGAAGTCCGAAGTCTACCAGGTCACAAGACCGAGACGCTTCGGCAAGTCCCTGAACCTCAGCATGCTGGATGCATTCTTCAACATCAAGTATCCGAAGGACAATAAATGGTTCGACGGTCTGAAAGTGTCAGGATGCAAGGAATGCTATGAACACAAAAATGCATATCCTGTGATCTATCTGGATTTCAAGAACCTGGGTGTCTCCAACATGAAGACATTCGATTCGGATCTCATCGATGAGATGTCGAACCTTTTCCGTAATCACAAGTACCTATTGGATTCAGAAATCCTCGATGATGTCGACAAAAAGTACTTCGATGATGTCTTCCGCAGAAAACTCGATCCGATCACACTCAGGAAATCCGTGTCCGTGTTGTCCCGTATGCTCAACGAGCACCATGGGAGGAAGGTCATCATCCTCATCGATGAATATGACAACCCTATTCACAACGCATTCGGAAAAACCCATCACCAGGAGATACTGGACTCCATGAGGGACATCCTCTCATCCGCGTTGAAGGGGAACGATTCCCTTCAATTCGGTGTTGTCACAGGTGTGATGCAGATTGCGAAGGAATCAATATTCTCCGGATTGAACAATCTCAAGGTCAACAACGTCCTCAGCAAGGACTTCGACGAATTATTTGGTTTCACCGATGAGGAGGTGAAAGCTATACTGGAAGAATACGGACACCCAGAGAGGATCGACGAGGCCCGTGAATGGTACGATGGTTACAGGTTCGGAGATGCCGATGTCTACAATCCGTGGAGTCTCCTGAACTATGTAAGTGAGAGGTTCGAGCCGAAACCATACTGGGCGGGCACCAGCGGGAACTCGATCCTCGAGGACCTGTTCGAATACGCATCTCCGGAACTATGGGATGAGTTCAGATCACTGTCTGAAGGAATGTCCATCCCTTACAAAGTGAAACCCACCATCACCTTCCAGGACCTGCACACCGATGAGAGGAACATCTACTCGATGCTGGTCATGTCCGGGTACCTAACCGCATTCGAGGATGATGGGATACAGTACATACGCATTCCCAACGGCGAGATGGCCGACGTGTTCGGCAGCACCATCCTGAACAGGTTGAACGTCAACTCACCGATGCATGTACGCAACCTCTCGAAGGCGTTCGTCTCCGGGGATTCGGATGCTGTGGAGAAACGCCTCTACAACCTGTTCGCATCCTCTGCAGGTAACGCCATGCTGAACGATGAACACTCGTATCAGGCATTCGTCACGGGCATGCTGATGTTCCTGAATGGAAGATACACGGTGAAAGCAGATCTTGAGGAGGGCAACGGCCGTTTCGACATCAGACTGGAGCGCAGATACGGCGATTATCCGAACATCGTCATCGAGATCAAGCGCATCCCCATCGACTCCTCGGATGAAGCTGCCGAGACATCCGCGATGAAGGCCCTGGAACAGATCAAAAAGAGGGACTACCTCCACGGACTTGAAGGCCCTACTCTCATCTACGGAATCGCATTCCGCAACAAGAAGCCCACCGTGCTCTCGGAGAGAATGGATATCCAACCATGATGAAT
>JAGBGN010000073.1 GCA_017935945.1 Candidatus Methanomethylophilaceae archaeon | reverse complement strand
TCATCACGGACGATCTTGACATCTCCGCAGGTGCGTTCGCAGACAGCTACAAACTCACAACGGTCAGATTGGACAAGGTCGATTCCATCGGGGAGAGGATGTTCAGGTACTGCACATCCCTGAAGACCGTGGATGCCCCCATGTGCAAGACCATCGGCAAATACGCATTCGAAGGCTGTTCATCCCTCGAATCCCCTGTTTTCGCAGTGGTCGAGACCGTGGACGATACAGCATTCATCAACAGCGGTGCCGATGTATTGGTGGTCGATTCGGATTCCACGATGACCTCCGCGGGTGACCTGCTCCTGATAAAGATGGATCTTCCCTGCAAGGTCTCGTTCGACATGGACGGTGACATGCTCGTGATCACCGATGCGACCTCCCTGGGTTCGGTAGGTTATGCCTTCAGCCCCACAGGGGAGAAGACAACCATCAAGGTGTACAAGGGCGGTTTCACAGCGTTCCCTGTAGGTTCGGAGGATGTCGTGTACCTCGGTGTCACCAGCGGTACGAACGAGGGTAAGTGCATGGTGGTCATGGACACCATGCTCGGAGGTAACATAACGCCTGTATCGGTGGATTCCGGCAAGAAGCTCTCCGAGGTGCTCGTGTCCCCAGTCATGGATGGATACATCTTCAAGGGATGGTCCGTCGATCCCGACAGCAGGGTCGCGGTCGATACATCCAAGACTGTCAGCACATCGACGGTCTATTACGCAATATGGGAGGCCGATGGCAGCAGTCCCAACATGCTGATGTACACCATCGTTTCCCTGGCCGTGTCACTCGTGGCATCGGTCTTGATTATGTTCCTGGGTATCAGAACCAGGTGATCCAGGTTCGGGGAGGGCCCCACCTTCCACAGGTGGGGCCGTATCCCCTCACATGAGGTCGAAACGGACCTCTTCTGTCTCGTCGTCCTCATCGTAGAACGACAGGGTTTTGTGTCCGCCGAGGCGGACCATGAAGTAGAGTGAAACATCGTCACCGATCATCACGCTGCTCCTATCGTCACCCACACCTTTGATGGAAGCGGGATTGGACGACAGTGTATCGAGGAAGAGTTTCTCAGAATCCGATCCCGGGACGAATATACGCAGTCCGTCATGATCCTCCATGGACTCCAGGTATCTGGATGCGGCATGGTACACGGCGTATCTGGCACCTTGACATGTCTGGGTCGGGGGTTGGACCTTCGGTACGGCAGCGGGGATCCTCTCCACTTCCCCGACGGTCGCGGGTTTCTCCACAGGCTCCTCCCTGGCGACGACTGCAGTGGTCCCGACGGTTGCATTCGATGCACCGACCATCGCAGCCCTCCTGTTCGCACGGTACTCCTCGAGACGGGCCTCGCGTGCAAGGCGCTCCTCCTCATCCTTCTTCTTGGAGCCGAATCCCTTTTTGGAGACGGGTGCCACCGGAGGTCTCTCCACAATGCGGCTCTCCTGTACCGGTTCCTGCCTGGCTTTGGCCGGAGTCGCGGGGATCCTTTCCACAACGGGTTCCGGTTGGACCACGGGTTCGGGTGTGGCCTGGACGGACTCGGGGACGATTGGTTCCGGTGCGGGTGCCGGAGATATGCGCTCCACAGGTTCCTGTGCGGGAGCTACCTGTTCGGGGGCGACCCTCATGTCGGTAGGTTCGGTGACCGGTGCCTCGAGGGGTTGGATCTGTGGACTGGGTCTGCCGCAGTTGTTGCAGAACCTGTAGGGATTATCGTTCTCGCCGCCACAGTAGGGACAGAGGATACGGGGCCTGGCCTGCTGTTGAACGACCTGTTGGGGCGGGGGGAGCTGGGCCTGTTGTCTGGCGAGCAGGGCCTCCCTCTGAAGGCGCTCCGCCTCTTCCTTCCTCTTCTTCCTGTTGTTAGGCCCGAGGATCATCTCGGTCATGGTCTTCTTCTCGGGGACCGTCGGGACGTAAGTGGGGTCCTGGAGCATTATCTGCCTCTCCTGTTCACGGAGCTTGCGGTTGTCCGGACCGAGGATCATCTCTGTCATCGATTTCTTCGGGGGGAGGTCGGGTATGTAGTTGGGGTCGGCTTCCGCCTTCTTCAACTCCTCCTTCCTCTTCTTCCTGTTGTTGGGGCCGAGGATGACCTCGGTCATCGATTTCTTGGAACCGTCACTGCTCATCTGTTGTCTCCCGTATCTGTAAACCGTCCCTTCGGGTGTGCGGTATATAATCCTAAAGGGAGGTTGGTAATAACTGTTGTGTGGAGTGCGACAAATGACATACCATCATGTCGCGTTCATCCGTACATGATTCTACCGGACTTAGTTCCTGTCGAGTTCCGCATTGACCAGTGCATCCGCACGCGGTATGAGTTCCTCGGAGCGTCTGACGTTCCTGAACCTGACATCGGGGATGAGGGATGACAACGCCACGGCATCATCATACAGTGCCTTCATGTCCGGGGATTTGACCTTGTACTCGCCACGCATCTGTTTGATTACCAGTTGCGAATCCATGACGAATTCCGCTTCGGTACCTCCGAGTTCCAGCACTTTCGTGATCCCGGCGATGAGTCCTCTGTACTCTGCATAGTTGTTGGTCTTTATCCCGAGGAATTCCGAATGCTCATGGATAACCTTCCCATCCTTGGTGACAACCACACCGTAGGCGGCTTTACCTGGGTTCCCTCTCGAACCACCGTCCGAATAGACTCTGTACATCAGTACATCAGCTCCCTGGCGATTCCATTGGAATCATCTACCAGGAGGACCTTGGCCTGTATGGGTTCGTCCGTGAGTTCGTACCCCATGATTATGACCTTGTCCCCCAAATCGCAGAGGTGTGCGGCGGCACCGTTGACAGCGACGATGCCCGAACCTCTCTTGCCCGGCAGAATGTAGGTCTCAAAACGGTTGCCATTGTTCACATCGGCCACTGTGACCTTCTCACCCACCCAGAGTCCGGACCTCTCCACGAGTTCCTCATCTATGGTGATGCTTCCCTCGTAGTCGAGACGGGTCTCCGTGACGGTGGCCCTGTGGATCTTGCTGCGTAGCAACCAGCGCATGGTCCGAGTTATCAGGGGCTTATAGAATAAACTTTCCCAAGCTCCCCCCACCCTACTGTCATGCAATCATGTTGTACATGGAGGATGCGGTCGGTTTTCCATGTTCCCGCGTTTGTCGGAGTGGGCGATCATGTATCTGATGCCCTATGTAATATTTCGTAGTAACACTCCAATCCAAAGAAATGTTATTATATGTCACGCAGCTTCACACGGGTGATAACATGGGTTCTAGATCGATTTCCTTCGCGATCCTGGCGGTCACGGTCCTGGCTCTGTATGCCGTACCTGTGGGTGGCCTGTCTGCGGATGGAGCGATCACGGTGGAGGACGGTCTCGGAGAAACCTTCTCCTTCGATGGACCCGTGGATTGTATCGTATCGATAGGCGTGGGCGTCACTGCAACGGTCATCGGAATCGGCGCGTTGGACAAGGTGGTCGTTTGTGACAGCTATTCCAAGATGAACGCGGATTCTTTGTTCGATCCCCTGAGGGATCTCATCGATGAGGGCGATGTCATGGCCGGAGGGAACCTGTACAGCAGTGGGAAGGAACAGTTGAAGGTGGATATCATCAATGTCTCGGACCCGGTCACCGGTTCGTTCGACAGGGATTCCGATGTCGTGTTCGTGACAGGCTCGGATGCATACAGGGCGAACGTGGTCCCGTTCCTGATCGAGAACGGTTTCAGGAACGTGATGCAGTGGTACGAGATAGGGGACTATTCAGACCTGGAGGCCTTCGCCAAGACGATATCCCTCGTATGCAACGGCAACATCCATCCTGATGTCGAGAGCATAGGTTACACTGCGGAGTTCATATCGTCCACGCTCATGGCCGCTGATGTGGAACCAGTCCATGCATTCTATGTGACCTATTCCGCAGGTGTCTTCAAAGTGGGTAACACGGGATCGATAGCCAATTCCATGATCGGTGCGGCCGGTGGGATTTCGGTAACCACGGATGACGATCGGCCTCAGTCGACCTATGAGACGAACCTGACGGTTTTGGTCGGGGAGTATCCGTCCGCGGTGGTGTTCGCCGATCATTCGATAGTGTCGGATGATGGGAACCTGTCCCTCCTGAGGAAGGCTGTCGGTGATGGCGTGACCATAGTGCCGTTGGAAGCCATGTGGAACAACTATTCCCTTGAAAGCGTGGAAGGTGTATGGACCATGGCCTGTGCCATGTATCCTGATCTCTTCGAGGGCGATGTGCCCACGGCCGGAGGTTCCGGTTCCGATGTGGTGACGTACCTCGGATTGTCATCCGTGTTCGTGGCCGTCATCCTTCTGGTCTCCTACATGTACATGAGGAAGAGGTGAGGTCGAAGCGATGAAGGAAAACGATAAAGCATCGGGCGGAATCGCACGTCCGCACATGACCCGTATCGACCCGAAGACCGTTGTGACCCTCCTGATCCTGTTGGTTCTAGCGGTCGTATGCGTCTTCCTCGACCTTTCATGGGTGTCCGAGGATCTGAGCTATACCTTCTCGGAGGTCTGGGCCGCGTTGATGGGCGACGGTACATGGTCGTCAAACATCATCGTACGCGAATTCAACGCACCCCGTGTGGTCGCCGGTCTCTTCGTCGGTGCCGGTCTCGCCATAGCAGGGACGGCAATGCAGGCTGTGTTCAGGAATCCCCTCGCCTCACCGTACATACTGGGATTGTCCTCGGGAGCATCCCTGGGTGCCGCGATAGGGATGCTATTCACGATACCTCTCATCCCCTCGGTTGTGGCGACACCCGTTCTCGCATTCATCACATGTTTCGCCACCATGATGCTGGTCTATACGATGTCACGTGTAGGTGGAGCCGTCAGGACGGAGAGCCTGATCCTCTCGGGTGTGGCGGTGTCATCGCTCCTCTCCGCTCTGGTTTCGTTCCTGACATTCATCGCAGGGGACCAGTTGGAGGGCATAGTCTTCTGGTCCATGGGTAATCTCGGTAATGCCGACTGGAACGAGATAGCGTTCATGGCACCGATAATCGTGGCCTGCATACTGCTGCTGATCACCCAGGCCAGACCACTGAACGCCATGATGATCGGGGATTCCCATGCCATGGACCTCGGTGTGGATGTCCGCAGGACCAGGTTGTTCGTCCTCATTCTATCGACCATGATCGTGGCGGCAGCGGTGTCGTTCGTGGGTGTGATCGGATTCATCGGTTTGGTGATTCCGCACATCCTGCGCATACTGCTGGGCCCGGACAACACACGTATAATGCCATTGAGTGCAGTCGCGGGTGCCTGTTTCATCCTGATCTGCGATTACCTGTCCCATGTGATAGCGCCCTACTACGGGACACTGCCCATCGGAGTCGTGACATCGCTCATCGGAGCACCCCTGTTCATATACCTGCTCCTGCGCAGGAAGAAGGAGGTGGGCTGGAATTGACGTTGGAGGTTAGAAGTCTCAAGTACACATACGGCAAATACCTGGTTCTGGACGGTGTGGATCTGCCGATCGTGGATGGGGAGGTCATAGGGATACTGGGTCCGAACGGCTGCGGTAAGACCACCCTCCTGAAGAACCTCAACAAGAACCTCGAACCCACAGGGGGTTGCGTCATGCTGGACGGTGAGTCCATGGCGGATCTAAGCAAGAAGGAGATCGCCAGGGAGGTCGCCGTGGTTCCGCAGACAAACGAGATACGTTTCGCCTTCACGGTCAGGGACATCGTCGCCATGGGGCGTATGCCGTTCCAGGGGATGATGGGTGCACCGTCCGGGGAGGACGAGAGGATCGTCGATGAGGCCATCCGCAGGACTGGATTGTCCAAGCATGTGGACCGTCACATAAACACGATGAGTGGAGGGGAGAGGCAGCGTGTCATCATCGCCAGGGCCATCGCCCAGACACCGAAGTACCTCCTGATGGACGAACCCACCCTTCATCTCGACATAAGCATGCAGTTCGACGCACTGAACCTGGTACACAAACTATCCAGGGAGACCGGTCTGACCGTGGTGATAGTGTCCCACGATCTGGGCATGGTGGCCAGGTACTGTGACAGGATCGTGATGATCCATGATCACAAGGTTCATTGCGTGGGTACTCCGGAGGAGGTCCTGACCCCTGAGAACATGAGGACCGTTTTCAATGTGGATGCGGAACTGGTGTTCGACGAGAAGATCGGTAAGAACACAGTCATGCTCCACGATTCATTGAATGAATACTGAAAGGATGATAATCCTGTACAGTTGAATCACTTCTCAAAGGAATGGACAAAAGATGAGCGCCCTGGACGGAATTCGAATCCGTGTCGAAGCCTCGACAGGGCTTCATGATAGGCCGCTACACTACCAGGGCAACAATCCTCTGTATATCAGACTACTATTTAACATTTGAGCAGACCCGATATTACATCCTCCGACTATGGAGTGGTGTAGTTTTTTTTTTGTATCCGTGGCCGTCGTCCACACATGATGGTTTCTAGGATCATTGTGGGCCTTGTTTCGTTCCTGATTACAGGGTTGCTACATCCTGTCGTGATCAAGATGGAGTACCATTGGGGTAAACGCAGCTGACCCATCCTGGCAGTGTCTGGTATCATGAGTACGGTCGCATCCCTGTTGTCAAATGACTTGGTGATCTCGATCGTATTGGGCGTACTTGCATTCTCCCTGTTCTGGAGTGTGAAGGAGTTGTTCGAGCAGGAGGAGAGGGTGAGAAAGGGTTGGTACCCTTCCAATCCCAGGAAGAAGGATTGTTGATGATGTCACGATGCGTCCTTCTCGGATATGGATTTGGACAGTACGGTGAATCTCCGTTGAAGCAATCTGATCATGGGACCCACAAGGAGTGCGGCTATGATCGTCCCCTCCCTCGTACCTACGAAACCATGCATGATTGTCAATCCGAGGATCAGGCTAAGGACGGACCACATGACATCGATGATCAACTTCACCTTCCCGAACGGTATCCTCGTCCTGGTGTGTATGGTCAGTATGAGGCCATCCGCCGCCAGCATCGTGAAGTCGGATTTCAGTTCGATGCATATGCCGAATTCCATGATGGCGCAACCCAAGACGAGTGACAGGAGCTGTGTTAAGTATCCATCGGGTTGGACATCACCCAGTATCCAGCTTGTGAAGTCCACGAAGTATCCGAACATGAGCGACATGAACAGTTACATCAGGACTTGTCCGGTTCCCATGTCACGACCCATGAGGATCTTCTCGACGATGATCACCACCACACTCCAGATTATCGTCCATGTTCCGAATGTTATCTCTGGGATTATGGCGGAACATGTGTATGGTGTGGCGGTCAATGGGGAGTTGCCCATGTCCGCCCTCACGATGAGGTTCACTCCAAAGGATATGATGAGGAGGGATATCACGAAAAACGATGCACGGTACGCTTTGGACCTCATGTAACCATCACCGTGTCAACTCGGAATCCAGCCTGTCAAGGCACATCATGAACACCTCGGTATCGCATTCGCCCAGTATCGAACGTATCCTTTCCTCCATCCTCGTCATGTGCATCTCGTTCCTTTCTATGATCTCGATGCCCGATTCGGTGATCCTTAGTGTCTTGGACTCCTTTCCTGTACGGCCCATGTTCTCGATCAGTCCCTTGGATTCCAGGCGGTGGAAGACACCGACCGCTGTCGGGTGGCTTATCGAAAGGTAATCTTCGATCTCCTTTTGTGTGGCCGTTCTATCGTTGGTCCTGTGCAGAAGGGTGTACAGGACCCTGCATTGAGTGAGGGTGAGGTCATCGATCGACAGTTCCACATTCAGCAAGCGGTCAATGGATTCACTGACACGTTTGATCTTGATGCAGGACCCATCTACTCCTCCAGGTTTCAGCATGTTTTCAACTAGTGTAGCATGCTATATAATGTCTTGTAAAAAACAGTGTTTTTCGACAGATGGAATAAAAACACGGGATAGGAAGAAACACTGAAAATTTGAAGATAAAAGATGAGCGCCCTGGACGGAATTCGAATCCGTGTCGAAGCCTCGACAGGGCTTCATGATAGGCCGCTACACTACCAGGGCAACGAACCCCACTATACAAGACTAATATTTATAGTTATTTATTTAAACCCCTTAATCCAGATGTGTTCGAATCCGTTTTCAGATGACATGATATCTTTTTCTACAAAAACATGGATTGGCTGCTATGCCTCTAGGTAATCCCTGCGGAATTGATGAGTTCGAATACACCACAGAAGGGCTTCCAGATTCCATCCAGATCTGTACCATCCCGGTTAGGGATGTATCACGTTCCATCTCGTTCTACAGGGATGTTCTCCACATGGAAGTCCTGGAGGAGGATGATGGTTGTGCATACCTCGTCCGTGGTTCCTGTAGGATTATTTTGAAAAGATCGGATATCACCGGAATCGATACCGGTCTGTTTTTCGGTACATCCAATCCATACGATACACGCAGGCGCCTGATGGATGAGGGCGTCGTGTTCGTACAACCGCCTACCCGTGGGCCGTTCGGCACCTACACCTCGATACGTGACGATGACGGTAACACCATATCGTTCATCGAGTCATGTCCAGATATGAAAAAGTGAGAAAAGTGCCACCAGAGGTGGCTTTGGTTTCAATCCAGGAAGAATCCCTTGACTTTCGGCCTGAAGAGGTACCAGAGGATGATGACCTCGATAAGCAGGCTGAACAGTCCGGAAAGCGGGGATCCGAGGATGGTCACCAGACTCAACAGAGCACTGATCACTGCGAAGATCACTCCGATGTACCAGATGATGTTCCATCCCTTCATGAAACCGATACCGATGAGAAGGGAAATCAGACCTGCGATGAGTCCTCCGCTGGCCAGTATTCCTCCGACGTCCAGTCCCTCGATGGAGGAACCGACGAGTGCGAGGAGTCCACCTATGAAAGCAAGAGCTCCCAAAAGGATGTGCAACAGTCCAAGAATCGTGACCAAGATTGGGCGCGGTTTACTGCTAGACATTGACGATGAATCAGTTGTTGAGTATAAAACTGTTAACATGAATTAATGTAAAGTGTTTTTGAAAATGTTTGATCCCGGCTATCAATCACCGAGATTGGCCTGTTCGATGGCTTCATCCAGCTCCTTCTGAAGTGCCGGAGGGAGGCCGTTGATGCTTCCGGAGAGGAAGCCCCTCACGATCATGCTGATGGCCTGGTCCTCGTCAAGGCCTCTGGACATGAGGTACTCGATCTGGTCGCGTGCGATCTTTCCGACAGCAGCCTCGTGTGTCATCTCGACATCGGCAACATGTGCTTCGAGCTCAGGGACAGCGAGTGTTGAACCCCCATCCTTGAGGATGATGCTCCTGCATTCGAGGTGTGCTTTGACTTCGGGTGCGTTACCGACGAGACGTCCGCGTGCACAGAGCTTTCCACCCATCGAGATGGATCTGCTCATGATCTCGGCTCTGCTACCCCTTCCGTTGAGGTTGACCATTCCACCTGTGTCGATGTCGGATCCCTCGTGGGAGATGCACATCGTGTTGTATGTGGCGGAGGAGTTCTCACCCAGATTGGCCACGGGGAAGCTCTGGAGGGTTCCGACGGGGTTCAGGATGACATAGTTGTTAGTGTAGTTGGAGTTCTTTCCGACGGTGCATGCGGTCCTGGGACGGACACCGGTCTGCTTTCCCCAACTGTGGATCATGGAGAATGTGAGGTTGGCATTGTCACCGACGTAGATCTCGGAGACACCCACGTGGAGTGAATCGTTGGCATGGTGTGCGGTCGCACATCCTGTGATCATCTCGAGTGATGCACCATCCTCCACGATGATGATGTTATGTAGGTACTGTATGCTCTTGTCCTTGTTGATGAGCATGCATGTCTGGACGGGGTTCTTGACGTGGTATCCTGCCTTCACACGGATGAAGTAACCGTCTGCATCATCGAGGTAGCTCTTGGCGGTGTACTTGTCCTTGGTGGGGTCCATGGATTTCCAGAAGTAGTCCTTCAACCAGTCGTACTTCTTGAGGGCATCCTTGGTGCTCATCATGTCCAGGCCTTCCTGGACGGATGTGTGGCAGTGGCTCATTCCGTTGTCGATGAACATCAGGGTACCGGAACGGTTGATCTCGTCAGCGACGACACCGACGTTCTCCATGTACCTCTGGTAGTCGGAACTCTGCAGGTCATCGATCTGGTCGGGTGTGGAAGTGCCATCCTCGTAACGGTCGATGTCGATATCGGTGCCGAATGCACCCTTCTTCTCCAATGCATCCCTTACAGCTTTATCGTCTGGCATGATCCGCACTCTCCGTATCCGTTTTCCTTGATCTCCTTGAGAAGGTCGGTGGGCCTTCCGCTGCAGCAGATCCTTCCGTTCTTCATGACATAGGCACAGTCAGCTCCGATGTAATCGAGGATCTGACCTGTGTGTGTGATGACGAGTGAAGACACATGTCTCTGGACACTTCCGCGACAGCTTATTCCATCGTACAGGAGGTCGTGGACCTTGTTTCCGATGAGGTCTATGTTCTCCAGGTCGACACCAGACTCGGGTTCATCCAGAAGGATGAACTCCGGTTTCTGGGCTGTGAGCTGAAGGAGTTCCGATCTCTTGATCTCTCCTCCGGAGAATCCGACGTTGACTTCCCTGTCCAAGAAGTTGCCCATCTTGAACCTGTCAGCTTCCTTTAGGACCTCCTCCCCTATGGGAGATGCGGTCTTGATAAGGTCTCCGAGCTTCACACCGAAGATGTTCGGGGGCCTCTGCATCATCATTCCGATTCCCTTTTTGGCACGCTGGTCGACGGTGAGGTCTGTTATATCCTCACCCTTGAACAGGATCTGTCCCTGTGTGACCTTGCAGGTGCTGTATCCCATGATGGTGGACATAAGGGTGGATTTACCCGAACCGTTGGGACCGAAGAGGACAGCGGTCTCCCCTTCCTTGACGGTGAGGTTGACCCCTTTGAGGATCTCCCTCTCCCCCGCCTCGGCGTGGAGATCTATAATCTTCAACATGTCTGTCATGTCATCATCCTAATATTCATCCTAAAGCACTGCCCTATATTAATGTGTGTTGTCTTTTCACGTAATCTGTAAGCGGGATAAGGGATTCAGTGGTTTTCGCCGTTAATTTGAACAATTGTTTATTGGATTTCACATAGTTCGAGTAATCGGTGTCTTAGACCGTATCATCCGATCCCGAAGTATCCGTCGTTACGTAGTGTTCTTATCTTATGCGTAGGATTAGCATCTCATGAAGATCATCGCAATCAATGGGAGCCAGCGTCCCATCGGGAACACGAGCAACATCCTGAACGAGATGCAGGATGCCTTCGAGAGGGAGGGTGTGGAGTTCGAGATCCTGCCCATATATGATTACGATCTGATGATCTGCAATTCCTGTCTCACGTGTGAGATCCGTGGTGATGGCAGATGCATGGATGAAGATGATGGATTTAACCAGATACTTGACAAGTTGCGTGAGGCCGATGGTATCGTGTTGGCATCACCAACCTATGCGGGAGCATGTCCTGCTATGATGCAGGCATTCCTCGAGAGGGCGACACTCGTATTCACGAAAGGTGACCTGGGATTGTCCGGGAAGGTCGGTGGAGCCGTCGCAGTATGCGGCCATGATGGTGCATCGCTGGTGTATAACCAGCTTGTGGATTTTATGCTCCGCAACGGGATGGTCGTCTGTGGTTCGAATCCCATGCCCGTGTTCAGGGCACTGAACTCGCCACAGTACTCCGACGATGTTCAGGGCATGAAGGGCGTATCATCCCTGGTCAAGGGGATGACATCCCTGCTCATGCGCCTGAACGGTTACGAATGAGTTTCAGAAGAAGTAGAAGCCACACCCCTCTGAAATCGAGACGCGGGTGACGGCTTCCATCCTTTCAACCGGTCCGCTGTAACGGCGGACCATCATCTTTCCCTCCTCAGGAAGTGCCTTTTTCAGGATTTCACATTCCCTGAGGAGGTCTTCGGCCTCACTGGAGGTGAAGATGCGTTTCGTCTTGGCGGATTCGGGGACCGAGGCGACGATGGGACAGTCATGTCTTCCCGCGATCTCGGGAAGGAGGCTGTTGTCAGGACCGAATGCTCCGATGCAACCGCGGCCCTTGTCCCATGACAGGGGGCAGTTGGAACACATCTCGTTCATCTCATCGAAATCCAGCATGTCCCAACCGGTCATCCTGTTCTCTTCGGACGATCTTGCCAGGGCCATGTCATGGATCCCATCGGGGGTTCCCTCGAGGAACATCCATCCTGTGGCAACCTTCTCGGCAAGGGGGAGGAGCAGTTCCTTATCGGACTCCTTTTTGACCTTGTCCATGTAGATGGCATCGGTTTCAGGGTTGATCCTGTTCCTTTTGATGAAGGAATCCCAATCATCCACAGCCCCTTTGGCGGTATCGAGGTCCACTACGAGATCATACTCCAGGTAATCCTCGAGACCATCCAGGTTGTCGACATGTACCTTGACTATGTCCGATCTGTATTCCTTACAAGGTGCGTTCTTCGCATCCATTACGCAGATTCCGATGTTGATTCCCATTATAACCCTCAGTTATGTCTTCCTCTGATACGAATGTCCCCATGGACCTCCCCTTGTTCGCCCATGGGTTCGGATCCGTTTTCGGTCTTTTTGTGATCGTGATACTGACACAATACGATGATTCCCTTTAGAATCTTCGATATGACGGATAGGACGATGATTCCCAGTATCGTGACGCTCACTGTCATGCCGTCCATGGTCAGGATGGATTCTAGGTTACCCATATTGGTCACATAGAGCAACCATGCGATGGAGTATGCCGCGTAGACGGTCCAGGATATGACGCGTCCCTTGCTACCTTTGGGATACATCCAGGCGGGGAATGCCAACAGGACCATGGGAGCTCCTGCGATCATCCATCTCTGCAGCAGCGATTCTATGTTGGTCGAATCGAATCCCTCACCGATCTGTGTGATTATCTGATCCAGTATGCCATCCAACAACGTGTACGGTATTGCGACGTAGATTATCGCGGCGATGATCGACCCGATGAGTCCCCTGAACACGGAGCGTTTCTGCTCCTTCTTCCCACTCATGCTCTACCCTCCAGGGCATCGACGAGTTCGATGACGGCTTCGGAAGTGGCAGGATCCAATGTCAACGACCGTCCGTTGGCGGATATGGTGAGGCAACCATCGGTGAGCGAGTCCTCCAGTGATTCGCTGATGTCACCGATGCATGCGATCGTTATCGTCTCAGAATACCCATCCATGGTCAACATCTGGTCTCCGACCTTTCCGATTCCACTGGGGACATCCATCCCTTTGATTTTGAGTTCGGTTATTGTGCGCATAACATCAACTGTGGACGTCTCCTCATCGGAGGGGATGTCCACGGACACATCTATCAGGCCCATGTACGAGACATCGATTGCAAGTCCCATACTGTGGTCGAAGGCGGATGTCATGGCCATGATGAGGTATGGGGCACAGATCGTGATCATAGTCCCCTTGTCGAACCTCTTGGTTTCGAACGGTAGCGGAACCATGTCCCCTTCGGATCCATACACGGCATTCATCCCGACCTTGACGTCTATTGCATCCACCATCCTGTCGGGCATGGTTAGGCCCAGGGTCATGTAGGATGCGACAGCATTGTCGTAGGTGAGCATATCATCTATGAGGATCACATCCCCGTCGGCGTTTCTCAACACCGCATCCCCTTTACCATATAGCGAGGCCATGGTGCATACGGCTGCGAGGTTACTCTCACTCACCTTGACCTCCTGGTCACCGTAGCACAGAACACATCCATCGTTGTTTGCGACTATGTCTTTCAAACTGTCCGCCATGCTCTCGGGACCTACGACTTCGAGGGGGTAGATCACGGGTGTGGCGAGTCCGATAACGGGATCATCACTGCCATTGTCTTGCCACACGGATGTTACCGGTAGGGCGATGACGACCGCTATGGCCACAAGCACCAGGATGCGAATTATCCTGGCAATGGTTGCCGTTTTCATGGATGCGTCATACGTATGGTAACTTATAGTGTTCCCAGTAGTTGGATGTAGTATCCAATTAATTAAATACCCTTCAGTCCGTGTCAAGGACGATCAGAATGTATCAGGTCGCTGTCTATGGAAAAGGCGGAATAGGGAAATCCACCATGTCCGCCAACATATCCGTCTCATTGGCTGAGATGGGATTGAAGGTCATGCAGGTTGGTTGCGACCCCAAGCACGACTCCACCAGGCTTCTGTTGGAGGGAAGGGCGCAGACTACTGTTCTGGACTATGTCCGCAATGTCCCCGTAGGCAGGAGGAAGTTGGAGGACGTCATCGAGGTGGGTACTTCGGGAGTGCTATGCACGGAGGCCGGAGGACCGGAGCCCGGAATCGGCTGTGCCGGTCGCGGTATCCTCACGACATTCGATACGCTCAAGAAGCTCGGTGCGGAGAATCTGGACACCGATGTGAGGATCTACGACGTCCTTGGTGATGTCGTGTGCGGAGGGTTCGCAGTCCCCCTCAGAGGGGAGTATGCCGATGGAATAGTACTGGTGACCTCCGGTGAGTTCATGGCGATGTACGCTGCGAACAACATCATGAAGGGTCTTTCCAACTTCGACACTGGAAAGCCCCGCCTCATAGGTATAATATTGAATTCACGCGGAGTGGAGGGTGAGGATGAGACTGTGCGCAGGTTCGCAAAGGCCGCAGGCACGGAAGTCATCGCGGTCATCCCCCGCCATAAGCTGTTCTCCGAAGCAGAGGCATCCGGTCACACCGTCCGTGAGATGTTCCCCGAATCGGACGTGGCTGCGGCTGTCGATTCCATAGCTCAGAGGATAATTGATGTCCGTGATGGGAAGGTCAGCGCAGTGATCCCAACCCCATTGGATGACGATCAGATGTCCGATCTGGCTGCAGGCAGGGAGATACGTCCCGGCTGTGGGAACTCTATCCAGGCACGATCGGGTTGCAGCGGTTGCGGTCGTAGGAACTCCATCAAGGAAACCAATGTGATGAGTTCTTGTGCGGCATACGGTGCGGTTGCGGCATATCTCAAGATCGAGGATGTTGCCGTGGTTATCCACGGACCAGCCAGCTGCATGTACCTCATGGACACTGCCCGTGCCAAGTCCGTCCTGGAGTTGTTCTCGCGTGGGATGTATGGGAGCAGACCCAATCACAACCTGTTCTGCACGATGATGGATGACAGCGTCTCCATATTCGGTGGGACTGAACTGCTTGAAAGGACGTTGAGGGATGTCGTATCCCGTGGATACAGGGATGTTGCCGTGGTCACCACATGCATGCCCGGCATAATAGGTGATGATTCACGTGCCGTGGTGAAGAGGATCTCCGATGAGAATCCGGGTGTCCGCATAGACCTGGTCGAGGCCGACGGTGATGTCGCCGGTGAGTACAACGACGGTTTCATGATGGCTGCCGATAACATCGTGGGCATGATTGATACGAGCATCGAACCTGAGCCCGGATTGGTCAACATCATAGGGACCTCGTTCTTCGATCTCCATACTAGGGCCCATGCGGAGGGTATGACCCGCATGCTCTCCCGTTTCGGTCTGAAGGAGAACTGCAGGTTCCTGGACGAGACCTCCACGGATTCGGTCCGTGGATTCTGCAGGGCATCGTTCGACATGATGATCAACGACACTGCCGGATGCAGGGAGTTGGCATCGAAGATAACCGAACACACGGGAAGGGAGCCATTCCCCGTACCTGTTCCCGTGGGCCTCTACGATTACGAGGAATGGATCTCGATGGTCGGCAGGCAGATGGGGATGCAGGAAGAGGCATCCAAGGAGATCAGGTACATCGAGGGGGAGTATGCACGTTTCATAAGGGAGCATGCCCCGCGCTTCAAGGGTAAGCGCATCATAATCATGAACAAGCTCACCCACAACGTGGATTGGTTGTTGGATATACTCCTTGATCTCGGTGCGGACATCGTACGTGTGGGATTCGTCCCCAGCCCCAGGAAGGCTGGCTGTACCATCGTGTCAAGACATTTCGATATGATCACGGAGAACTACGATACCGATCAGCTCGAGGTGGACCTGGATACCCTGGATCCGGACCTCCTGATCAGCGACCTGTCGAGACCCGTCCGTGGAAGGTGTCGGTCTGCCAGGTTCAGCAAGATCGGTGTCGGTGCATTACCGGTACTGGAATATGCCGAGTACTTGGAGAACGTGATGAGATTGCCCAAGGATGAGGGATGGAAGGGAGGAAGGAAGGTATGAGGACGTTACCCGACGGATTCAACGGTGCGGTGATGGCTGTGGAGAGCATTTCGGATGCCATGGCATTCCTCCATGGTCCCGGTGGTTGCAGGGTCAGGCAGATGGTGCATTCCACTGCCGTCTTCCCCCGTGAGGACCCCGATGATGTGAGGGGGTACTTCATCCCTTATTTCAACGGATACCCCAGGGTCCCTGCCACATACCTGGATGAGTACGATTACATCAACGGTGCCTTCTACAAGGTGGTGGAGGGACTGGATGTCGTGAACTCCAAGAATCCCGAGCTGGTGGTCATCGTCAACTCTCCCGGAGCGGCGTTGATAGGGGACAATCACGAGAAGGCCATCAGGGACATGGGCCTCCAATCCAAGGTCATGTACATGGACGAGTCATTGGTCTCCATGCCCATGACATCATGTTACGGACACATGTTGCGTGCCGTCCTGGAGTTCCTGGAACCATCACGCGATCATCCGATGGAGGGCACGTTCATCCTTCTCGGGATGACGGTTCTGGATAAGGATTGGAGGGCTGCGACTGAGGAGCTGTCCGGATTGCTGGAGTCTATGGGCCTGAAGTTCATCTGCGCACCCGGGGCGGGTGCTTCCACGACCGACCTCGTGGAATCCGTCAATGCCGAGTTCGCAGTGGTGGTTTCGCCCGAATCCTGCGAGGGTCTCACGGAGTTCTACAGTGAGCATGGTGTGAAGGTCATACGTTCTCCCGGAGGTGCCCCTGTGGGTTTCGATGCCGTGGAGACCTGGTTGAGGAATGTGGCCGACATCACAGGGATGGATCCATCATCCGCCCTCGAAGTCTTATACAAGGCGAAGGACAGGGTCTACGAGAAGTTCGTCGGTATGAAGTACAATGCTCTGCGCATCAAGGGCATGACGTTTTCTGCCGCAGGGGTGGCATCCATCGTGCGTCCTCTGACAGAATGGCTGTACAGCTATCTGGCCATGGCACCTGTTGCTGTGAAGGTCGATCCCGGTGCGGATCCACAGGAGGTGGAGGCATTGGCTGGATTCCTGCAATCCATCGATTACAGCGATTCGATGGGTTTGGAACCGAAGGTCGGTTGTGGCGCCGTGTTCTGTGAAGGCATACAGGCATACACCATGCAGATCGAGGGATCATGCAGGATAGCGGTTCCGATAGGACATTCGTCCATGGGATTGGACGATATCATACCCCGTCCGATATACGGTATCCAAGGTGCACTCTTCATACTCGATGAGATACTCCATGGGGTCAGGGGAAGTTGATGTCACTCCGGGGGTCCGATGATACCTGCGGATATCAGCAGGTTCATCGATTCGGTGAAGGTCTCAGGATGGGGAACCATCGCCATGAGCTGTTCCGTGGAGCGTATGCCGCCCTGGAGCGCCCTGACTATGGCAGCTGCATTGTCATCGTACCTCAGTATGTTCTGAAACGTCTGCTGGTCCATCGAAATCCCCTGGATTGTAAAGATGTGTCGTGATCCCTTCTAGAGTTTAAGCCAAAAAACAGCAAGGAGGAACCACAACAGCCCCTTCATAATTATCAGAGTATTTAAAAGGTTTAAATGGTCCCATTCGGGACCTGGTTTTTCTACATTCACACTTTCCTGGTTTTCAGCAGGTAGTGGTTCAACAGGAAGAATGCAACTCCGAATGCCAACAGCACAACCAATGAGATCCAGGGGAACTCAGGTATCGCCTCGGGCAGGGCAGCTGCCCTGATGCACTGGCTGGCATGTGTCAACGGAAGGCAGTACAGGATACCCTGGAAGACCGGATCTAGCGAGGACACGGAGAAGAACGTTCCGCACAGGAAGGTCATCGGGAGGATGATCAGACTGCTGAACGTACCCATGCTCTGGTGGGATTTCGCAAGGAGTGCCGCAGACATGCCCAGAAGCGAGAACACCATGCAGCTGCAGACCACGCAGAGTATGAAAAGCGGTGACAGTACGAGGTCACCGGGTTCCAAGCACAGTCCGATTGCATACAGGAGTCCGCAACTGATCAATCCGCGGACAAGGCCGAGCATGCATTTTCCGACAACTATGGCTGAAAGGCTGAGGGGACACATCATCATCTCGTCGAAACTCTTGTAGTACAGTCTCTGGACGTTCATCCTGGTGGATGTCGATGAGAATGCGGATGAGAGTGACGAGAGGGCCACGATACCGGGTATGACGAATGCGACGTATGAGACACCGATATCGGTACTGCCGGTTCTGAGTCCGTATCCGAATGCTACGAGGTAGAGTATCGGACTCATGATGCTCATGATGAGGATGCTGAGGAAGTTGTGCCTGAGGAACCTCATATCTCCCCAAGCAACTGCATAGACTTCTTTGAGGAACGTCATTTCTGAGACCCCACGCTAGAACCGGTGAGTTCGACAAACACGTCCTCGAGGTTGGTGGCCCTTATCAGGACGTTGGTCATGTCGCTTAATCCGGATACGAATTCCTTTGCTTCACTGTCGGTTTTGAAGTACCTGTACGAGGTCTTACCATTTACCATGTACTCGACCGCGACATTTCCTACGTTCTCACAGAGTTTCTTGGGTTCATCCAGGGCTATGATCTTCCCGTGATTGATGATGCCGACTCTGTCGCAGAGTGCTTCCGCCTCTTCGATGTAGTGTGTTGTGAGGAAGACCGTGGTTCCCTTGGCATGCAGTGACTTCACCACATCCCACAACAGGCGCCTGGCATTGATGTCCAATCCGGATGTGGGTTCATCCAGGAACAGTACTGCAGGCTCATGGAGCATGGCGCAGACGATCGCTGCCCTCTTCTTCCAGCCTCCTGAAAGGGAGTCCACAGGTTTGTCGAGGTATTCCTCGAGACCGAAGTAGTCTGAGAGTTCCTTGATCTTCGCATCCCTCTCCTTCTTGGGGATGAGGTGGTACATGGCATGGGATATCATGTTCTCCCTGATAGTCAGGTCCTTGTCCAGGGAGATCTGCTGTTGTATCACACCCATGCGGTTCTTGGCTGCGGTTTGGTTCTTCTTCAAATCGATTCCGTCTACGAAGACGCTTCCGGAATCGAAGTTGGTGAGTGTGGATATGCATCTGACTGTAGTCGTCTTTCCTGCACCGTTCGGTCCGAGGAATCCGAACAGCTCTCCACGATGTACTCTGAGATTAAGGCCGTTGATAGCGGTCTTTTCCCCGAATTTTTTCACAAGATCTGATATGATGATAATGTCATCATCCATCATATCATCTCAATCAATATAGGTTGGATGATTCATCCATGTAAATTCAATCACAATCATACTCGACATCTCTAAATTTTATAATGTGAGAATATGCGGCCCCCTCATGGGGGCCTTGTTTGACGATACGAGGATCAAGCCTTGGCGGCTTTGTAATCCTCGTATGTGCAGGTGGTCATGATCTCGTCGATATTGAGTGCGCCTCCCTCGAGTTCGTTAAGGTAGGGGAGGAACTTGTCGATGAACTCGTTGAAGACCTTGTCTCCGTATCCTTCGAAGAGGTCTGGGTACATGGCTTCGGCAACGTAGGCAACTCTCACAACTACAGGCATACTGCAGTTGACCCAAATCATATCCTCGAAGTGTGCGGATGACCTGAGTACGTCGTTCTTCGTATTGTCCCAAAGGCCAACAGGATCGACCTTTACCAGGTCTTTCGTGGAGAAGTTGAACATGTAGTCGATTTTTCCATCGAACTTGGTGATTCCATCTGCGGATTTGACAGGATCAGAACTTGTTCCAGGTTGAGTCTCCACATGTATTCCTCCAGCGTACCTGATGATGTCGGCGTACTGGGATCCATTATTACAGACGTAGAAGTTCATGTTGAGTCCGATTGCCTTCACCTTTTCACGGTCTCCGACAGTCTTCTCGATATGGTCGTACACGTTGTAGCAGTACTGACACATGTCTATTCCCTTTTGTACGTACTTTCCTCCGAAGAGGTATCCATAGGTTGCATATGCATCGGCGTTTGAATCAGGGGATGTACAGTAGATATTCAGGATGGGGATTCCGGCTGCCTCGAAGTCAGCTTTGAATCCGAGGGCACTGGTGCTGTAGTAGAAGATTGCACCGATCTCCTCTCCCTTGGAATCAAGGTCGGCTGCGATCTCACGGATCTTCTTGTACTCGGCTTCCTTGACCTGTCTTCCATCGGAGATGCAGATCGCGTCACTGTTCCTGATGAGTGTCTGTTCGATGGAGTAATCGGATGCGATGAATCCTGCAACGCAGTCCACTGCACCGAGGTTGCTGATGAACATCGCCATGTCAGCGTTGACCGCGATAACGTTCCTGAGGGGGTAGTTGATTTCCTGGACGTTTCCATATGAATCTGTTACCCACACGGATTTCACATCATTGGAGATGATCTTCTTCAGGTATGCTTTGTCTGCATCGTTGATGTTTCCATCACCGTTGACATCGGCAAGGGGGTACTCATCAGCGGAAACCTCTCCGTTGATGATCTTGTCCAGAAGTTCCAGGTCTTCATTGTTAATCTTGTAGTCGTTGTTTACATTTCCTCCAATAGCGAGGGAGGCCTCGATGTCAGCGTTGCCTTTGCCATCATCACTCTTGGTGATGACAACGGCAACTGCCGCGATTATGAGGACGACAACGACACCAAGGACAGCTATCTGTTTGGTGTTCATTATATTCGCCGTTTTTTGAAACGCCAAATCCAATATATATCATGTTGGATTATTCATCCAAATGTAAATATCCCATTGGAAGAAATATCCATCTAATAGCTCGTTGTGATCGAATGACTGAAGTGAAAAGCACTGGGAACCATGATCTGAAACAGGATTATAGGCGCGAGATTGGTAAGAAGACTCTGTTCATCGGGGGTTCGTTGGTCTCTCTCGTGGTGCTGGTGATTCTCTCATGTGCAGTCGGAACCGGATATGGGTTCTTCGAGACCTATCAGATAATAGTAGACCGTCTGATGGGAGTGGAACCTTCCAACATCACCGAATGGTGGGCCGATCACTACGTGTGTGAGAACATATTGCCCGGGATAGTCGCAGCGATCATCGCTGGTGCCGGTCTGTCACTGGGTGGAGCTGTCATGCAGAGCATGATGGGAAACCCCCTTGCAGATCCCTACACCACCGGTATATCGTCCGGAGCCTGTTTCGGAGCCGTCCTATCCATCACGATGGGGCTGTCCTTCGGAACCATGACGGGAGATGTGGGCATTGTTGCCATGGCGTTCGTTGGGGCATTGATCCCCTCGATTCTGATAATCCTCCTGTCGAGGTTCGTGAACTCATCACCGTCCACCTTGATTCTCATAGGAACTGCCATCTCGTATTTCTTCAACGCATTGGTCACGTACGTCATGGTCATATCCGATGCCGATGCACTTCAGGATGCATTCACATGGCAGATCGGTGCGGTCAGTGACATCCATTGGGGCGACCTTCCTCTGATGTTGATCGTCGTCTCCATCTCCAGTATCCTGATATTGTTGGTTTCCAACAAGCTGAACCTGATGATGATGGGTGATGACAGTGCGAAGACGTTGGGTCTCGATGTGGACAACTTCAGGACGCTGTGTCTGGTCCTGATATCCGTTCTCATCGCATCGATCATCAGTTTCACGGGTATAATCGGATTCGTGGGACTCATAGCACCGCATATAACCCGTTACATCATCGGCGGGGACAACAAGTTCGTCATCCCAGCCGGTATGCTGATGGGTGCCATCATATTGTGTCTGGCGGATCTGTTGTCCAGATGCCTTCTGGATTTCGGTAACGTCCCAATCGGTGTGGTCATGTCGTTCATAGGTGCCCCCATCTTCCTGTACCTCATCGTCAGATCGAAATCCGATAAGGAGGTGTTCTGATGGCTACAAGGCATCCGGAATACCGTGGTTACTGTCGTAAGAAGGTCATATTCACGATAGGGTTCATGGTGGCTGTGGTTTTCCTATCCATGTTCTCATTGAAGGTTGGATTCTATGAGACCACCTATTCAGAGATATTCGATGTCATCTGGAAGAATCTCAACGGTATGGAGGTGCCCCGTCAGGACCAGGTCATCATCTGGGAATCCAGGGTTCCCGAGGCGATAGTCGCGATTCTCACAGGTGCAGCTCTGTCCGTCGGGGGAGCGGTGATGCAGACGGTCCTACGCAATCCTTTGGCTGATTCTTACACGATGGGAATATCCTCGGGTGCATTCTTCGGAGTGACAATTGCGGCAATAGCAGGGGTATCATTGATCCCGGGAATCGGTTCGGAACTTGCAACCATAATCAATGCATTCGTGTTCTCTTTGATCCCCGTGGCCATAGTGTTGATGATCTCCCGCAACAGGAAGATGACTCCCACAAAGATCATCCTCGTGGGAATAGCCATAATGTATGTGTTCTCGGCGGTTTCCACACTGCTGATGTTGACCGCGGATTCCGAGACCTTGGCCGATGTCTACTCGTGGCGTGTCGGTACGTTGTCCAACATCGCCTGGAATCATGTCGGTGTGATCCTGGTTTTCGTGGTTGCCGGAATAGCATACCTGATGTTCAACAACAGGAAGTACAACCTGATGATGGCCGGGGACAACTGTGCTCAGAGCATGGGTATCGATACGAAACGTACCACCTTGACATCCATGACAGTGGTATCTTTGATCACAGCCGCAGTCGTGTCATTCACAGGTACGATAGGTTTCGTGGGATTGGTCGGACCCCATATCGCCAGGATTTTCGTGGGTTCGGAGTCCAAGTATCTGATCCCGGCATCTGCGGCATTCGGGGCGGCGTTCCTCCTCATAGCGGATTGCATCTCCAGGGTTTCCGGAACCTACGGATTGCCCGTCGGAGTGGTCAGTGCGATAATCGGATGTCCGCTGTTCGTAATCATCTTGGTCAAGATGAGGAGCAAGGAGTGGGCATGACAGGGGTGATGATATGAAGGTTACAATCGAGGGAATGGAATTTGGTTACTCGGACGATTCAATCGTCCTCAACAATATTGATCTGGACATCTCTGGGCCGCAGTTGGTTTCCATAGTCGGTCCGAACGGAGTGGGGAAATCGACGCTCATACACTGCATCAACAAGATCCTGTCTCCCACCAAAGGGGTCGTGATGATCGACGGGAAGGATGTTTCCCAGATAAGCATCAAGGAGATGTCCAAGATAGCCGGATATGTTCCATACACGGCCAACAACTCCTTCCCACTTTCAGTGGTGGACACTGTTCTGATGGGCCGTCATCCACACAGCAGTTGGAAGACCACGGACGAGGACCTCGATCTGGTGTACGATACCCTTCGTATGCTCGATATAGAGCATCTTGCCCTGAGGTCGTTCAATGAGTTGTCAGCAGGACAGCATCAGAGGGTCATGCTTGCCAGGGGTCTGGTTCAGGAACCGAAGATCCTGTTGTTGGATGAACCCACTGCGAACCTGGACATCCGTCATCAGATGAACGTCACACGCATCCTCAGGAACCTGGCCCATGAGAAGGGCATACTCGTCGTCATAATCAGTCACGATCTGAACATCGCAGCCACGTATTCCGACAATGTGATCATGATGTACAAGGGTTACATCTACGATGTCGGTACGCCTGAGAAGGTGTTCACGGAAGAGAACCTCAGGATGGTCTACAAGGTCGATTCGGAGATAACCGTGAAGAACGGCCGTCCCCGCATCGTATTGTTGGATGATCTGTTCGATGAGAATGAGGATACATGTCCTGGGGATTCCTATGTGACTGCAAGTCATTACATCGAATCTAAGGAGCCTTCATCCTTGATCAAGAACATTTTGGATGAGGATCTTTGACCGTTTTCACGGTCTGGATTCCTCTATTTTTTTCTTTTTTCAATAATTTTGAGTTTTTTATGATTTTTTTCGTCATTTTTAATTATTTTCTATATCCGTGTTTTCGACACCCTATCTTCATGAACTGGCCTGAAGATAGCCTCCGCTACCATCGATAATCCCGCACGGGCCTCCGGCCGTGCGGATTCATACCCTGCTCAACAATAGGG
>JAGBGN010000072.1 GCA_017935945.1 Candidatus Methanomethylophilaceae archaeon | reverse complement strand
GTGGAGAAGCGCCTATACAACCTGTTCGCCTCCTCCGCAGGTAACGCCATGCTGAACGACGAGCATTCATACCAAGCGTTCGTCACAGGCATGCTGATGTACCTCAACGGAAGGTACACGGTTAAAGCGGATCTCGAGGAAGGCAACGGAAGATACGATGTCAGACTGGAGCGCAGATACGGTGACTTCCCGAACATCGTCATCGAGATCAAGCGCATCCCCATCGACTCCTCGGATGAAACTGCCGAGACATCCGCGATGAAGGCCCTGGAACAGATCAAAGAGAGGGACTACCTCCACGGACTTGAAGGCCGTACTCTCATCTACGGAATCGCATTCCGCAACAAGAAGCCCACCGTACTCTCAGAGAAGATAGATCTCCGAATATGATGTGTTCATCGGTGGTTTCTGAAATCTCCGAATCGATTGTATCATCCATATCCATGCAATCGTGTGAACGGTCTTTACAGACCCGGTCCGACTCTTCATTTCGATGGATGATGGACAAAGACACGGTTCCAACCGTCCCAACATGGAACCGGGGACTCAAAACCCGTTCTCCTCGGCATACCTGCACAGATGGGTCAACCTGCACCTCTCGCAATGCGGATGGTTCGGAAGACACACGACCTGACCGTGCCTGACCATGAAGCGGTTGATGTCCGTCCACCTCTCCTCGGGGGTTATGTCCATCAACGCGAACTCCGTCTGCTCGGGGGTTTTTGTATCAACCAGCCCCATGAGATTGGATATCCTGTGGACGTGTGTGTCCACGCAGATGGACTGTATCCCCATGGCGTACGAACGGACGCATGCGGCGGTCTTCCTGCCCACCATGGGCAACCTCATCATCTCGTCGGTATCCTCCGGAACCACACCACCGTATTCATCCCTGAGCATCCTGCAGCAGTCCACGATGGCGTTCGCCTTCTGCTTGGGGAACCCCGCCGGACGTACCAGTTCGGCCACCTCCCCGGGATCGGCATCCGCTATCTCCTCCAGGGTACCGAACCTGTGGAACAGATTGTCGGATGCCCTGCGGGTGTTGTCGTCCCTGGTGCGCTGGGACAGGATTGTGGCTATCAGCACATGGAAGGGATCGCACGGCCACTCCGGGTTCAACCCCTCCGAGGAACGGCCGGGATAGGCCGCATCGTCCTCATAGTCCTCGGCCAGGAGGTTCAGGACCTCGACGATCTGTCCATCAGCCATCTGAGAACATCCTCCGCCATACGGAAAGAACCGGTCACCAGTATTGTGCTGTCCCCACGGGTGTCCATGGCATCATCCATGGCGAACGCCACGTCGGAGAACTCGGTGACATCGTCATGGTACTGGCACATGACCTCGAACATCCTCTCGGACGGTGCCGCGCGTGGGGAGTCGGGAGCGGTCACGTAGACCCTGTCGGCTATCTCGGCCAGTTCCCTGGACACACCGTCCAAGTCCTTGTCCCCCAGCATGCCTATCACCAGCAGGACGGATCCATAGATCTCCTCGATGTCCCTGCGCAGGCACTCCGCACCGTTCACGGTGTGGGTCACATCGACCACCACGGGCATGCCCATCATCTTCTGCATCCTGCAGGGCCAAACCACGTTCTCCAGACCCTCGTGGACATGCTCCTCGATGCGGTCGTGGAAATCGGAGAGCATGGAGACGGTGCCTATCGCCAGTGCGGCGTTGTAGGCCTGGTGCCTCCCGGGCAACCCCACGGTGTAGGCGACTCCCCCGTAGACCATGTCTATCTGGTCGGGCCTGCTGGAGACGACCTCCACCTCGGACCTGCGGACCACGTTCAACGTGCATCCGACCTCGTCCGAACGAGATTCCAGGACGTCCAGTACCACACCCTCGTTGACGGTCACGCACGGGACCCCGTGCTTCATGATACCCGCCTTCTCGTAGGCGATGTCCCTCAGGTTGTCACCCAGGAACTCCCTGTGCTCCACGCAGACGTTGTTGATGGCCACGACCTCCGGGACGACAACGTTGGTGCTGTCCAGCCTCCCGCCCATGCCGACCTCCACCACGGCGATGTCCACATCCACCCTGTGGAACTGCAGCAACGCGGTCGCGGTCAGCACCTCGAAGGAGGTACACTCCATGCCCTCCGCCGCCATCGCCTCCACATGCGGACGCACCAAGGACAGCACGTCCTCCAGGTCGTCGTCCGCGATCTCCTCGCCGCCGATGCGTATGCTCTCGTTGACCCTCATTATCGAGGGCGACGTGAACATCCCCACCAGCATGTCCGATGCGAGGAGTATGGACTCCACCATCGCGCAGACGGAGCCCTTCCCGTCCGAACCCGCCACGTGCACCGTGCGCATCCCGACCTGCGGGTCCCCCAGCCTGTGCAGGAGTTCCTCTATGTTCTCGAGCCCGGGCCTCACGCCCTTGCCCTTCAAGCTGTCCAACCAGTACCTATTCCCATCCTGGTCCAATACAATCTCCGACGGACAATCCGCAACTCCCTTTATATGGGTTGACCCATGGTAGTCGGCATGAAGGGTGCTGTCGTCACCAACGGCTTCCTCCCGAGGGGGAAGCATGACGAACCCGCGGAGATGCTCATCCGCGCGGCGGATGCCATGGACATCGGACTCACACGCCTGATGAACACCGACCTGACCGTCCCATTGGGTGACGGGGATGCGCTGGCACGTTCGCTGGGCGATGTGGACTTCGTCGTTTTCTGGGACAAGGACGTCCGTCTCGCCGCCGACATCGAGCTATGCGGCCACAGGGTGTTCAACCCGTCTGACTGCATCCGCGTGTGCGACGACAAGTGCCTGACACATCTGGCACTCCTCTCGGCAGGTGTCCCGACACCCCGTACGGTGTCCTGTCCCATGACCTTCGACAACATCGGATACAGCGACCTATCGTTCCTGGAGGGGGCGGTGGATGCCCTGGGGTTCCCGATGGTCGTGAAGGACTGCTTCGGGTCCTTCGGACAGCAGGTGCACCTGGTCCACGGCATGGATGAATTGGCATCCCTTTTCACGGACGCGCGCCCCAGGATCCTGCAGGAGTACATCGAATGCGGTGCCACCGACATACGCGTGGAGGTCGTGGGCGGAAGGGCCGTGGAGGCGGTTGAGCGCCGCGGACCCCCGGGGGACTTCAGGTCCAACGCCACCATAGGCGGCACCATGCACAGGTACGTACCCACCGACGAGGAATCCGAACTCGCCGTGTCCGCAGCTGAGGCGGTGGGAGCGGACTTCGCCGGGGTGGACATCATCAGGACGTCGGACGGGCCCGTGGTCTGCGAGGTCAACTCCAACGCCCACATCAGGAACATGCTGGACTGCACCGGCCACGATGTCTCCGTGGACATCCTGGAGCACATAATCCGCACGGTGGGATGACATGGACTGCTGGATACTGTACGACAGGGCAGATCTCGAATCCAACGGGTTCTTCGCCGACAGGCTGAGGGAGCACGGCGAATCGTTCGGACTGGACTGCTCCATCGTGACCACCGACTCGGTCGACCCGTACGATGCACC
>JAGBGN010000071.1 GCA_017935945.1 Candidatus Methanomethylophilaceae archaeon | reverse complement strand
GATCCTGCATTCGCTGGTCACTATGCCGATGGCATCGATTGTCTTTTGAGAATAGCAGGACAGGACGATATCGCCTATCGACATGTTGTTGATGAAAGAGTTGATGATGATCTTACCATCACCTTCATACTCTTCTAGATTGTCCAGATCATTCACATTGAATCCCAGTCTGATGTGACCGTTCCTGAGACATTCCTCACGGATCGGATTGTCTCCCGTCTTCATCAGAGATACCTTCCAGATCTGGGGGTCTGCATTCATACTCTGTGCACCGGTATGGGCGGCATTCGCGATCCTGTTACAGAACCTCTTGAACGCTCCGTCCTCTATGCAGTATTCCAACCTGCCGTTGTCATCGCCATCGAAACAGGGTTTGATCCCCTCTATGAACTCCTCATATCCATAGGATTGATGGAATGTGACGAAGTCGATGAGGTTCTGATCCGAGAATTCATCATACATCCTGTTGATGGTATCCCTGTCAGTATCGGTCATGTCTTCGCCGGTGACGATCTCGACGGCCATCCGCTTGACGTTGTATGTCTTTCCGGTTCCGGGCGGACCGTAGAGTATCGTGTTGAGTCTATATCTATCCTCCATGGATTCTTCATCCGTTCCAGAGGATCTCATGACGGGGGATGCATCGATGTTTTCGAAAATCTCGGGAGATTCCGAGATGGCTTCGGCAAGTTCGGGACGGATCTTGTACACCCAGTTGCCATTGTCGTTCCGTCTCGTAAGGAACATGATCGGCCACACCTTCCCGTCAGTGGATATGCCAAGGGATTTGGCGACCTTCTTGTTCTGGTTGTTGCAAATGGCAAGATATTCCTTTGATTTCCCACCGTATATGATGGACATCTCTTTGCATGAGAGACCATCAGGATTGTCGGTGAGACGTTTTAGGAGAATCAGGCTTTTCGTGGAGAACACGTTGTGGTCGTTCAACACCCCTTTCCATTCATCTTTCGTGATGCGTCTTCCAACTATCTGGTCTTCCCATTCATTATTGTTCATCATGGTGGTCAACCCCGGATCGATGCCTGTTCGGTAATCTTATGAAATGGGGGATGTTAGGTCTTAAGATTAAGTTTGCTTAAGCAAATGCTTAATCGTCCTTGCATCGGCGATGATGATTGGATGAATGATGATGGTAGACTTAATCGAATGTGTTTTCGATAATTGGTCCGCTCTACTGTCTTTTATCTTTGAATTGAAGTGATCTTAGGAAAATCACCGGATGTCAGATAGATTATATCCCATGTTCTCATTACCACACTAGAGACATCATGAAGGATTTAGGCGCTCTCGTCAAGGAATTGGTCGATCATCCAACAGAATTAGAATGGTTCGAGTTCAAACATGATACCAACAAACCATCCATGATTGGTGAGCGCATAAGTGCGATAGCTAATAGTTGTGCAATGATGGAGCGTTTCTACGGATATGTTGTCTGGGGAGTTGAAGACGGCACTCATAAGATACTGGGAACCGAATTCAAACCCGAGACCCAAAAGGTGAAGGGGCAGGAATTGAAAAGTTGGTTGCACAACAACCTGTCGGACAATGCCGAATTCTATTTCGACGAAACTACCGTAGATGATCATCGTGTTGTGATTCTGACCATCCATGCTTCGAAACACCGTCCGGTAGCATTCCAGAACTGTGAGTACATTCGCGATGGTAGCTATACGAAGAAACTGATGGACAGGCCGCAGCTGGCATCTAGGTTGTGGTCTGCATTGAACCGCCAGAGTGTGGAGATGATGGCGGCTGTAGAGGACTGCTCTCCTGGGGATGTACGCCATCTCCTGGCCCACGACTCGTTTCTGACGATGCTCAATCTACCAGATCCCACGAATGAGCAATCGCTCATGGATCTGTTGGTCGACAACGATGTCATAGTCAAGCAGGATAACGGGCTCTATACAGTGACGGTTCTCGGTGCGTTGCTGTTCGCCAAGGATCTTTCCAAGTTCGACAGGATTGGACGCAGGGCTCTGCGTATAATAAAATACAACGGCACTTCCAAGTCCGATATTGCACGTCAGGAACAGGATTTCAGAGGATATGCCGTGGGATTCGAAGACAATATGCGCACATTGATGCTCATGCTACCATCATCCGAGGTAATCACAACAGGCAAGGCGGAACTGAGGGAACAGTATTCTGTTGTCGCGATAAGGGAGATCCTCGCCAATGCGATGATTCACCAGGATCTGGGAACTACCGGGATGAATCTGTCCATTGAGGTTTTTAGCAACCGTGTCGAGATATCCAACCCGGGACCAATACTCGTGGATAAGGAGAGACTCATCGATGCGGCACCTAGATCGAGGAATGAGAAGGTGGCGACCATGATGCGCAGGGTGAAACTCTGCGAAGAACTTGGAAGTGGTTGGGACAAGATCGTGGAATCGTGTGAGAAGGGAATATTCCCTGTCCCGACTGTGTATTCCGATGATAACGGTACCAGAGTTGTTCTGACCGCTCCGACCACTTATACAGAGATGAATATAGAGGAACGTCTGTGGAATTGTTACATGCATGCGTGTTCCTGTTTTTCCAAAGGTGGATTCCTCACGAATTCGTCCTTACGCGATCGTTTTGGATTGGAAAGGAACAACACCAATATGGTCAGGATGTCCAATCTGATAGCTGAAGCCAAAACAAGGAACTTGATCAAAGTTGTGGATGAGAACACTTCGACACGTATGTACAGATATGTTCCGTTCTGGGCCTGATCATGGTGCTTATCGGGTGCTTAATGGATGCTTATCGGGTGCTTAACTGATGGTCCGATCGACGGACGGATATCGTTCCTTCGGCTCGATTCTTTATAAACGAATCTTGATGGTTCCGTGAAAACAGGGGGTGGTTTGATGGATTAGTACTCATTGGGTGCTTAATGGATGCTTAACTGATGGTCCGATCGATGGACGGATATCGTTCCTTCGGCTCGATTCTTTATAAACGAATCTTGACGGTTCCATGAAAACAAGGGGAGCTAACAATTCGCGGACGAATACATGGACTACGTCGAAGCCCCAGCCTGGATATCGATTATCTCATCCACCGATTGTTGAAACTATGGTCCGATTACGACAGTTATCCCTTGGTCAAACAATCAAACGTGGATTCGGCACTTTGTTCATGAATTTCTGACCAAGGTCGATAGCTATCG
>JAGBGN010000070.1 GCA_017935945.1 Candidatus Methanomethylophilaceae archaeon | reverse complement strand
TCACCGTGACAGTCGCAGAACGGGGACACATCGGATACGACGGTGATGTGGAAGCTGGGTTTGTCCTTGACCACGGCGTATGCGTATTCGACGATCTTGTGGTTCAGGATGTCCTTGTCCTCATCCATCTGGGCCTCGATGGCATCGAAGGGACAGACACCAATGCATCTTCCGCATCCGACACACGACTCCTTGTCAAGGTGGGCGGTTCTGTCAGATATAGTGATGGCATCCTGAGCGCATACGGAAAGGCACTTCCTGCATCCCCTGCACGCATCGGGATCTATGTCGGGTTTCCCCGCGGAGTGCATCTCCATCTTCCCCCTCCTGGAAGCGCAGCCCATGGCCAGGTTCTTCAGAGCACCACCGAATCCCGTGAGCTCATGGCATTTGAAGTGGTTGATGGTGATGATGGCATCAGAGTCAACGACCGCACGTCCGATCTTTGCCGTCTTGATGTACTGCCCTTCTACCGGGACCTCCACGTCGTCGGTTCCCTTCAGACCGTCGGCTATGATCACCTGACAGCCTGTGGAGAATGGGCCGTATCCGTTCGCATAGGCGGTGTCCATATGCTCCAGAGCATGCTTCCTCTTCCCTACATACAGTGTGTTGCAGTCCGTGAGGAACGGCATCCCGCCCTTCTCCTTGACCTTGTCCGCGACAACCTTGGAGTAGTTGGGTCTGAGGTATGCAAGGTTCCCATATTCGCCGAAATGGACCTTCAGAGCCACGAACTTCTTCTCGAGGTCCATGTCCTCAATTCCGGCTGCGACGATCAACCTGTCGAGTTTGTCGAGTAGGCTGTCCCCGACTTTGCAGTTCATGCTGGTGAAGTACACTTTCGGCTTATCCATGGGTATCCGCCTCCACCATCCCTTGGCTGTTGAAAACGTTTCCCACTGTTGCATTTGACCCGTGGGAGATACATGCTCGCCTCATATGTCTCCCTGGGAACAAATCGAAAAATGTCCTGGGGATTGTTTGAAATATGGTTAGTCTATGCATGTGTTAACAGGGGGGCGAGAGCCCCCAGGTGTGATTACGATGTACAGTATGAGCCCCCACGCAGGCAAACTCCTCTCCGACGAGGAGTCTATCAACAAGTACAACACGGAGAACCACTGGGGTCTCCACATCGCCGTCGATCTCGGCGAGTGCGACCACCAGAAGATCTCCGATGGAGAGGTCATCAAGCAGTTCGCTATCGACCTCGCGGATTACATCGAGATGAAGAGATACGGTGAACCCATCGCGGTCCACTTCGGTGACAACCCCAAGGTCCAGGGGTACTCACTCATCCAGCTCATCGAGACCTCCTGCATCGCAGGTCATTTCGCCGAGGACACCGACAGGGCGTTCATCGACGTGTTCTCTTGCAAGCAGTTCCCTCCGGAGAAGACCGCGGAGTTCTGCAAAGAGTACTTCGGCGCCAAGAAGATGGAATACGCTACCCTGTTCAGGGATGTTTGATTTCTTAAACTCAACCCGGGGGACTTCCTCCGGCATCCATTCTCATCCGCCTGTGATTGTGGCCACTATCGTTATGGCCCACGATATTGCCGTCAATATGAGTCCGAATTTCATCTTGTTGAGGCCCAGGTCACCACCGGTCATGTAACCGACGAAGAACAATACCACTGCTGATAGGCATGAGGATACGAGCAGAGCATCCATCACATCCCCTATGAGGAGCAACGGGACGATTACGGGGACGATTGTGGATGCGGTAATCAGGAAGCACGCGATGGCGCTGTGACGCATATCTCTTCTATCCTTTGCTTTTTCAGATTCGTTCTCGACCTTCATGTCGAGCATGCGTTCGCACATAATCTTCTCGCATTCGGGATCGAGCACATCCATGGGAGTTCCCCCGAATTCGGAGAGGAGGGCATCGAGGCGTTCCTGTCTATCGATGTCCTCGGATTCCAGCAGACGGACGTACTTACGCTGGTTCATCGTGTCTATGAAGTAGAAAACCACCGCATCGATGGCACCCCATGTGAGGTTCATGCCCACTATAAGGATGATGAGGTCGGTGGCATCATCGTATTTGAGGATACCAATCCTGGCTGCCGTGACGAAAATCAGCGCCATTATGAATCCATATAGGACCTCCTGCAGTGCCAGACCGGTTCCAGTCTTTCCCACAAGGTTGGATACCACATCACCTCTCATATACGCCCCGAAACACTTATTGGAGATATTATAGATGGTCTTAACATCTTATCCTATGCGTAAAGTAACTGGGTTTATGATTTATTTCCTAATTAGGAAATTATTATCAAGCAGGGTTATATAGAATCATCCAGATTGTAACCATAGTGAAAGCCATGGATACGAAAGTCTCTGTAGTTGCCGTCGTCGGCATCATGCTGGTCCTTGCAGTGGGGATCTACGTTGTTTCCGATGATGGAGATGACGAATATCAGAGCATCGTCTCGGCAGTAGCCAGGGTCAATACGGATGGTTCTGGCATTTATCTGAAAAGCGAGTACGTTGTGGAAGATTGTTTGACTAAGAACGATGATGGAACATACACATTCAACAAGGAATGGTGGGGTGGAAAGGTGTTCGGAACACCAGGTGCATCCACTATCCAACACGTTCAACTGCAGCAGATAGCCGATTCCATGGGATTGAAGTTCGTCAAATATCAGGAAGGTTCCAGTGGAAGCAAAGACACACTGTACTTCTCCGATACCATCAACAATGCGGAGGCGGCAACAGAGAACAATGCACACCTTCTCGATGGAGGCATCCTCTGGGAGCCACAGTACAGTAGGATCATTGCAGATTCCCAATACCAGCAGATGGTTCTGACCAACGACCTCTTTCCCGGACATGCATGCTGTGTAATCGCAGGATATACCGATTTCATGGATTCCAACCGTGATGCCACTGTCGCGTTCCTCACAGCCTACGTGAAGGGTGTCAAGTATGTGAACGAGGCACTTGCAGACAAGAGCTCCGAGAAGTACGAGGAGTTCGTGGGAATTTGTGAGAAATCCACCGGACTCAACAGGGATGTTATCGAGGCCGCACTGGAGAATGTCGTCTACAAGTACTCTGATGACAACAACTCAGGTTCCCTTGATGCCCTCGTACAGGATATCGCATCATTGGAATCGGATCTCGAGAGGATCCAGACCATCAAGACCGAGATCCAGTCACTCGGATTCGAGGACAGTACGGAGTTCGCTAATGCTCTTGTGGATGATTCCTACCTCATGGATGCCGTTGAGGGCAACATAAAACCGATGAAGTCCAAGACAACGATCAATGTCGTGGCGATTTCCGGTGATATCCATCAGATAGCACTCAATGTGGCTAAGGAACTCGGATATTTCTCTGATTACAATCTCGTCGTGAACATCAGGGGTGTAGGAAATGGAGGGGCTGTGGCACAGGACCTTCTCACAGGACAATCCGATTTCGGACTCCTCGGTGCACCTCCGTTGACGATCAATGCGGTCAACCTGAAGGCCGTCACAGCTGGAAGTGAGTGACCATGACGTTCAAGTACGATAGCAACAACAAATACCACAGGTTGGGGAAGAACATCCTTGTGGTCATCGCATCGTTGATTATATTCGCTGAACTGTGGTGGTTCATAGCGGAACTCATAGACAGCAGGGTGTTGCCGACATCCCCCGAGACCTTCGAGGCACTGAAGAACTTCTTGTCCGATGGATACCTGGGCATATCCGCTTGGGATTACATCTCCTCCAGTCTCGTGCTGTTCCTCAAGGGATTCCTCCTTGCATTCGTGGTTGCAGTCCCCCTCGGTCTGATCCTCGGATTCTCCAAGACCCTGAACACGTTCGTGACTCCTGTGGTGGAGGTACTCAGGCCTATCGCACCGATGGCATGGGCACCCATATTCATCTATGGTATCAGCTACGGTGTGGGTCCAGTCCTGGTAGTCTTCATAGGAATATTCTTCCCGTTGTTGACGAACATCATATTCGGTGTCAAGAAGATCGATCCCAGCTTGGTCGATGCAGCAAGGACGCTAGGAGCTAACAAGGTCCAGGTCTTCACCAAGGTCATGGCACCCAGTTCGATCCCGTATGTGATGAACGGTGTCAAGGTGGGACTGGGAGTAGGTTGGATGTGTATCGTCGCAGCCGAGATGTACTCCCCTGTTGCAATCGGTGTGGGATACTGTATCTCGAACATGTGTATGTCCGGAATGTGGGACAGCACTTTCGCCATGTTGATCGTGATCGCAGTTCTCGGTATCCTTACCACGTCCCTTTCCGAGTACCTGCAGAAGTACATATCCAAGAGGATGGGGGTCGAGTGATGGACGATAACAATTCATGCAAGGGCAATGACTGCGTACAGGAGGGCGAGTCCTTCATCAGGATCGCCAACCTCAGTAAGACGTATCAGAAGGACGAGAAGATTACCGTTGCCATAGAGGATTTCGATCTGGACATCAAGAAGGGTGAACTGATTTCAATAGTAGGTCCATCCGGATGCGGTAAGACCACCATCTTGAGGATGATCGCAGGTCTCCTCGAACCCACTGCAGGAAGCATCAGCATAGCTGGAAGACCCTGCTCCGGTCCAGGACCGGACAGGGGTATGGTGTTCCAGGATTTCGCGTTGCTTCCCTGGAGGAGTGTCAGGAGGAATGTCGAGCTTGGACTCGAGATCGCCGGTATGCCCAAAGAAGAGCGCAAGGCAAGGGCCGAGAAATACCTCGAGATCGTCGGTCTCCAGGATTTCGCCGATTCCAGTATCAACGAGTTATCCGGCGGTATGAAACAGCGTGTCGGAATCGCCAGGGCATTGGTGAACAATCCCGATGTGATCCTGATGGATGAGCCCTTCGGAGCATTGGATGCTCAGACGAGGAACATCATGCAGGCCGGACTCGTCAGGATCCTCGAGAAGACCGATCAGACGATCATCTTCATCACACACTCCGTGGATGAAGCCGTGTTCCTGTCCGATAGGATCGTCATCCTGACCAAACGTCCTGCCAAGATCAAGGAGATCGTGGAGATC
>JAGBGN010000069.1 GCA_017935945.1 Candidatus Methanomethylophilaceae archaeon | reverse complement strand
GAGATCTCCTGTCCGCGGTAGTCGAGGTCGAACGAGAATGAATAGGATGTGCCATCCTTCTCCATGATGTAGAAGGGTTTGGCCTCCTCGGGGTACTCTGCAATGAAGTAGAGGTCCTTACCCTGTGCCATCATGTGGTCACCGACGATCTTCTCACCCTCGGTACCCAGGTCATCTCCATCCTTGAGGTCGAGTCCTGCATCGTTGACGATCTTGAGGCACTCGGAGTATGTCAGGATGGGATAGGGGCGTGCGGGGATGACGATCTCCTTTCCGAGAATCTCGAGCTGCTTGGATCCGCGCTCGGCCATTCCCCTGAGGACGTGGTCGATAATCTCTTCGATCATGGACATGACCTCCTCCTCGTTCTCGATCCAGGACATCTCACCATCGAATGATATGAACTCGGTGACGTGGCGGTTTGTGTTGGAGTGCTCAGCACGGAAAGCGGGGCCGATCTCGAAGACACGGTCGAGTCCGGTGCTCATGAGGATCTGCTTGTAGAGCTGGGGCGACTGGGCAAGGTAAGCGGGCCTGTCGAAGTACTGGACCTGGAACAGCTCTGCTCCTCCCTCTGCCCCTGCACCGGAGATCTTGGGGGTGTTGACCTGTACGAATCCGTTCTCCCTGACAGCCTCTTGGATGAGGTCCACCATGATCGACTTGAGCTCGAAGATTGCCTTGACCTCGGGCTTCCTGACATCCATGAACCTGTTGTTGAGACGTGTGTCCATCTCCGCGCTGACCTTGTCGACCACTCCGAGGGGGAGGGGCACCGCTGCCTCACCGTAGACCTGGGCGGATGCGGGGATGAGCTCGAGACCGAGTGCGGTCTGGTTGCTCTCCTTGACCTCTCCGGTTATGGAGACGACGGACTCCCTGGACAATCCGGTCAAGAGACCGAAGAGCTCGGGGTCGATCTTCTTCTTAGGCATGGTCACCTGGATGGTGCCATACCTGTCACGGAGTGTGAGGAAGGAGATACCTCCGAGGTTCCTCACATCCTGGACCCATCCGCGGATGGTTGCTGTACCATCTTCGACGGATATGTTGCTGGAATCCCTGATTGCTGTCATAATGCGCACGTGATTATAGAGGGGGTATTAAACCTTAGATGATTGAGTTGAGTAGAACCCATGGTGACCGCTGTCCCTGCATAAGAATAATAACCGACATGTATCCAACTTAGTATCAATAAAAATACAAACACGCCCATCGTCGAGTCGGACTCTACCAGGATAAAGATTGGTGGTTGGATTGATAATCAGACATCTAGAAGGAAAGGATTGCATATTCATTTTGGTCTGCATGATACTCGTGGTCGCCCAGGTATTTCTCGACCTGACCATACCCCAGTACATGGAACGCATCACCACTGCCCTGCAGATGGGGACGTCCACAGATGTGATAGTCACACATGGGAAGACCATGGTGCTCTATGCCTTCCTGAGCCTTTTGGCATCGGTATGTGCCGGTGCATGTGCCGCCAAGGCCGCATCATCACTCGGAAGGACGCTACGCAGGAAGCAGTTCGAGAACGTTTCCAGATTCTCGAAGCAGGATATGGACCGTTTCTCCTCATCCAGCCTTTTCACGCGTTCCACCAACGACGTCTACACGGTCCAGATGTTCCATTCACGTTCCATCATCACCATCGTCAAGGCGCCTCTGACCGCAATCCTGGCCATCGCCGTCATCAGCACCAGCAACTGGATGTGGACCACGGCCACAACCATCACCGTATTGGTTGTGATCCTGTCCCTTGCCGCTGTCCTGAGTGTCAGCATACCGCGTGTGAGAAGGATCCAGGGACTCATGGACAGGATCGGACGTTCCTCCAAGGAGAACATCGAAGGGATAAGGGTCATCAGAGCATACAATGCTGAGAAGCATCAGGAACTCAGGTTCGAGACGGAGAACGGGGAGATGCTCTCCAACAACATACGCCTCAACACCGTGATGTCTCTCATGCCCGGAATCGCCTCTGGAGCCAACAACTTCCTCACATTGGCCATATACCTGATCGGAGCATCCGTCATCATGGGTTCATCCCACATGGACCAGATCGAGCTTTTCTCCGAGATGATCATGTTCACCGCATACTCCGGAATGATCGTGAACTCGATAATCATCCTCAACTTCATGATGCGTGAGATGTCCCGTTCCATGGTCTCATCGGCACGTATCGAAGAGGTCATCGGATACGAGCCCACGATGTACGAGGGAAACGATGACCCCCCGGAGGAGGCCGGGACCGTGTCGTTCAGGAACGTGTCTTTCAGATACCCCTCTTCAGACCGCATGGTGCTGGAGGACATCAGTTTCGATGTGGGCAAGGGCAGTTTCGTGGCCATAATCGGACCCACAGGTAGCGGCAAGACAACATTGGCCTCGCTCGTGCTCCGCCTCATGGATCCCACTTCCGGAACGGTGCTTGTCGACGGTTTGGACGTAAGAGATTACAGGTACCAAGACCTGCACTCCAGAATCAGCTACATGGCCCAGAAGGCTCCGGTATTCTCGGATACCGTAAGGAACAACGTGTGCCTCGGACACAATCCGGAGGATGTGGATGATGAGGATGTGTGGAGAGCGCTTTCCATAGCCCAGGCTGACGAATTCGTCCGTAGACTGCCAAAGGGACTCGATACGGAGATATCACAACACGGCAGGGACCTGTCCGGAGGTCAGAAGCAGAGGATATCCGTCGCCCGCGCAATCTACCATGGCGCAGGGATCATGGTCTTCGACGATACGTTCTCAGCCCTGGACTTCAAGACAGACAGGAACCTGAGGGAATCCATATCGGAACAACTACCCGGGACGACCAGGATCGTGGTCGCTCAGAGGATCAACACGATAATGGATGCTGACATGATCCTGGTTCTGGATGGAGGACGTCTGGTCGGTTCCGGAACCCATGCCGAACTCCTGGAGAACTGCCCGTTGTACAGGGACATAGCGGAGTCCCAGATGTTGTCGGAGGTGTCCTGATGGCCAAGGGAGTGGGAGGTGGCAGGGGACCCAGCTGGACCCGTGCGGAGAAACCCAGGGACCTGCGTGCATCCGCCGGACGTCTTTTCTCATACATGGGCCCTTATCGCAAGCACCTGATCGTGGGTATCATCCTCGCCATGGTGTCCTCGCTGCTATCCCTCATCGGACCGCAGTACATATCGGACATCACCGACTCCATACAATCTGGCATTACCAACGGGACGTTCGATACCGGGCTGATATTCAACATCTCTCTGATCCTCATAGCGATGTACTCCGCCGGTGTGATTACTTCGATGGTCCAGCACATCGTGATAGGTGCATCGTCCGAGATGGTCGGCGCCAACATGCGCCAAGACCTTTCCAGCAAGATCAACAGGGTACCGCTGTCCATCCTGGACCGCTACAGGACCGGCGAAGTGATGAGCCGCTTCACCAACGACTGTCACACCGTCTCCAACGGATGCAGCGAAAGCGTGACCAACCTGATCACATCGATCACGATGCTCATCGGTGGTTTCCTGATGATGCTCGTAACGGATGTGACTCTCACCATCGTGGCCGTCATACCCGTGATGGTGGGATTCGTCATACTGTACCTGGTCACGACCAAGACCACACGTTTCTTCAGGCAGCAATCCAAAGGACTCGGGGAACTCAACGCACTTGTGGAGGAAGTCTACGGGAACCATGAGGTCGTCCGTGCCTACAACGGGATGGAGGGTTTCAGATCCGACTTCGAAGGTATAAACGAGAACCTCCACGACACCATGCTGAAAGCCAGGATAGTCACAGCCATGGTACCGCAGCTGATGGGCTTCCTGAACAACATGGAGTACGTCCTCGTGTGCATCGTGGGATCCATCCTGATCCTCGATGGGGATATCGGATACGGTACGATCGTCGCCTTCATCATCTATGTCCGCCTGTTCACGAATCCGGTCGTCCACATATCCGAATCGATCTCCAGGATGCAGTCGGTCATATCCGCTTCGGAAAGGGTGTTCGAGATCCTGGACCTGGATGAGATGCCTGACACTACCGGCAAGGGTCCCATGGAACAATCCTCAGGAAGGATAGAGTTCAGGGACATCTGCTTCTCGTACACACCCGACAGGGAGATCATCCACAACCTCAACCTCGTCGTTGAACCAGGTTCCAAGATAGCGATAGTCGGACCCACCGGATCCGGGAAGACCACCATCGCGAACCTCCTGATGAGGTTCTACGACATCGACTCCGGGGACATATTGATCGATGGGACCTCCATCAAAGACACCGACCGCGGATGGGTGCATGACCAGTTCTGCTATGTCCTCCAGGACTCCTGGCTGTTCGAGGGCACGGTGGCAGACAACATATCGTTCACCAACCCGGACATGTCCCGTTCCACCATAGAGGCCGTATGCCAGGCTGTCGGCATAGACGGATTCGTGGAATCCCTCCCCCAGGGTTACGATACCGTGCTGGATGAGAAGACCGGACTGTCCGCAGGTCAGAAACAGCAACTCGCTATCGCCAGGGCACTCGCCCGTGATGCCCCCATGATAATACTGGACGAGGCCACAAGTTCGGTCGATACCAGGACGGAGAAGAAGATACAGGAGGCTATGGACATCCTGACGTTCGGCAGGACATCGTTCATTATCGCACACAGGTTGTCCACCATAGTCGATTCAGACCTGATACTGGTGATGAGGGACGGTTCCATCGTCGAGCGTGGTACCCATGATGAGCTTCTGGCGATCGATGGCTTCTACAAGACGCTGTACGATAGCCAGTTCGAGAACTGCGATTGAATCTATTTGTTGGAAAAGGAGGGTCGTGCGGATATGCACGACCCTGCGGTTTCAGTTGCTCTTGCCCTGGTTGGCAACGGCGTTCATCTTCTCGTTGACGGCATCCTCGTCACCAAGGTACCTCTTGGAAACGACGTTGAAATCGGAGTCAAACTCGTAGACCAACGGGACGCCCGTGGGGATGTTGACACCGACGATCTCCTCATCGGAAAGTCCCTCGAAGACCTTGACGAGTGCGCGGAGGGAATTTCCATGGGCGGCGATGATGACCCTCTCACCTGCGATCATCCTGGGCTTGACCTCCTCCTCGAAGTAGGGGACGGCACGCTCCACGGTCTCCTTCAGACTCTCGGTAAGGGGCAGGAGATGCTCCGGGATGCTCCTGTACTGCTCGTTGAGCGCAGGGTTCCTGGCATCGTTGGGGTCGAGTGACGGCGGAGGTACATCGTAGGACCTCCTCCAGACCTTGACCTGGTCCTCACCGAACTTGGCTGCGGTCTCTGATTTGTTGAGACCCTGGAGTGCACCGTAGTGACGCTCGTTGAACTTCCAGGTCTTGATGACGGGGAGCCATTCACGATCCATCTTCTCCAGGACGATGTTGAGGGTGTGAATCGCCCTCTTGAGGTAAGAGGTGAAACAGACATCGAAATCGAAACCCTCCTCCTTGAGAATCCTTCCAGCGGAGGCGGCCTCTGCCCTTCCGGTGTCGGAGAGATCCACATCGGTCCAGCCGGTGAATAGATTCTCCCTGTTCCATATGCTCTCCCCGTGACGGAGGAGAACAAGTTTCATTGTATCGGTCATTTGATTCCTCTGCTTACTCGGATTGCTTCCTCTATAAAATCAGTTGCCATGGTTCACGCGCGCGCGTGGGCCTGCGAACACTACTTATATGGCCCACCCTTAAAGGAACCCAACAAGGATATGGTGTAACTCATGTCTGCAGAGAAAGTAACCGTTTCAGTAATCAAGGCGGATGTTGGATCCGTTGTCGGACACTCCAGGCCCCACCCCTCCATGATGGAGGCCAGCAAGGAGATCCTCGCCGATGCTCAGAAGCAGGGAATCATCGAGGACTTCTACGTCACCCGTGTCGGAGACGACATCAACCTGTTCATGACCCACTACAAGGGCGAGAACAACGCGGACGTTCACGGAACCGCTTGGGAGTGCTTCCAGAAGGCAGCCAAGCTCGCAAAGTCCATGAAGCTCTACGCAGCAGGACAGGACATCCTCACCGATGCATTCTCAGGAAACATCAAGGGAGCCGGACCCGGATCCGCCGAGATGTCCTTCGAGGAGAGGG
>JAGBGN010000068.1 GCA_017935945.1 Candidatus Methanomethylophilaceae archaeon | reverse complement strand
TCATATGATGAGACTTTGAAGTCGAGACCTGGATGGGACCAGATAGACGCTGTGAAGAACGATCAGGTCTACTATATTTCCAACGACATTTGCGGTGGAATGCGTTCAGTGGTCGGAGCGATGTTCGCACTCTCCCTCTACAACGATGCGTACTCTAACTTCGACGTCATGGAGACGATGAATAATTACAACAAGATCGCTGGAACATCTTTCGACACAGATCTTGTTTGGAACTTCTGAATGAAAACGGATTCCGAGGTTTTGGCATGATTGGTGAGAATAAATCAAACATCGCCATCTCAGATGTAGATATCGTGCGCGACTTTGAGACCTCTCGCAAGAGGAAGGTGGTTTTTATGACCATCCTCGTGGTCTCTTGTGCAGTTGCATCGATTTGGGCGTTGGGAGTGGGCGGTATAATGGTTCCGTTCATGGATGTTGTGCGCAGTCTTTTCCACAACCTGTTGCCAGGTGTTGTGGATCCCGCCTCGGAATCCTATTACCCCGTGATAGTGACCAGCTATCGTGCTCCGAGGGTCATCATGGGGTTATTGACGGGTTCATGTCTCGCAGTGGCAGGAGCATCGATGCAGAGCATTCTGAAGAACCCGTTGGCAGATCCCTTCACATTAGGATTGTCATCTGCCGCATCGTGCGGTGCAGGGCTGGCAATTGCATTCGGTCCTGCCTTGTTGGGTACGACCTATTACATGTCCGCTTCAATCTGGGGTCAGACGATCACCGTTGGGTGGTTGTTCACTGTTGTGATGGCCTTCGGATTCGGACTGATATCAACATTCATTCTATTATCTACCATCAGGGGAAAGGTTGCCAGTAAGTCGACGATGATCTTGACAGGGGTGGTAATCGGATATCTGTTCTCGGCCGTCCTTTCGTATCTGAAGTATGTTTCGGACGAGGGAACACTCAAGGAGATTACGGATTGGTTGCTAGGGGGTATGTGGGGTGCTTCCTGGAGTTCGGTCATGATAGTACTCCCCATCGCTGTGATAGGCATAGTGCTGTTGGAATCATATGCTTTCGAACTGAACACATTGTCCTGTGGTGATGATGTGGCGAAGAATCTGGGGGTCGATGTGAAGAAACTCCGTGTCAAGGTCCTTCTGGTGTGCACGATGATCTCGTCTGCATGCATCGCATTTACCGGAATTATTGGTTTTGTCGGACTCATGGCGCCTCATATAGTCAGGATGATAATCGGTAACGATAATCGTTATCTGATACCGATTTCAGCTTTGCTCGGCTCGTTGATCCTGGTGTGCTGCGATGCATTGGCCAGAGTAATCGTCGCACCGGATGATCTGCCCGTTGGTATAATCATGTATGTCATCGGCGGTCTGTTCTTCTTCTTCCTGATAAAGCGCATGCGTGGAGGTTATGAACTATGAGGATCGAGGTCCGGAATTTGGTCCAGGGCTATGGAAAGCACAATGTCCTGGACGAGATATCCTTTGAGGCGGAGACCGGGGAGATAACGGCCGTGCTGGGACCCAATGGTTCTGGGAAATCCACGCTGATACGTACCATATGCGATCTAATGCCCCCGGTATCGGGAAATGTCATGTTGGACGGTACGGATGTACATGACATAGATGTGACCGATTTTGCCAAACTGGTGTCATACGTCCCACAATCCTCTGATGCAGGGGTCTATACGACGGTCCTCGAGACGGTCCTCCTCGGAAGGAAACCGTATGTCACATGGAATTATCGCGATAAGGACATACAGTACGCATTGGATGCCATGCGCCTGATGAACGTTTCGCGTTATGCATCGCGTAACGTGACAGATCTCTCGGGAGGCCAGAGGCAGAGGGTGTTCATCGCACGTTCTCTGGCGCAATGTCCATCATTTTACATCTTCGATGAACCGACAAGCGCATTGGATCTCAAACATCAGATGAACACGATGATACGGATGAGAGAGGTCATCCGTACCAACGGATCCGGCATGATAGTCGCATTGCACGATATGAACCTGGCTCTGAATTACACAGACCGGGTAATCATGCTGAAGAACGGGCGCATACACGCCCACGGACCTCCCGAGGAGACGATCACGGAGGAGAACATACGCGAGGTGTATGGTGTCGAATCCAGGATTGTTGAAACCGAGGTTGGCAGGTACATTTTGCCGATCTCACCTTTGAACATGGAGGATGACGACCCATGAGTAGGAGAGTACAGTATCCGTTCACGGCCATAGTGGGCCAGGAAGACATGAAGAATGCCCTGATTTTCAACACGGTCAATCCGCGTATTGGCGGGGTGCTCATCCGCGGTGAGAAGGGAACGGCCAAATCTACTGCTGTCAGGGCACTGGCGGGGTTGTTGCCGGACAGGGCGGTCGTGAAAGGGTGCCAATGCGGATGTTCATGGGGTGACGGCGATTCATTCTGCCCGGATTGCATGGAATCCATGGCATCTGGTACTGCTGAACCGGACAACATGTCGATGGAGGTTGTTGAGTTACCGTTGAGTTCGACAGAGGACAGGGTCACAGGTACATTGGACATCGAACACGCCATAAGTACGGGGAAGAAGAAATTCGAACCAGGGATATTGGCCAAGGCGAATGGCAACATACTCTATGTGGACGAGGTGAATCTCCTGGACGATCACATAGTGGATCTTCTCCTCGATGCGGCAGCCATGGGCAGGAACTATGTGGAGAGGGAGGGAGTATCATTCAACCATCCCTCCCGTTTCGTGTTGGTAGGAACGATGAATCCTGAGGAAGGAGACCTGAGGCCCCAGTTGTTGGACAGGTTCGGATTGATGGTTGATATCAAAGGGGAGCAGGATGAGTCACGCAGGTCGGAGATCATCCGCAGGCGCATGGAGTTTGAGAGGGATCCCGAAGCATTCAATCAGAAATACGAACAAAGCAACATGGAGCTTCGTGATATGATAGTCAACGCCAGGGATGCGGTGGATGACATAATCATCGATGATGATGCGGTGACGATGGCAGCCCGTACATCCATCCACTTGGGGGTTGATGGTCATAGGTCGGATCTGACATTGATAAAGACCGCCTGTGCGAAAGCTGCATTGGAGGGCAGGGACAGGATAGATTCGGAGGATGTGGTCTCCGTCTCGCATCTGGTCCTTCCCCATCGCATGAGGCGCAACCCGTTCCAGGATTCCAACCTCGACATCACATCTTTGGAGCAATGGATGAGGTCTGCCTTAGAGGGTCTGAGATGAGTCATCTTCCATTATCATGCATGGTCAACATGGATGATGCCATAGATGGGATATGCTGTCTATTGTCGTCCAGGGATGTACGCACCATGCTGATATGCGGTCCCTCGGGCACAGGTAAGAGTGTGGCGGCGCGTGGCGTCTCACGTCTGTTCCCCGGGATCTGCCAGATAGAGGTGCCGGTCAACGTAACCCTGGAATCGCTGTATGGTTCTGTGGACATGGAGGTGGCGATCGGCACAGGGGAATGTGTTCGTTCCAATTCGATATTCTCGCGTTCGAATGGTGGCATAATCATCGTCGATAATGCAAACCTCATGGATAACGGAACGTTGTTCGCCATAGTTGAAACCGTTTCAGAAGGTGTCGCAAGGGCCGAGATCGGAGGTCTGAGTTCGGATTATCCCTGCGATTCCCGTTTGATATGCACCATGGATCCCGATGAGGGACCACTTCCCGAACACATCCTGGACCGTTTCGACATCTGTGTGTTCACCAGCAACACGGATTCGGAAGAGGTTCACCGTTCGATAATGATGTTGAACCTTGCCAATGAAAGGGACCCATCATCCATCGAAAGTTCAGTGTCCAGGAAGGAGGCTGTCCTCAGGTCGCGTATCGATTCAGCTCGTCTACTCAATCCGACGGTACCTAATGATTATCCGGACATGATATCCAAGATTTGCAAGGAGATGCATGTGGAGGGGCATCGTGGGGATGTCGCCGTACTCAATGTGGCAATCGCATTGTCCGCATTGGACGGTCTAGATATGGCCGGGATGGAACAATTACGTACAGCTGTCAGACTGTGTCTGGAACACCGTCGTAAGGATGAATCCGAGGAAACGGAACCTCAGCAGCAGGAGATGGAACAGGAACAATCGGATGACGACAGTTCCGATGACAGCATGGATGAACGCAGGGACCAGGATCATGAGCAACAACAGCAGGATGATGGGAATGAACAGGGACCTGAGACATCCGAGGATTCGAATCAGGATGAACATCCCGATGACGGTCAAG
>JAGBGN010000067.1 GCA_017935945.1 Candidatus Methanomethylophilaceae archaeon | reverse complement strand
TACCTGCAATCATACCATCTATCTTGGAATCGTCCAATTTCAATCTCTTGTACATCGAACCGGATATCTCACCTGCATCCAACATGGCCTTTCCCTGCTCCATATCCAGAGAATTCGCCTCCAAGATCTCCGAACGATGTGCATCCAACGCTTCTGCCATCGCATTGAGGGCGGAATCCTTGGTGGATGTACTGAGTACGGACAGGTCTATAGACAGGACTTTCGCAGCCTTGATATCTGATATGATGTCGGCCATTGTATCGGCATGCCATCACGGTTCTACGCTTAAACCTCTCCATAGCATGGATTCGGAAGGGGAAATGATCCATAGACCTTGAAATCAAGTTACATCATTGATTTGAAGGGCATTTGTTGCAGATAGGAGTCGACTGAGATCCAATGGGTAGGTTGTCATCTGACATCCCGCGGACACAGTCTGCAGAATACCCCGTACCCATATGACGCCACATCCATTTCTAATGAAAAATGGCTATGATAACATCGGATCATGCCCTGAAGCCTTGGAATTCCGTTCAAACAGTTATAAATATGGCGATTATCTTGGGAGGTTCAGAGCCGAGGTAGCCAAGCCCGGTATGGCGGCGGTCTCGAAAACCGCTGGACTTGTCCTCGGGAGTTCGAATCTCTCCCTCGGCGCCATTCCATTCTAACAATCATCCATCTACACAGAAATTATGAAGGAACCCATGATCGGAAAAGGACCGACCATGGGGATTCGACCGGAATCCCGGTCGTTTCGGTTTCAGACTCCGATCTTCTCACGGAGTTTGGATTTCTTGGGCTTACCCTTACCGGCTGCCGAATCCAGCTTCTGCAGCAGTTCGCGCTCCTCATCGGAGACACTCTTCGGAACGGATACCATGACGCGTACCATGAGGTCTCCACGGGAAGACGATGTGTTGCTCCTGGGAAGACCCTTTCCAGGGATCCTCAACACGGTACCGACCTGGGTTCCCGAGGGAATCGTCAGGACCACGGCATCCCCATCGAGTGTGGACACCTTCTCCTCTCCTCCGAGTACCAGTTTGGGATAACTGGTGGTCACGCCTGTCCAGAGGTTCGGACCGTCACGGTCGAAGACCTTGTCCTGGTTGACGTGGATGACGACGAACAGATCGCCTGCAGGGCCACCGTTGTAGCCTGCGTTACCTGCGCCGGACACCCTGAGCCTCATGCCCTCTTCCATACCCTTCGGCACGTTGATGTCGATCTTCGCATCCTTGGTGATACGTCCCGCACCACGGCAGTGGGGACACTTCTCAGCAGCTGACTGTCCCCTGCCATTGCATTCTGGACATTCGCTGATGGAGACCATGTTTCCAAGGGGTGTGCGACGGACAGTCTGCACCTGTCCGGAACCACCGCATTTGGAACATGTGGACACTTTGCCGTCCTTTCCACCGGTACCCTTACAGGGTTCGCATAGCACGGTGTGGGGCACTTCCAGGTTGACCTTCTTCCCCCAGAGAACGTCCTTGAGGTTTATGTCCAGATCGTATCTGAGGGACTCGCCCTGTGCAGGAGAGTTGCGGGACCTTCCCCCGCGACGTCCCCCGCCACCGAACATGCTTCCGAAGATGTCTCCGAATATGTCGCTGATGTCGTCCGCACGGGTGAAGTTGTCCCAGGAGAACCCTCCCTCTCCGAACTGCTGCTTGACACCGTCGTGACCGTACTGGTCGTAGAGCTGTCTCTTCTCCTGATCGGAAAGGACCTCGTAGGC
>JAGBGN010000066.1 GCA_017935945.1 Candidatus Methanomethylophilaceae archaeon | reverse complement strand
CGCCTGATCACGTCGTTATCCCCACTTCTTACGATATTGTGAATCATTGAATCACATGTGAACAATCGTCGGTTTTCTATTTCAAATACTGTTCATAATTGTCAATGTGTGTAATAATCCCTTACTATAGTTTGGTTAATCTTTATTGTCATTAGATATTTGTCTAATTTTAATAGATAATAAGATCAAATGTTTCGAGATTAGACTAGTAGTTATAACAAATGTTTACTAGTAAACTCTCTCCATTCAATATCCAGTAAATTATCAGTTGTACATATCATCCAACCAATGTTAAATATCAGTACAGTATATTGGAGCATACATCCAAAGGATACGATACAGATGGATATTGAGAAAAATTGCAAGAGATGCCTCTATAAGTGGAATAGCGGTGTTGAATTCCCCATCCGTTGTCCATCATGTGGGACATACCACTGGAACGATGATTCTGTGACAAACAGATGCTGCCAATGTGGTCATGAATGGTTCCAAAGAACGGAAAACACCCCGCTGAGATGTCCGAACTGCAAGACCCGTTCATGGATGGAAGGGAGCATCGACCGCAGGAAACGTTCGAACCATTCATCCAACCCTGAAAGCGACAAAATCAGGGACATGTACGGTGATGGGGAGGGTTGCGTATCCATATCAATAAAAACAGGCATCCCTGTTGCAACGGTACTGAAAGTCGTCAAAAAGGATCTACCTAATGGCGTAGGTCCCAGATTATGAAATGAAGAAGAATGGGGGGTAACCCCCTTGGTTTTCAGAAATCGAGTCTCTGCAGCATCTTGACGACAGCATCGACGACATCGCGTCCCTTCTCGATCCTGTCCATGGCCTGGAGCTCGGTCATTCCGGGTCCGTTGATTCCGAATCCGACGGGTTTTCCGTACTCAAGACCGAGATCCATGATCTTCCTGGATGCCTGAGCGACGACGACCTCATCGTGCTTGGTCTCACCGGTGATCACAGCACCGAGTGTGATGACGGCATCGATGTCATCCTGCTCGAGAAGCTTCTTGGTGGCCATCGGGACCTCGAAGACTCCGGGGACCTTGATCTCCCTGGTGATCTTGACACCGAGGAACTCAGCCTCGGCCTTGGCCCTCTCCATCATGAGGGATGTTACCTCGTAGTTGAACTCTGCCACTACCATTCCAATCTTGTATGCCTTCATTTCAATCACTCATCTCTGCATAACGGGTCCCGCGTCGGCGAACCCCTCCCTGAGTCCGGTACCAGCCCTCTTGGTCAGACTATCTGGACGGAACAACAGGTCGTAAACGTTTATCGCATGCTCTCTGGCCCTGCTATCAGCAAGGAAAGCCAGTTCTGCGTCATCCTTGGCCTCATCCTCATGGACGAAAACCTCGATAATGTGTTTGTTGGTCATCAACTGGGCACGTATGAGTCCTGTCGATGCCTCGTGAGCGCACATCTTGTCCTTCTGCATGGGGCCGGGCATCCCCAATGCCATAACGATATCGCAGTTCTGCTCCTCTATCAGCTTCTTGCTCGCCACAGGCAGGTCCTTCACCCCGGGAACGGTGTACCTGACGATCCTGAAGCCCGTGCCCGTCTTCTGGAGCTGGTCTATCGCGGAACGGCCCATATCGTATCTTGCAAACGTGGTATCGGCGATACCGATTATCTTCATTGGTCTGCACCTCCGTTGCGTATCTTCTGAACTATCCTGCGTGTAGCGTTGAGGTCATCGGCGCATTCATCAGCCCTCAGGACCCTGACATGGCCCATCCCGATTCCCTCGAGTCTGCGCCTCATCTCGACCTCATCGAACGTCTGGTCGAAACCCAGGACGATGACGTCGGGTCTGAGCTCCCTCACGGTCTCGAACATGTCGCCATCCCTTCCTATGATGGCCATATCGACCGGTTTGAGCGCCCCGACGATACGTGCACGCATCGCTTCCGGTGTGATGGGTTCGTGCTTCCTCCTACGTACAGTGGAGTCGCAGGCAACCACGACGACGAGCTCGTCACCGTAGGACTTGGCCTGCTCCAGATACGATACGTGACCTGTGTGTATCAGGTCGAAGACGCCGGAAGCCATCACACGGACCATGGATTCACACATCCAGTCCGGTCCTTTCCACGAACTTCTTCCACTCCTCGACGACCCTGGAACCGTCTATGAGGGTTATGCCGTGTGCATCAGCGTACTCCTTGACCTTGTCCTTGGTCATGGATCCGCCATCATCGCCCATCATCTCGCAGATGGTCGCGGAGGGCATTACGCCGGCCATGTACATCATGGCGGTACACAGCTCCGTGTGACCGAACCTGGTTACAAGTATCCTCTCGGATGTGTTCAGGAGATGGACATGTCCGGGTGCGCGGAAGTTCCTGCCCAGTTCCTCGACGACCTCGCTCTTGTCCGCATCCTTGAATATGGTCTTGGCGAACTCGCTGATGGTGAGTGCACGGTCCTTGTCAGTGATTCCCGTGTAGGTGTCCCTGTGGTTGATCGTGATTCCGAAAGAGGACTTCGTCCTGTCATAGGGGATGTCTGTGGGTGCCATGGCCTTGAGCAGGGGGTACTTCTCGACATCGTCCCAGAACACATCGGACAAGAACGGGAGACCGAGCTCCATCGCCTTCCCGTAGGGGAGGGTCGTGCAGACCAGACCTCCGGCATCTTTCCTCATCATCCTGAGAGTCTCGAACGTGACGAACTGTGATGCCACCGTGAGATCGCATTCACGCTCCCTGTCATCGAAATCGTAGACCAGGATGGGCTTTCCGTTCCTGATGTCCTCAAGTGCCTTCTCGAATTCCATCGAATCACTCTTCTTAGGGGGGATAACACGGGACATAACTTAAAAACAGCGTAGCTACCAATTTTTTGGTAAGTGATATTCCGTCCCCAAGTGTCAAGCTTACTCGCATGCTTTTATCCAAGTTTGACTATTAGCCGTTGATACGCATGACTATGGAAGATGCCAAGTTCATCAGAGAGAAAGTCATGGCTCACAACAAATGGTTCGAGGACTGTATCCCCATGATCGCCTCCGAGAACCTGATGAGCCCCCTCGCCAAGGAGATGCTGATTTCCGATCTCGCCGACAGGTACGCAGAGGGACTCCCCGGTAAGCGCTACTACCAGGGTAACATCTACGTCGATGAGGTCGAGATCAAGGCGACCGAGCTTGCAAAGAAGGTCTTCAACGCTGATTTCGCAGATGTCAGACCCATCTCCGGAACCGTCGCCAACATGGCTGTTCTGTTCGCATTCGCCAACCCCGGCGACACCATAACCACCTGCGCACTCGCACAGGGAGCACATATCTCCACCTGCGAGTTCGGTGCATTCGGACAGAGGGCTGTCAACTCCGTCAACTACCCCTGGAACGAGCACGACATGAACCTGGATGTCGACGGCACCATCAAACTCCTGAAGGAGGTCAAGCCGAAGATCGCCCAGTTCGGACTCTCCGTCTTCCTGTTCCCCCCGCCCCTCAAGGAGCTGGAGGACACCTTCAACGAGATCGGATGTCTCGTATGGGAGGACTGCGCACACGTCCTCGGTCTCATCGCCGGAGGACAGTTCCACGACCCCCTCAGGGAAGGAGTCAACATCGTCTCATCCTCCACCCACAAGACATTCCCCGGACCCAACCACGGAATGCTCCTCGGACAGAACCTTACGGAAGAACAAGAGAAGCAGCTCCAGAAGGCCGTGTTCCCCGGTGTGACCTCCAGTCACCACCTCCACGCCATGGCCGCCCTTGCCGTCACACTCGCCGAGATGGATGTCTACGCGAAGGACTACGCAGCCCAGGCATGCAAGAACTCCCGTGCTCTCGGTTCCGCACTCTGCGAACTCGGTGTCCCCGTCCTCTGCGAGGACCTCGGATTCACCAGGTCCCACGCCATCGCCGTCGACGTCGAAAAGTTCGGAGGCGGAAAGGACTGCGCCAAGCTGCTCGAGGATGCCAACATCATCTGTAACAAGAACATGCTCCCCAAGGACACCAGTGCCGTCAGGCCCTCCGGTCTCAGGCTCGGCTCCCAGGAGATGACCCGTCTCGGAATGAAGGAGAGCGAGATGAAACAGGTCGCCGAGTTCATCGCAAGGGTCATCGTAAAGAAGGAGGACCCTGCCAAGGTTAAAGAGGATGTAAGGGACTTCAAGAGACAGTTCGCCACGATCCAGTACTGCTTCAACGCAGGGGAGCCGGCGTACGAGTACCACAAACTCGTGGAGTGATATCATGGGATTCATGGACAAGGTCAAGGAAAGCGTCAAGAACGCTGATGACAAACTCGGAAAGGCCATTGACAACGAGAAACTCGATTCCGAGATCAGGAAAAACGAGAGGAAGATCGAGGACATCGCCAAGGAGCTTGGAGAGAAGGTCATCGAGATCCTCAGGAAAGGAGAGGAAGTCTCCAAGGATCTCCTCGACGAGTACTACGCCAAGGTTAAGGAGTGCGACGAGGCCATCGAGAAGCTGAAGGCCGACAAGGAAGCACTCAAGGACAAACCTGCAGAGTGAAACCAGGTGCGGGTACGCCCGCACCCAAACATTTTTCTTGATTAATCAACGATTTCGTTTATCCTAAATCTTTATTAACGGCCTGCACATTTCACTGATGATGACCACTGGAAACCGCGAGGACTACCTTATCAACATCCTCAGACTGACTGAAGGCGAAGGTCTCGCCAAAACGACAGAACTTGCCTCCTTCATGAACGTCTCACCGGCCAGTGTCAGTGAGATGATCAAGGTCCTCGCCGGAGAGGGACTCGTCATCTACGAGAAGTACAAGGGCGTCCAGCTCACACCGGTCGGTCTGGACTACGCACGTCAGCTCCGCAAGAAGCACCATGTCCTGGAACGCTTCCTGATGGACTACCTCAACATCGACCATGACAACGCACATGATGAGGCCTGCAGACTGGAGCATGCACTCTCCGACAACTCCGCAATCAAGATGTGCCATATGATGGGTACTCCCGTGGACTCCGATTGCCAGAGTTGCAAATCCCCCTGTAAGGCTATCTCAGAGGGTGAGATCGAGGTGTGTCCCCTCAACCAGTTGTCACGTGGCGACAAGGGTGTCATCTCTTACGTCAAATCCGATGATTCTTCCGTCGTGAAAAGACTCGTCTCCATGGGATTCGTCCCTGGCAGGATGATCACGATCGATGCCATCCTCTCGGATGGTGGTCCCCGCATCATCTTGATGGGCGATGCCACGATAGCTCTGGATTACAACATGGCATCCAACATATTCGTGGATATCAACATCGAGTGATATCTCACGGGGTAATACCTTAAATGTTGTGGTTTCAGTTAAGGAAGGGTGATTCACCCTCTTCAGAAAACTCAACGATAAATCTTCTCGTGTGAGATGAAGACATCGTTCTGACGGGTGGCGATGCCGTAGAGGTGTATGTCCCCCGAGAGGTCTGAGAAGTAGCGACGGTTCACGATCTGCTCCAACGCGTTCCTGGATATGGCATCCATGGATCCGTCATCCGTTCCGGGTGCGGCGTTCTTCAACTCGATGACGGCCGAGGGTCCCTTTCCGTTACGTGGGATCAGGACTATGTCCGCATACCCGTTTCCACCTGCGTACTCCGCCCTGACGAAATAGGTGTCCTTCAAGCAGTCCAACAGTCCTAGGACCAATGACTGGTAGCGTCCCTCATCGATCATCACCTTGCGGTCGGTGATGCGGTCCAAGGAATCGGACAGTTCGAAACGGACAGCATCGGGATCCCCTGATAGAAAAGCGGAAGATATCCTGTTCATTCCCATGGGATCCATGGAATCGTCAAGTATCTGCTCGATCCATCCATCCCTGACCTCCTTGTTGACGATGGTTATGTCGTAAGTACTATCTTTGATGAACACCGCCTTGAAGTAACCGGATGCGACAAGGATGGAGACCAGATTGTAGTCCAGATGGATATTGGAGAATGTGACCCTCTCATTGATCTGGATTCTACAGGTCTCACCGTTGTACAACGGGGCCAATACAGAGGATATGAAACGTGGGTTCCGGCCTATCGCATCCGAGATCAGACGCATGTTACCCTCCCATAGCCAATAGGATTTGGGAACGAAACCCGATGAGATGTAGTTGATTATACTCCAGGGATTGTATACATCCGCATCCCCGAACCTGTAGCCATCGTACCATTCACGTGCTTCCTCGAACTTCTCGGGATGGCCGTACTCCTCGAATATCGCCTTCACCTCATCGGCGGTGAATCCGAACATCTCGTCGAAATCCTCGCTGAAGACATTGTTTACCCTCAGGTTGTTCAAACCGGAGAACAACGATTCCTTCGCAATCTGCATCACACCGGTCACGACCCCGAAAGCAAGTGAGTCGTTTCCCTTCAATGCTGATGATAATATATCTCTCATAACCCCCAGAACTTCCTGGTGATGCGGTTTTCCGAAAGCGTTGTGGATGGGGTTATCGTATTCGTCGATGAGGATGATGATCTTCTTTCCATGGTGTTTGCAAAGCATATCGGAAAGGTTCCTCAAAGAATACCCTATTCCAGACCTGTCTGCGGTACGGGAAAGAACAGACTCATAATCCAACCTGTCCACACGATCCAATTGTTCTGAATCTTCAAGATATCCATACATTCCATAAAGTTTGGATAATTTGCGTCTGAGTTTATCTGTAAATTCATTGAAATCAGATGCGTCGAGATCCTTGAAATCCATGTAGATGATTGGATACGCATTCTTGTACACGTCGCATTCCTTACAGTCTGAGACCTTCAGACCATCGAACCAGGTGTTGTCCTTGGGATACTTGATGTTGAAGAATGCATCCAGCATGCTGAGGTTGAGGGACTTGCCGAAACGTCTGGGCCTGGTGTAGAGGTACACCTTCGCATCTCCGGATATGATCTGAGGTATCATGTCGGTCTTATCGACGTATAGACGATCCTGATCGCGGATATCCCTGAAGTTGTCGAAGCCTATCGGCAGGTTCCTAACCATAATGTTTCCAAATGGATTTTTGAGTTAATACACTTGTCGCGTGCAGTCACTGATAACACATGGAACCATTGGCACGCGAATCTCGTGTCCCTTTGATAATAAAATAGTTTAAAGGTGCCGAGATCGGCACCTTTTGATTATCAGCGGTGGGCGAAGACCATCCTGACGGAATCCTGGTCCTTGCCCTCGATCCTGACGAATCCAATCCTCTCGAGCTGGACGGTCTCGGACTCCTCACGAAGGACCGCTCCCTCTACCAGTCCCTCGGTGATGGAACCATCGGGCATGACGAGCGATGCCTTGACGGAATCGGTACCGACCCACTGGACTGCGCGGACACCCTTCCTTAGAACGGAGACATCGTCGCCTGCGTATTTGGCGGGGAGGCCGTACTCGATGTTGCACAGGTCCTTCAACCTGACCATTCCTGCATCCAGGAACGTCTTGGAGTCATCGGAGGACAGGAAGATGGTCCTGGGATCCTCGAGCTTGTAGACCCTGTCTCCCCTCTCGGGGTGGTCGGGGTGGAGGGGTGCCTTTCCGACGATCTCATCGATTCCATCGATATCGTACCTGACGGGATTACCGACGAAGAAGTACCTGTTGGACACTCCGTCGATGACGTCGCGGTTCATTCCGTACAGGTTCTCCCAGGTGAACGTGATGTCGACGGGCTTGATACCGGACTCGACCCAGTACCTCCTGATGGCCTCGGGCTTGATACCGCGCCTTGCCATCGCACGGACGGTTCCGGTCCTGACGTCGTCCCATCCGGAGTACTCGCCCTCGCCGATGCTCTGCTTGATGAGGGAGGTCTTGAGGACCGTGTCGGGGATGTTGACCAGTCCGTAGTGGTAGTATACGGGCTTCTTCCATCCGAAGTAGTCGAAGATGTACTCCTGCCTGAATGTGTTGTTGAGGTGGTCCTTTCCGCGGATGACATGGGTCATGCCCATCTCATGGTCATCGATGGCGACGGAGAGGTTCATCATGGGGTATGCGACGTACTTGTCACCGGTGAGGGGGTGGGGGTGGTCGACGAGCCTGAGTGCGACGAAGTCCCTGACAGCGGGATTGGGGTGTGCGATGTCGGTCTTGACGACCACGACCGCCTCTCCCTCCTTGTACTCGCCTGCGAGGAACTTGTCGTACCTCTCGAGCTGTGTCTCGACGGGGAGGTCGTGGCAGGGGCATGCCTGCTTCTGCTCCTTCAGCTGCCTCCAGTGCTCCGCGTCGCATGTGCACACGTACGCGTGACCGGCCTCCAGGAGCTTCCTGGTGTAGTCATAGTACATCTCGAACCTGTCCGACTGGATGTACTTCCTGTTGCATTTGACTCCGAGCCACTCGAGGTCCTCGGGGATCATGTCGTATGCGTCGGGGTCGATCTTCTCGGGGTTGGTGTCCTCGAACCTGAGGACGAGGTCACCGCCGTACCTCTTGACGTACTCGTCGTTGAGGATGGACACGCGGGTGTGTCCAAGGTGCAGGGGTCCAGAGGGGCCGGGTGCGATACGCATGACGACCTTGCCGTCGACGTTCTCGAGCTCGGGGAGCTCGTACTTCCTCTCCTTCTTCTCCTTGACCAGCATCGTGGAGTCCACTTCGGCCAGAGCCTTGGTCTGCGCCTCGAGTCCCATGGCGTTGACCTCCTCCACGATCTGGTTGATGAGGGGTGTGATCTCAGCGGCCTTGGACCTGAGTTCAGGGCATCCTCCGAGGATCTTACCAACGACCGCCTTGGGGTTGGCAGTTCCCTTGAAGAACACGGCGTTCTGAAGTGCGAATTTTCTGATCGTATCCTCGATCTGGTCGGACATGGATGTGGGGATTCGGTCTTTCTATTTATATTGCATTAAAATGGACGGATGCACCTGTCCGAGTGGTGCACCCATCCGAATGATGGTGGTCGTACGGCCCTCAGCTCCTGGCCATGCCGTCGACGCTGAGGACGACACCCGTGATGTAGGATGCCTCCTCGGAGGCCAGGAACACGAAGGCGTTGGCGATGTCCTCGGGTTGTCCGAGACGGCGCAACGGAATCTGAGCGATGAGTGGTTCGATGACATCCTCCGGTACCGCCCTCATCATGTCTGTATTGATGATTCCGGGGGCGACGGCGTTGACACGGATGCCCTTCGGCCCGAGCTCCCTGGCCAGGGACACCGTCAGACCGTTGACCGCGAACTTGGACGCTGGATACGCGAACCCGCTGGTCTGACCGTAGATGCTGACCATGGACGATGTGCTGAGGATAACACCGGAACCGCGGGGGACCATGCACTCCACGGCTGCACGGATCGTGTTGAAGACCCCCTTCACGTTCAGGTCCATCACCTTGTCGAAGGTCTCCTCGGTGTAGTCGATCAGGGGCGTGCTCTCCGAGATGCCCGCGTTGTTGACCAGGATGTCCACGCAGCCCATCTTCTCCTGAACCTCGGAGAAGGCCCTCCTCACGTCGTCCAAAGAGGACAGGTCAGGGCTGATACCGCCGATGAAGGACAACGGGAACTCCTCCCTGAGCTTCTCTACCGCACGGTTGGCGGACTCCTGCGTGCTGGCGGCGATCACGACGGTGGCCCCCTCCCTGAGGAACGCCCTGGCTGTAGCGAAACCTATGCCACGGCTCCCGCCCGTGATCAGAGCGATCTTACCATCAAGCCTCTTTTTTCCTGTCATCACGTTCAACAGTCCCTGTCGTGGTCTTAAACGATTGCTTCCATCGCTCGGAATTGAATGCCCGTTACGATGTCCGTACCGTCGGTTCCCAGTACTGATTATATGCCTAGACTCATTTCCCCCGCTCATGTCAGTCAAAAAATCGCTGTTCGGCAATGTCACAACCATCACCGAACCCATCGCGTCCGATGTCCAGGACACGACCAGGATCCTGTCCCGTGACCAGGATGCTACGGTCGTCTTCGAGGACCTCAACGGTGGGAAGGCGGCGGGTAACCTCTTCTCCACCAGGGAGAAGACCGCGGCCGCCCTCAACATCCCCAGGGATGCCATCGTGGAGCACCTCCTCGATGCGGTGAACAGACCCGCCGAGTGCGTCATCGTGGACGACCCCGAGTTCCGTTCCGTTTCCAGGGAGGTCGACCTCATGTCCCTCCCCATACCCAAGTACTTCCCGGAGGACGGCGGACGCTACATCACCGCTGGTGTCATCGTCACCGAGTTCGAGGGCAAGAAGAACGTCTCGTTCCACAGGATGATGATCGTGGACAAGGACCGCATCGCCGTCAGGCTGGTCCCCAGGCACCTCTTCACCCTCTTCAACAACGCCAAGGCCCAAGGCAAGGAGCTCAACATCTCCATCTGCGTGGGTGCGAGGGCGGAGGTACTCCTGGCCGCGGCCACATCCATGGACTTCGGAGCCGACGAGCTCGAGGTCGCTTCCGCCATGTGCCTCAAGGGACACGGCAAGCCCCTGGAGATCGGAAGGTGCGACAACGGGATCCTCGTCCCCGCCGACACCGACTTCGTCCTCGAGGGCCGCATAACCCTGGACGAGATCTCCGAGGGACCCTTCGTCGACATCACCGGAACATACGACTTCGTCAGGCAGCAGCCCATCATCAAGATCGACAAGATCTGGACCTGTCAGGACCCCGTGTTCCACCTCCTGCTCCCCGGCGGCAACGAGCACTACATGCTCATGGGACTCCCCAGGGAACCCATGATCCTCAAGACCGTCAGGCAGGCGGTGCCCAGGGTCAAGAACGTCAGGCTCACCGAGGGAGGATGCTGTTGGCTCAACGGTGTCGTGTCCATCAGGAAGAACAAGGAGGGGGACGGTGTCAACGCGATCATGGCCGCCTTCACCGGACACCCATCCATGAAGCAGGTCATCATCGTCGATGACGACATCGACATCTTCGACGACCGCGAGGTCGAGTGGGCGGTCGCCACCAGGATGCAGGGTGACAGGATCCTGTCGATCCCCAACGCCGCAGGTTCCTCCCTCGATCCCAGTTCCCACGGCAAGACCACCTGGAAGGTCGGTTTCGATGCGACCCTCCCGGTCGGTACCGACATGGCCCTCTTCAAGAAGGCCAGGTTCGAATGATCCCCAAGGGCGGTCCCGTACCGCCCACCCTTAACCCCTTCTGCATCCGGTTATCCGTACGTACCCGACACTATAGGCTCCATAGAGTGCAATCCGCCCTCCCCCGTTGATAACCGATCCACACCGGTGGTTCACCGCAGACCGCAACCGGGTCTGAGAGAGTGAATCACATGAACAAGATGATGACAGCCATGGCCTTCGTACTGATGGTGGCCACCATCCTGTCCGTGGCGCCCGTGCAACTGGGCGACGAGGTCGATGGGGAGGTCGTCCAGATAGGGTCGATCGAGTACACCATCGTCAAGGACACCCACTACAGGACGTACGTGGAGGCCCCGAGCCCGTACCTGTACATCAAGGCGCCCAGCATCCAGGACGGATGCTTCTACAACGTGCAGAACATAGAACGGGTCGTTTGCGACAGGTCCGTGAAGAGCATCGGTGAGAGCGCTTTCGCGAGCAGCTCCATCGACTACATCGACACCGGCGGTTCCGAGAGCATCGGGACCAACGCCTTCATGAACTCCGACCTGAGGACCGTAGCCCTGGAGCCCTCGATGACATCGATAGGTGATTACGCCTTCAAGGACACACCGTACCTAGAGGATGTGAACCTGATCGACTCCTCGGTCACCAGGATAGCCAACGGGGTGTTCGAGGACAGTGGAATCGGCATCCTCGACCTGAGGGGTATCACAAGTGTCGACTCCACGGCGTTCAGGGGTTCTTCCCTGAAGGCGCAAGTCGTGACCTCCTCACAGGGGACCCTGGTCTCAGGCGTCTCCAGGGTGGTGTGCGACGACCTGGACCTCGTCGACCGGTTCGGATACAGGAACGGATCCGTCACAGCGCAGACCGCCTCTGGGACCCTGTTGTCGGTATCCACTTCCGACGGCGCACCGGTGGACGTCACGTACACCGACAGCACAACCCATGGGACGAACACGTTCCCGGTATCCTCCGGGAAGGATTACCTGATCGGGGTGCAGACGTTCCTTATAGTGTTCCAGGACGCCCTCGGCCTGGATGACGTTTCCGTCATGGCCGGTTCGGGAGGTTATGCATTACCGACGCCTTCCGTCCAGGGACTCGTTTTCAGCCATTGGACCGTCTCCGGGATAAACGGAGAAGTCACCAGGCTGACCGATGTCCAGATGGCAACAATCGGCAACCCGATCGAACCCGTCGCACACTTCGGCAGCGTGCACATATCCTTCGACCATTCCTACATAGAGGGATGCACGGACACCATGCCCGCTGACGGTGGGGAATTCACCCTCGGCAGCACCCTCCCCGATGTTGACGACATAGATGGATACAGGTTCGTCGGATGGGAGGTCGATGGGACCATCGTGTCCCCCGGGACCGAGTTGTCCGATTTCACCGTGACCGAGATCGTGGGTGTCTGGGAACCCACCAGGTACAGCACCGTCACCTACCTGGATTCCGACGGGACCGTGCTCGCCACCGAAACCTACGAGGTCCACAGGGACGTGGCCCTGTGCGGTCACACCCCTGCAGAGGATATCGACAAGATGTTCGCCGGTTGGAGCCTCTCTCCCGGTGGTGAGACAATATCCGCTGATGGGACCATCGACACATCCTCCGATGTGACCCTGTACCCTATCTTCGTCGCCAGACCCCTCCTGAGCATCACGTACATGTCGGATGGATCCGTCCTCCTCACCGAGGATTTCCACTCCGGCCGTACAGCCACGATCACATCCACAATACCCGAGAAAGAATGGCATTCGTTCGAACACTGGTCCGACGGACACTCCACCTCCGAGTCCGGTGACACCTTCCCCATGGAGTCCGACATGACCTTGGACGCTGTCTGGACAGAACTGCCCACGGCCATCCTGACCTACGATTCAGGATACGGGACGGAGACGACCAGACATCTCGTGGGATCGGAGG
>JAGBGN010000065.1 GCA_017935945.1 Candidatus Methanomethylophilaceae archaeon | reverse complement strand
TTTACGGGACATATCTCAATTGGATGCCCATCGATCATAATCATCCGTATTCTGTCGATAGAGTGTGAAACTGGCAGGACCGTCGTAGTTGTTGGATTGATGGAGAATCGGACTCATATCATAATTTTATATACCAGTAATACAACACAGACCATCTGGCCATGAGGCATCATGGTCGAAACGGAGCGAATAATTTGACCAAGACGTACGAGGAGATCAACGAGAGAATCCGTTCGGGGAAAGCCGTCGTCATGACCGCTGAAGAGGTCGTGGACGTCGTCAGGAAGAAGGGTGCGGAGAAGGCCGCTGAAGAGGTCGATGTCGTCACCACCGGAACATTCGGTGCCATGTGCTCCTCAGGTGCATTCCTGAACCTGGGTCATGCCGATCCACCGATAAGGATGACCAACATCAGACTCAACGGCGTCGAGGCCTACGGCGGACTTGCCGCTGTGGACACGTACATCGGTGCAACCGCATGCATCGACCCTCCTGGAAAAGGATACGGGGGAGGTCATGTCATCGAGGACCTGATCGCAGGGAAATCAGTACATCTCCAGGCATCTGGTCCCGGAACGGACTGCTACGTCAGGAAGAGCATAGACACTTACATCTCGCTCGATGACATCAACGAGGCCTACATCTACAACCCTCGTAATGCGTATCAGAACTACGGGATCGCCACGAACACCTCCGACAGGATCCTGTACACCTACATGGGTAAGCTCCTACCCAAGATGAAGAATGCGACCTTCAGCTCCGCAGGTTCGCTATCGCCGCTTCTCAACGACCCCCACCTCGACACCATGGGTATCGGAACCAAGATCTTCCTCGGTGGAGGGGAGGGGTACATCACCTGGCAGGGTACACAGTTCAAGACCACCGTCGAGGAGGTCAACGGGGTCCCCGTCGGCGGTTGCAGAACACTGGCCGTCGCAGGTGACATGAAGCAGATGGATCCCAAGTTCGTCAGGGGACTCGACATCACAGGCTACGGCATGTCCCTCGCCATCGGACTCGGTGTCCCGATACCCATCCTCAACAAGGACATCATCGAGAGATGCGCCATCTCCGATGATCAGATCTACGCCGAGATGGTCGACTACAGTCTCCCCAGCGGCAGGACCTGCATGCAGAGGTACACCTACGAGGAGCTCCGCTCCGGTAGCATCGAGTACAACGGCAAGAAGATTAGGACCTCCTCGCTTTCATCGCTCTCCGGTGCCAGGGAGGTTGCTGACACCCTCAAGGATTGGATCGTGCACGGAGAATTCACATTGGATCAACCCAGCAGGATGCTTCCCAAGGAAGGCAAGGTCCAGGGACTCAAAGAGAGGGGGCAGTGAGATGGATCATAAGTTCAGGATAGATTTCAACGAGAGTAACGTTCTCGAATCCGTGACCTACACGTTGGTTTCCGAGTTCAACCTCATCCCCAACGTCCTCAGGGCGGACATCGACGGCGACGGTAGCGGAATCATGCTCCTCAACGTCATCGGAGAAGATGACGTGGTCGCCAAGGGGATGGAAAGAATACAGAAGATGGGATTCATCGTCAAAGAACTGTCCGGACACATCTACCACGATGAGGACAGGTGCTGGAACTGCGGTGGATGCGTTTCACTCTGTCCGACCAAGTCGCTCTACCACGATAAGGAATCGATGAAAGTCAAGCTGAACATCAAGACCTGCATCGCTTGCAATGCATGCATCAATTCCTGCGCGGTCAAGGCGATCCAGCTCGAACTATGAAGACGTCTTTCCGCTACAAGGAGACCATAGTCACCATCATCTGCGATGATGGACTCAGCAACGTGGCCTGCAATGCCATAATGGATGCCAGATCCGTCATCGAATTGAAGATCGCACAGGACCCTTTCTTCGGTATCACGTACGATCCGTATCCACCTTCCTCCAAGGATGAGGAACTCATCAGGAGGATGTGCGAGGCATCTGTCGCTTCCGGCGTCGGACCCATGGCGGGAGTTGCTGGTGCAGTCGCCGCGAGCGCCACCGAGGCACTCGTCGACGCAGGCTCATCCGTTGCCATAGTCGAGAACGGTGGAGACATTGCATTCTACTCCCCCGGGAAGGTGCCCATCGGGATATATGCCGATCATCCTGTGTTCAAGGACGTGGCATTCATGATGGAATCGGAAAGGATTGTCGGGATCTGCTCATCATCCAGGACGGTCGGTCATTCGGTGTCTCTAGGAAGTAGCAGCATAAGCACCGTCTTCTCGGACAATGTCATCTTAGCCGACTGCTGCGCCACAGCACTCGGGAACATGGTGGTGGACACAGAATCCCTGGCCGACGCGGTGGAATGCATCGGTTCGATAGAAGGAGTATCGGGATGTCTGTCCTGTTGTGGGGACAAAGTGGCTATGTACGGTGAACTGCCTGAGATGGTACCACTGGATATTGGATATCCGACCACCCCAGTTCAGATCACTAAATGATTGGCTTACTACTTTCAGTTTCCGTAAACGATCCTGTTTACAGATCTGAGATGCTCGGCGACCTGCCTTCCAGCCTCAGTGAGGTTTATGAGGGTGGAACGGGAAATCTTATCCAGGTCCTGGACAATCATCCCATGGTACTCAAGAGCATCTAACTTGTCCGGCATACGCGGATTCGGAGACACACCATTGTAGAGATCAATCTTTCTGCTTACCCCGTTATCCAGGAGGAATAGCATTATCGCTATCATGTGCTTCTCCTCAAAAAGAAGTGCTCCGCGATTATCTTCTTTGCTTATCATAGCATACTCCTGTGTCTGGAACGACCCATCTCGCCATCATTGGAAATGTTTATTAAGGTTGGTCAAAGAACCTATTACCTCAACTTTATGTTACTTAGAGCCAGATATACATTTTTCAGGAAAAAAATTGAAATATTGGTAATACCCCATGGGGTATTGGACGAGACCAGGTGATGAGTATCCGTGGCTGATCCATGATGAGCCCTATGAGTTCTGATGGTCGTCCAAACATCAATCCGCCGAGTAGTCTGTCATACCTGTGTATATCATCAGGTCACTGAGCTTCATCCCTTCTGACCATCTCATGATGTAGTTACCACTCGAAGAGGTATCCAGTTTGGGTACCCTCCTGTATAGTACACCGCTGCGTCCCTTGAATACATGGTCCGAAGGTATGGTGAACACCCTCCATGGGTCACCGCGGTAACCTTTGAGTCTGAAGGCATAGAGGGGGACGAGATGGGCCCTGCAGCAATCATCGAGCATCTTATCCGCCTGTTCGCTGAGACGCTGGCTCTTGCTGAAATGAAGGACGTCGTCTGAAGAGCTCTTGACCTCTATCGGGAATGAGAAGTCCCATCTCAATGCAACCAAATCCACGCCCAGGGAACCAGCTGCACGAATGACCATGTAGGGATTCAACAGCATGCTGTTGTATCCAGCAGTTTCCATGGAGTTGCAGGTCTTGACCATCTTCGATATGGCCTTCTCGTCTCCGGATAGGAGAGCCTTCAGTTCCCTCTCGTAGACATCGCCGGGTGCGGACATCTCAATCGTATCGAACTACTGTCGGTACCTATATAAAACGAAGCAGGGGGTGGGTGAAAGTGGCTTCAACGCCCGACAGCCGAAGGTTTCAACTCCGTGAGGATCACGTCTGCGATATCAGTACTGTGGATGATGTAACTGGAATGGTCGTGCCTCTGCAGTATGCAGAGCTTGCCCTTCGGAAGGTTCGATACGATGAAATCGGTATCGTCCCTGCTGATGCAATCCCGTGAACCCGCGGTGACCAGTACGGGTATGTCGATGGTGGACAGGTCATCCGCAGTTATGTCCGGTTCCCGGAGCATCATCTCGACCTTCGGATCGTGCCTGAACCTCTGTACGAACCTCGTCATCCACATACCCTTGATTGTGGACGGCCTGGTGTTGGCACCGCTGACAATCAGCCTGGATGCGATGCCGGGATATTTCATGGCGAACATGAGTGCCACGATACCACCGTCACTGAAACCGTAGATGATCGGGTCCTCGATTTCCAAGGTGGTGATGAAATCGTAGATGTCCTCGACCATGTCCGAGTAATGGTACTCCCCCACGGGAGAACTCGAACCGTGACCCCTTGAATCCAGGAGGTACACCTTGAAATGCTTCTCCAGATAGAACAACGCCCTGTCGAAAATCGTGTGGTCCTCACCGTTTCCATGCATCATTATGAGCGCAGGGCCATCACCATGGACCTCGTAATACAGTTCGATCCCGTTAACCGTGACGTACATCGGCTCCGGATTGTTAGGAAAGGATAAAAACGAATTGGAGCAAATTGAAGGTGTTTTCGGAGGGGGTGACCCCTCCGATGGTATCAGGGTGCGAGCCTGCTGGGGTCTCTGGGGAAGAGGATGGCCTCCCTGATGTTGGGAAGGTCGAGCATCTTTACGAGAAGCCTCTCGATACCGATACCCCAACCACCGTGCGGGGGCATACCGTACTTGAATGCATCGAGGTAGAATGTGAAGTCCTCGGGGTTGAGTCCCTTCTTCTGCATCCTCTCGACCAGCTTGTCGTATCTGTGCTCCCTCTGACCACCGGAAGAGATCTCCTGTCCGCGGTAGTCGAGGTCGAACGAGAATGAATAGGATGTGCCATCCTTCTCCATGATGTAGAAGGGTTTGGCCTCCTCGGGGTACTCTGCAATGAAGTAGAGGTCCTTGCCCTGTGCCATCATGTGGTCACCGACGACCTTCTCACCCTCGGTACCCAGATCATCTCCATCCTTGAGGTCGAGTCCTGCATCGTTGACAATCTTGAGGCACTCAGCATAGGTCAGGATGGGGTAGGGACGTGCAGGGATGACGATCTCCTTTCCGAGGATCTCGAGCTGCTTCGCTCCGCGCTCCGCCATTCCCTTGAGGACGTGGTCGATGATTCCCTCGATCATGGACATGACCTCCTCCTCGTTCTCGATCCAGGACATCTCACCATCGAATGATATGAACTCGGTGACGTGGCGGTTTGTGTTGGAGTGCTCA
>JAGBGN010000001.1 GCA_017935945.1 Candidatus Methanomethylophilaceae archaeon | reverse complement strand
TCGGTCTGCATGTTCCTCAAGAGCGGCTTCGGTGTGACCGTCATAGCATCGGTACCCCTGGCGATACAGGCCTGCATCCCGTCCATCCCGTACGGGACATGGAACATCATCTACCAATCAGTGATAATGCTACTGGCGATCCTGATCCTGAGGCAGTTCAGGGTGAGCTACATCATCTCACTGGTGGTGGTCGTCGGGTTCGGGTCCATGATCAACGTTTTCCAGCCGATCGTCGACCTCCTGCCCGATTCCCTCACCCTGCACATAGCGTACTTCGTGTTCTCCATGGGGGTGCTCTCGCTGGGCATCGGCTTCCTGATGAGGTGCCACCTGCCCGTACTGGCCGCGGACACCCTGCTCCGCGACTACGTGGAGAAGTACGGTACCCCCTTCAAGAAAGTCAAGACCGTCTTCGACATCATATGCATCTCCACCGCCCTCCTCATCTGCGCCCTGTTCCTGGGCGAGCTGAACGGCATCGGCATAGGGACCATCATCTCCGCCCTCACGACTGGATACATCACATCGTTCGTCCTGAGGTTCTACGACGACAGGTTCGACTTCCAGCCCACATTCCACGTGGTCCGCATCTTCATGGAGAAGTACGACCGCGCCATCCCGCTGGACCACCGCAACAGGTCCGGGGAGATGGACAGGCACAGGGCCTGAACCCACTTTCAGCCACTTTCACAGACCCCCTACTCCCGGTTAAATACCATCGTGGGGATGCTCTTGATGGAGGAATCCCAATGGTCAAGAAAACCCTTGAAGACATACCAGGAGTAGGACCAGCCATATCAGAAAAACTCCGCGAAGCAGGATACAACGATTTGATGGCCATTGCAGTCGCTTCCCCGAAGGAACTCGCAGAGACGTGCGAGATCGGTGAGAAGAAGGCAATGGACATCATCGAGGGCGCCAAGCTTTGCGCTGACATCGGCGGTTTCGAGACTGGAGAGGACATCCTGGAGAGACGCAAGAGCGTCACCAAGCTCACGACCGGATCCAAGGCATTCGACGAACTCCTTGCAGGGGGACTGGAGAGCCAGTCCATCATCGAGTTCTTCGGAGAGTTCGGAAGCTGCAAGACACAGGTCTGCTTCCAGCTCGCGGTCAACGCCACACTCCCCGAGGAGATGGGCGGATTGGACTCGGACGTCATCATCATCGATTCAGAGAACACGTTCAGGCCCGAGAGGATCATACAGATGGCCACCTATCTGGGTGTCGACCCGGAGGAGACCCTCAGGAGGATCCATGTGGCCAGGGCCTTCAACTCCCAGCACCAGGTGCTGCTCGTCGACAAGGCCATGGAACTCGCCCAGAACACCAAGGTCAGGCTCCTCATCGTGGACTCGCTCACATCTCACTTCAGGGCGGAGTACGTCGGAAGGGGTGCACTCGCGGAGAGGCAGCAGATCCTCAACCGCCACATGCACGACCTGCTCAACTTCGCCACCGTGAACAACGCGGTCATCGCCGTCACCAACCAGGTCGCGGCGAAACCCGACGCGTTCTTCGGAGACCCCACCAGGCCCATCGGTGGACACATCGTCGGTCACACGGCCACTTTCCGTATCTACCTCAGGAAGGGTAAGGCCGGAAAGAGGATCGCAAGACTGATCGACTCGCCCAACCTCCCCGAGGGAGAGGCGGTGTTCATGGTCACCGAGGACGGAATCAAGGACTGATCCCATCATCAAACCGGGCCTTCGGGCCCGTTCCCAACCCCTTCTACGGGTAATTCCAAACCGACGAAATCACGGAACAACCACATCAACGGCAATGGAAGATACCCGATCCGACTCAACCTCACATTCTTCTTCGATACTATCACCGCCCTCTCCGGTGAGAAACGGTCCACATATACCTTCAAACTGGCTGCACGCACACAGTCCTCCGACTTGACCTCTATCGGCACGTTCATATTCCTCACTGGAACTATGAAATCCACTTCCGCCTTACCTTCGGACGTCCAATAGAACGGTACAGATTCCGAATCACACATCAATTCGTTGAGAACGAAATTTTTGGCCATGCTGCCCTTGAATTCGCGATAATTCGGATCGGGCAACAAGATTGAACTGGAATCCAAACCTGCGACGGTCCTCAACAGCCCGACATCACAGTAGTAGAGCTTGTATGTGGCGGAATCGGAATAGGCCTTCAATGGGACCTTTATGTCCTTCACCACATCCACCTTATGGACCAGTCCGGCATCCACAAGCCATTGAACTGCTTCGTGGAGATCTGCGGAACGTGCTCCCGGTACAGCATGCCCAAATATGAAACGCCTGGCTTCTTTGGATAACTGCATGGGGATGTCATTCCAGATGCTGTGGATCTTGCTTACCATCGACGGGGGAGCATGTTTTATGAAATCGCCCTCGTAGGATGTTACGATATCACGATGGATGCGTTCCACCTCCCCCATATCGTGTTCACGGACCCAACAATCAACCGCTTCAGGCATACCGCCTACGCAGAGGTAATCCAGGTATTGGGTCAGGCATTCAGACAACATCGCATCGGAAAGGGCTCCGAATGCATACTCCTCCTCGACATAGTCTACCAGCATCCCCTTTCCATTGGCCAACAGGAACTCCCTGAACCCCATCGGCCTCATAGTCAGGATGTTGACCTTTCCCACGGGAAACGACCTCTGCTCATCACGTCTGCTATCGCGCGCCAACATGACTCCCAGAAGGGATCCGGCACACACCACATGGTATTCAGGAGCCTCGTCGCAGAAGTACTTCAATGATGCCAATGCGGTTTTCGAGAATTGGATCTCGTCGAAGATGATCAATGTGTCTTCAGTGATCTTCCTACCGACTATCACAGACAGTTCCTTCACTATCCTGTGGGGATCCAGATCCTTTTCGAACACTTGTTGCAACGTCGAATTGCGCTCGAATGTGAAATAGACGACATCGGAATAGTTCCTCGACCCGAATTCCTTCAGGATGTATGTCTTCCCACATTGTCTCACCCCGCGTAGGATAAGGGGCTTCCTGCGTGGAGAGTCCTTCCATGCCACAAGTTTCCCGTAGATCTGCCGCTCCATGGAGACTATATCGAGTTAGGGTAGATAAATGTACTTTTTACTGCAAAAATACCCCCTAATTTTGCAGGATTTACTGCATTTTCCTACCGTAACTTCAATGACGCCACGTGTAGGTCCACCACGATCCGATGGGGCTCCGCCCCCTCCGCACCGAAGACCTATTAAGCACCCTGCCTCTCCCAGTACCGTGAACTCCACCTTCTTCTTCGAACTGTCAGGTGAATCGAAAGACATGCCCCTCGCCGAGGTAATCAGATGCCTCGAGGCCGAGACCGATGGATTCGAGCTCGTGTCCAGCGGACCCGGATACGCCGTCGCATCGTTCGACGACAGGTTCCTCGACCCCATCGCCGACCGTATCGCGATGACCCACAGCATCGGCAGGTACCTGGGCGAGTACACCCCCGACGATGTCTCCGGACTCGCCGATGTGGAACTCCCCGAGGGGACCTTCGCGATCCGCGCGAAGAGGTTCGAGGGCATGATGAAAGATGTGGATTCCCAGAAGCTCATCCGCGATGCGGGTGCACTCCTGTCCAAGCACAACGATGTGAACCTGAAGGAACCGGACGTGGTCGTCAGGATGCAGATGTGCGACAAGGTCCACATGTACATCCAGCAGAGGGTCACCGACACGGACCTGTTGGAGAAGAGGAAGGTCGGCGAGAGGCCGTTCTTCTCGCCCATATCCCTGCACCCCAAGTTCGCACGCACCCTGATCAACCTCACCGGCGTGAAGAAGGGCGGCACCGTACTGGATCCGTTCTGCGGAACCGGAGGGGTGGTCATCGAGGCCGCCGCCATGGGGATGAAGGCCATCGCATCCGATTTCGATGAGGAGATGGTCATCGGATGCCAGGAGAACATGGACTTCTACGGTTTCAAGCTGGAGGACTTCGAGGTCCTCGACATCGGTGACATAGGGGAGAGGTTCCACGACATCGATGCCGTCTGCACCGACCCGCCCTACGGCAGGTCCACCAAGACCGGTGGGGAGCCGATCGACAACATCTACAGACGTGCGGGAGAGGCCATACCCAAATGCCTCGCCGAAGGGGGCCGTGCGGGAGTCGTCCTGCCCCATCCCATCAGCTTCGACACAATGACGCTGGAGGGGATGTACCTCCAGAGGGTCCACGGTTCGCTGTCACGTCACTACCACATATTCAGACCTTGATGTTTCGCGTGTGCGCATTATTTTATATGGCACCCCCATTGCATCGGCACCGAATGAGCGGATAGCCTCGGCTATGTCCCCCATCAGACCCAAGGATGTGAACATATGACAGTCAAACAGTATCTCCTAGACAAGATCTCAGAGGGAACAGTGCACGTCGCACTCCTCGACCCCGACAAACAGGATGCGGAGGTCGCAGGGGAGATGGCCCTCAGAATGAAGGAAGCCGGCACCGATGCCGTTTTCATCGGAGGTTCCACCGGCCTCACTGTGGAGAACATGACTGACACAGCCAACGCCATCAGGGAGAAGTCCGGACTTCCCGTGATCTACTTCCCCGGAACCCCCGAGGCGATCACACCCGCGATCGATGCGATCCTCTTCATGAGCCTGATGAACAGCAGGGACCTGAACCTGGTCGTACGCGCACAGGCATACTCTGCACCAATCATCAAGAAACTCGGAATCGAGGCGATCTCCATGGGATACATCGTCGTCGAACCCGGAATGAAGGTCGGAAAAGTGGGTCAGGCCGATCTCATCGAGAGGGACAGGATAGACAAGGCGGTCGGATACGCCATGGCAGCCGAGATGCTCGGAATGTCACTGGTGTACCTCGAGGCTGGATCCGGAGCGGACCGCCCCGTACCCCCCG
>JAGBGN010000064.1 GCA_017935945.1 Candidatus Methanomethylophilaceae archaeon | reverse complement strand
TGGAGCCCTTGTCGCGGTCGGAATATTCCTCGTCGTCGTCCTCAAGAGCTGATGGCGCCGAAAACGATTTACCAACTCCTTTCCCTCCACAAGGTCTTTTTCTGGTTATATTCCATGCATCATCCTTTATACGGTCGAATCGATGGCCGAGCAATGTCAAAAGTCTCCATCATCATGGGCAGTAAGAGCGACCTCCCCGTCGCAGAGAAGGCAATAGCCATCCTGAAGAAATTCGATGTACAGTTCGACATCAACGTCGCATCCGCACACAGGACTCCCAGCAGGGTGGAGAAGCTCGTGGTTGAGAGCGATGCTGATGTGTTCATCGCGATCGCAGGACTTTCCGCTGCACTCCCCGGAGTCATCGCATCGTTCACCGTCAAGCCCGTCATAGGGGTCCCTGTCAGCGGTGCTCTCAACATGGACGCACTCCTTTCCGTTGTCCAGATGCCTCCTGGAATACCCGTTGCAGCCGTCGGATTGGACCGTGGGGACAACGCCGCCGTTCTGGCCGCGGAGTTTATGGCGATCACGGACGAATGTCTGAGGGACAAACTGCTGGCATACAGGAAGGAGCAGGCCGAGAAGGTGCTGTCCGATTCCGAGAAGGTCGTCTCGGAGATATTCGGTTGATGTGAGGGGTCCCAGTCTCTTCCGATCATCAACTTTTTCCGTGTGAAAAATCGGATGTCGAAAACCTGCCGGGGCCTCAACCCCGGCACAAATCGTTTCAACCTGGTCGGATTCGCGTAGCATCATGGTTATCAGTGCCACCAAACTCAATGGTACACATAGGGTTCTCCGGCAGGCATGAGCTGATTGATGTGGCCGTCGGCCTGAACGACTGATCTTCTATACGGGGGCTTCAACATGTCGTCGCTCAGGGGTGGAAGCACTCGATCCTCCTGGCCCGTAACCGGCGATGGTGACGTTCACATTTCGGATTTCTGGGTTCTAGCTATTGTTGGAACGGTTCGATGCTTCATGGTGAGTTGAACGGTTGCTGTCGGTTTGCGATTGTCTAATAAGTAACCTGTGCATAACCGTATTTTGTCTACTGAATTGGATATATGTAGACAAATGTACATGGGGGAAAATAGCTAATGCTTCCAAACAAGCGTCCGGATGACATGGTTCGTATAACCACTCCTGAACTGGCTGAGAAATTCATCGAAGAGCAGGTTGCAGCGATTCGCGAGCAGGTAGGGGACAAGAAGGTTCTCCTCGCATTGTCTGGCGGAGTGGACAGTTCCGTCGTCGCCGCACTCCTCATTAAGGCCATCGGGAAACAGTTGGTATGTGTCCATGTCAACCACGGCCTTATGCGCAAGGGTGAGAGTGAGCAGGTCATCGATGTGTTCCGTAACCAGCTCGATGCAAACCTGGTGTATGTAGATGCCACGGACCGTTTCCTCGATCTCCTCGCAGGTGTGGAGGAGCCCGAGACCAAGCGTAAAATCATCGGTGGGGAGTTCATCAAGGTCTTTGAAGAGGAGGCACGCAAGCAGGAGGGCATCTCCTTCCTTGCACAGGGTACTATCTACCCCGATATCCTCGAGAGCGACGGTGTCAAAGCCCATCACAATGTCGGAGGTCTTCCGGACGATCTCCAGTTCGAGCTCGTCGAGCCCGTCCGCCTTCTGTTCAAGGACGAGGTGCGTGTGGTCGGAGAGAAACTCGGACTCCCTGCAGGCATGGTTTACCGTCAGCCCTTCCCTGGTCCCGGACTCGGAGTCCGCTGTCTCGGTGCCATCACCCGTGACAGGCTCGCAGCCCTCCGCGAATCAGATGCGATTCTCCGTGAGGAATTCGATAATGCAGGACTCACATCCAAAGTGTGGCAGTTCTTCACCGTCGTCCCCGACTTCCGTTCGACCGGTGTGCGCGATGGCAAGCGTGTGTTCGATTGGCCCGTCATCATCCGTGCGGTGAACACCGTCGATGCCATGACTGCTACCGTTCCGGAGCTCGAGTTCGCACTTCTCCGTAAGATCGCGGACCGTATCCTCGCAGAAGTTCCTGGAGTCTGTCGTGTACTTTACGATCTGAGTCCCAAGGGACCCGCCACCATCGAGTGGGAGTGAAAGAAACCGGGGGACAATCCCCCATTTTCCTTTTTACTATGTCAGAATGTGAAGGCTCCCGTGACCGTGTTGGAAGCAGACTCGGGTTCCTGTTGCTCGCTGCAGGTTGCGCGATAGGTCTCGGAAACATCTGGAAGTTCCCATACATGGTGGGACAGTATGGTGGCGGAATCTTCGTCTTGCTGTACATCGTGTGTCTCGTTGCCATCGGCATACCGTTGCTTTCAGTCGAGCTGTCGATGGGACGTGGTAGTCAGAAGTCTCCTGTGTGTATGTACGATTCACTGAAACCCGGAAGCAAATGGAGGGTGCATGGTTACGTTTGTCTCATCGGAACCATAATCCTGATGGCATTCTACACCGTGATTACCGGGTTGTTGCTTCGTTATTTCATAACCGCAGTTACGGGAGGGTTCGAAGGTATCGATTCTGCTGGTTCTGATGCGATATACGATTCCTATACAGCCGACCCTGTAACAACGATTGGTTTCACATTGTTCGTCGTGGTGCTTGGTTTTTTGATATGTGCCCTTCCGTTGAACAAAGGTCTTGAACGTGTAAACAAGGTGATGATGATCGCTTTACTGTCCATTATATTCATCCTCGCGGTGAACAGTCTGACAGTTCCTGGAGCGATGGAAGGTCTGAAGTTCTATCTTGTACCGGACTTAGACCGTATGGCTGAGCATGGATTCATGAACATACTCGTGGCGGCCATGAGTCAGGCGTTCTTCACACTCAGCATCGGAATCGGATCCATGGCCATATTTGGTAGCTACTTGGACAAGGATCATGCATTGTTCGGGGAATCCGTATCGATTGCATCTATCGATCTGTTCGTTGCATTCGTGTCGGGACTTGTGATTTTTCCTGCGTGCATGGCATACGGGGTCGCAGTGGACTCCGGTCCAAATCTCATCTTCGTCACACTGCCTGCGATTTTCAGCAACATGGCGTATGGTTCGTTCTGGGGCGCATTGTTCTTCATGTTCCTCTTCTATACTGCGATGTCTACCGTCATGACTGTGTTCGAGTGCATATCAGCATCCTTCCGTGAGTTGTTCGGATGGACTCGCTGGAAATCCAGTTTGATATGTTTGGTCATGATGTCCCTGATAATCCTACCCTGTGCATTGGGATTCAATGTGTTATCCTGGATTGAGCCCCTTGGCGCTGGCACGAACATATTGGATTTGGAGGATTTCATAGTATCATACCTCCTGCTTCCCGGAGGTGCGTTGTTGTTCCTCCTATTCTGTACCATGCGCTATGGGTGGGGCTGGGACTCCTATAAGAAAGAGGTCAATTCTGGAATCGGTCTGAAGGTCCCCTCATGGATGAGGGCATACATGTCATACGTGCTACCTGTGATGGTCACATTGATATTGATAATTGGATTGATTTCCAAGTTTTGAGGGATCGTTCCGGGGTCATCGACCCCGGTCGTCCATCAGTCCCCTTTAATGAGAAAAAGATGAAAAGGGGGTTGGCTGAGGTTTGAATTCAGTTCTGCTGACTCATTACCTCGAGCTGGCTGATGACGTTCCAGATGAGCGTCCTGCCGTGCAGAGGTATGTTGGGGTCATTGGCGAGGTCATCGAGGATGACGATCGCACTGGTGGCGCGGACATCCATGGCTTCCTTGGTGTCCAGGAGCCTGGTTTTTGCGTCGGTTGCACCCTTCCTGATGTTTCTGGGGATGGATGTGTCCTCTGCGAGCATGTCGAGGACATCTGTGATCTGCTTGACTTTGTCTGCCATTCAAACTCCTCCGTTCAGAGAGACTCGAACTCTTCCTGAAGATCCTGCATGAGCTGCTCGAGGACCTCCTCGAAGCTCATGGACCTGTACTCCCTGACTCCTCCGAGATCACTCTGGATTTTCACGACGAAATCGTTGTTCTCTTTTACAAGCTCTACGTTACAAAGAACCTCTTCCATTAGGTATTCCCCCTATAGGTTAATTCACGTACATAGAACCTGTATAAATAGTATTGTGGCTGGCTTATTTGATATATTGGGGTCGGTTTGAAAGGCTTCTGAGATGGCTCATTGGGCAAAAGTTGACGAAACCTTTAAAACAGTAACATGATTAAGGGGCATTTCCGTCTATCTTGCCCCAGTGGTAACGAGGGCGGGAAAATGGCAACTTTGACGTTGTTGGAGAACGATAAAAATGTCTGAAGATAACTCGATGGCGTATGAACTCCAGGATGAGTTCGAGTCCAAAGCACGCGGTTTTGGAAAGGGAAAATACGGCAGGATATTGAAGATGGCCCGCACCCCCAGCAGGGACGAGTACGTCAAGACCATGTACATCACAGGTCTCGGTATCATTGCCATCGGTGCTGTTGGTTTCGCCATCTGGTGGATCATGTCCGTTCTCCCTACTTACTTCTGAGAGGGGATGAATATGAGTCCATCAATTTCCGGTGAGAATGGTCTGAAGAAGGTCTCTGCCGGAGGAAAAGTCACATGGCCTTTCAAGGTCTCCTCGGGAACACCCTCGGTGAAACTCTCGTTCTCAATCACCACAGGTCCCGATGCCGACAATTCCCCCGAATGGCAGGTAATCCTTTACGATTCTACCAATTCTGAGTTGTGGGGTAACTACAGCAGCAGGACAGAGGTCGCTGTCGACATCCCCGGAACAAACGCCAAGGAACTCGTCCTCGAGGTCGAGGGACCTTCTGGAGCCAGGTACGGCGATTTCGTCAAGGTCGACGTCACCGTGTCATCGGACGAGGGTTCCGACGAGATGAGCTTCGAGGCAAGAGCAAAACAGTCCATAATGGTTCTCAAGACCCAGATTGATCAGGAGAAGAGTGTGGCACACACACTTGCAACCAAGAACAACGTGGGTGAGGACATATATGCGATCCTGAGCCCCGCTGGGCTCAGGGGATACGTGTTCGTAGAAGGTATGAACACGGATCGTCTCCGCGAGAAGACCAAGGACATCAAGAAGGCCAGGTCTTTCATCGACGGAGAAACGGACATCGAGGAAATTAGCCCCTACCTCACACCCATGTCCGCAGTTGTGGGTATCGTCGAGGGCGACATCGTGGAGCTCGTAAACGGACCCTTCAAGGGTGAGAAAGCAAGGGTGCAGCAGATTGACCAGGGCAAAGAGGAGATCACCGTCGAACTCATCGAGGCCATGGTTCCCATACCTGTCACTGTCAAGGGAGACAGTGTCAGAGTGATTGAAAAGGAGAAATGAGCAATGGTAGATACTGTTGAGGCAATGGTTGATGGAGGCAGGGCCTCCGCAGGTCCGCCCCTTGGCCCCGCTCTGGGACCCAAAGGTGTCAACATCGGACAGGTTATCGCAAAGATCAACGAGAAGACTGCAGCATTCGAGGGAATGAAAGTCCCCGTCAAGGTCCTTATCAACGACGACAAGACCTTCGACATCAAGGTCGGAACCCCTCCCATGTCCGCACTGATCAAGGGAGAGCTCGGAATTGACTGTGGAGCACACAACGCAAGGACCGAGAAGGTTGGAAACCTCACCCTCGAGCAGGCAAAGAAGATTGCAACCATGAAGCAGGACGATCTTCTCGGAAACGACCTCAAGGCAAAGGTCCTCGAGGTTGCCGGAAACTGCGTTTCCGTTGGTGTCACCATCGATGGAAAGAACCCCAAGGACTTCACCAAGGCCGTCAAGGCCGGTGAGTACGACGGCCAGTTCTGAAACTTTTAAATTCAAGGGGCTTCGGCCCCTATCTTGATTATATGTGTTCGTAACGTGCATCCTTGTACGAACCGATCTTCTTCACTTTGCCTTCCGATATCAGTTCCGACAGAACCACATCGGCGGTCCTGATGCTTATGTCTGGTAATGCAGCACATATGTGGGCTTTGCTGAGGGGCGAGTCGGATTCGGATAACAGGTGTTCTATGCGTTCCCCTTTCTTGAGCTTCTTACCATTCGACAATGGGTACCTGGATTCAAATTCCTCATAACATTCAAGAACCATCTCGCACACGAAACGGATGAACGGGAAAGGATCCGAATCATTGTTGCGCCACCCATCCGATGATTCCGAGATCGAATCGTAATAGTCCTCTGTCGATGCCCCTATATGACCGTCCAGTGGCACGTACCTCAGGGCCTCGAATCCATTCTTCATCAGGAAGAGTTGCGTCATCAATCTGGATGTTCTCCAATTCCCTTCCTGGAATGGGAATATGTTGAGGTAGTCCAGTATCATGCATGGAACCAACAGGATCGGTTTCACGCCCACGTCCAAGGCAACATTGAACGATTCAAGCATCTGCTCCATGGAGGGTCCAACCTCTCTAGCTGATGGGGGGTGTATGGCAGAGGTGTGCCTGACATCGACGGGCATGTCCCTTATCCTGAACCTGCTCTCCTTACGGGTAGTGTCGTAGAACAGCGTTCTGTGGATTTGCAGTATGCTATACTGGTCGCCTTCCAGATCATCCATCTCCTTCAGCATCTTGCGCAGACATGACGCATAGGCATCGACCTCGTCGTCTTTCTCGGATCCCTCCAATATGCAGCTGCTGTATGCGTTGTCCTCAAGCCAGTTGTCCATCGTTTTTTCCAATTCCTTGGAATAGGCCTTGACCCTCAGTTCGTCGAGGGCCCTTTTGGATTCTATGGCCATGATGGTTTCGACAATGTCTGATGGTATGCTTTCGGTGACCGAGGAGTATTCGAAGATGTGCACGTCCTGGAATTATTTACTTACTATAAATCAATTATTTTTAGTAGGTAAGAAATCGATAAATGAAAATTTACTTACTATTTTTAATAAAAAAGTAGTAATTAATACCTTTGGAAGCGATGGTTGCAGGTGAAAACCTCTTTGACAGACCACTCTCGATTCATGATATTTTGAACGTTTTTGCCTTATTTTGATTGTTTTTTAATCGAAAAAAGACGTGAAAATTGGCTAATCTCAGATATGCTTATATAGGAGATGCCTTGTAGCAAGGCATACTTGTAGGAGAGTTCCTAGGAACTCGTACGTACTACGAGGAGGAATTGTATTGGCAGAAAAACCAACCGTAATGGCCGTGCAGAAAGCACTCGAGAGTGCAAAGAAGCGCAACTTTACTGAGACGGTTGAGTTGGCCATCAATCTCACAGACGTCGATCTGTCCATTCCCAAGAACCGTATCCAGGAGGATATCATCCTTCCCGCCGGTCGTGGAAAGGCAGTCAAGGTCTGCGTTATTGGTGGTGGCGAACTAGCCTTGAAAGCCAAAGACGTGGCCGATCTCGTGATTACCCCCGAGGAACTCGGAGCGATCGCAGACGACAAGAAGCAGGCTAAGAAGGTCGCAAACAGCACCGATTACTTCATCGCCGAGGCACCCCTCATGGCGGTCGTCGGTAAGAGGCTCGGTACTGTGCTCGGACCTCGCGGAAAGATGCCCAAGCCCATTGCACCCGGAGTTGATCCGGCTGGAATGATCGACGGTCTCCGCAAGTCTGTGACCATCAGGACAAAAGACAGGAAGACCTTCCACGCACCCGTTGGTACCGTGGACATGAGCGCAGAGGAGATCGCCGACAACATCGAGCTCATCCTCAAGCGTGTTGAGGCCCGCCTTGAGAAGGGTAGGCACAACATCGCCTCCGCTTACGTCAAGACCACAATGGGTCCTTCGGAGAAGGTTTTGTAAGGAGGTTCAAGGATGGCACACGTCGCAGCTTGGAAGAAGGATCTGGTAAGCGAGCTGGTACAGGACATGCGCGAGGCACCTGTTGTCGCAGTTGTCGACATGGCAGGTATCCCCGGTCAGCAGGTCCAGTCCATGAGGGCAGGACTCAGGGCTTACGCCAAACTCAAGATGACCAAGAACAACCTTATGCTCTTGGCGCTCGAGGAGGCATCCAAGGACAAGCCCGGACTCGAGGCACTCAAGGACGCGGTTCACGGACAGTGCGCAATCGTCACAACCGACATGGACCCCTTCAAGCTTTTCAAGAAGCTTCAGGCAACCATGTCCCCTGCTCCTGCAAAGGAGGGACAGCTCGCACCGTTCGATATCGTTGTACCTAAGGGACCGACACCTTTCGGACCCGGCCCGATTATCGGAGAGCTTCAGAAAATAGGCCTTCCTGCCGCTATTGAGGCAGGAAAGATCGTAGTCAAGAAGGACACGACACTCGTGAAGTCCGGAGAGCCGATTTCCGGACCCATCGCAGCAATGCTCCCTAAGCTGGAGATTCTCCCCATGGTCGTGGGAATGGACCTCAGGTCCGCCTACGAGGGTGGAGTCGTCTACGGCAAGGACGTTCTCGATATTCCCGAAGACTACTATTCCACGATGTTCGCTACGGCTGCATACAACGCTCTGGCACTCGGTGTTTCGATCGCATTCCCCACAAAGGAGACTATCGTACCGCTCATTGCTAAGGCGTTCAGGGAGTCCATGGGACTTTCCGTTTCAGCCGCGATACCGACCAAGGAGAATATCGACATACTCTTGGCAAAGGCAGACGCACAGATGTTGTCCGTCGCCTCCGCCTGCGGATACACCAACGACGCAATCGCAGCAAGGCTCAGCTCTGCTGCAGCAGCCGCAACCGTGGCAGCACCTGTTGTCGAGGCCGCAACTGAGAGTGTGGAAGAGGAAGAAGAAGAGGTCAGCGAGGAAGAAGCAGCCGCTGGCCTTAGTGCATTATTCGGCTAAATTTAAAGGAGTTGAATTAAATGGAGTATATCTACAGTGCAATGGTGCTCTACTCTGCTGGCAAGGACATTACCGAGGACGCAGTTCAGGCTGTCCTGTCCGCCGCTGGAGTGGACGCAGATGCAGCCAAGATCAAAGCACTGGTTGCTTCTCTCGAGGGAGTTGACATCAAAGAGGCTATCGCAAGTGCAGCAGTCGCCGCACCCGCAGCAGCCGCAGCAGCCCCCGCAGCCGCAGCCGCAGCAGACGCCCCTGCAGCAGTTGAGGAGCCCGAAGAGGAAGCAGTCAGTGAGGAAGAGGCCGCAGCCGGTCTCTCCGCTCTGTTCGGATGAACACGTCGGTCTAACTGGCAACACAAACCTTTTACCCCTTATTTTTATACTAATCTCGGTGATTTTGCGTGGATTCCATGGAAAGATTGACAATAAGACTTTCCTCGGATGATCTTGCTTCATTACAGTCCCTTGTCGACCGTGGGGATTTCATGTCCTTGTCGGAAGCAGTCAATCATGCAATATCCATGCTGATCGCCGAACGTGGTGCCAAACCGGAGGATTGTCTTCCTGACGATAGATTGGATCTGAGTTGTCTGGTCAGATCCCAATCCACCTCCAGTTTCGACGATTCGGTCCGTGATTCCGTTCGCGATCACGTCCGTCGCATGTTGGATTCGGAGGGATGAGTTGCCCGAGATCGTCTTCATCGTATGCGGTGGCGGTGCGATGCGTATTATAGAGGGTTCAGGGGACCGTTTCCATATCAATCCCATCTGTCTGAACATCGAAGGTGAGTTCCTCAAAACCAGGCGTGAACTAATCGATATGCCACAACTGGGTGTGGATTATGCCATGGAGCATGTGAGCGAGATCAACAACTATGTTGCAGGCGCCCGTATCGTGGTTGTTTTCTCGCTTATGGGTGGTAGTGCTGGCACAGGGATGTTGCCCGTGGTTCTGGAGTCTGCCAAGGCCCAGGGATGCAAGACCGTATCCATCATCGGCATACCCATGCAGTTCGAATCGGAACGGCGCAATCGTGCATTGAGCACTATGTCCGAGGTGTTGGAGTTTTCCGACCGCGTATTCATCATGGATATCGATACCATATCTCGGTTGAATGGTATGATCAAATTCCACAACCTTCTCGAACTGGAAGCTCGCACCATAGCATTCATGTTCAACAATCTCGTCGATAAGATGGATGGTCCGTTCTTCAGCACGTTCCCTGCCAAGGTCTACACATTTTCATACATCACGGAGATAGATCCGGTAGAGGCAGTCAATCGTTCCATAGACGCATCGATGTTTGAAACCGATCCCGCTTGGGGGAAGATGATCGTCATGGTGGGTTCAGATTGCGGTTCAGCTGAGGCTGACATAATGTTCGAGACCATAGTCTCCATAAGCGGCATAACCCCTGACATTGTCAAGAGGTCCGACAGGGATGATGCAAAGGTCCTGGTCTTCTTGCCAGTGGACCGGGAGGAGTTCACTTCTTCCAAGGCTTCCCGTACTTGATGAACTTGGCAGCGTCCCCGAGAACTCCCATTATGGTGTTGTACTCGTACTTGGTCGGGATGGAACGGCCCATCATCCTACGGAACATCACGGAAGTCGTGTCCCTGCGGTTCGGAGGGTACTCCACCGCATCGAGGAGGTCTCCGAAGTAATCGAACATGCGCTCCTTCTCGTTCCTGTCGGCGGGTTCAGGTCTCCTGGGTACCGAGTCGACCTGGAAGAATTCGTACATCACGATGTTGGCAGCATGTGACAGGTTCATAATCGGGTATTCGTCGCCGGTGGGGATGGTGACGAGTGCATCGCACATGTTGAGCTCATCCTGCAGGAGTCCGATATCCTCCCTTCCGAAGACGACCGCGATCCTTTCGGGGTATCCGCGGCAGTGCTCTGCGAACTCCCTGACGGGCACGGGTACGCGGGTGTAGTTCCTATCGCCCTTGGTGGTCACTCCACTGGTTCCTACGACCATGAAACAATCTTTGACCGCCTCTTCCAAACTGGTAACGATCACTGCGTTCTCGAGCACTTCCGATCCGTGTTTGGACCTGCGATATGCATCGTCGCCGAGTTCGCAGGGATTCACAAGGTAGAGTTCCTTCAGATTGAAGTTGGCCATGGACCTGGCGATTGCTCCCACGTTGCCCTCGTACTTGGGGCCGACGATAACGATGCGTATTTCGGGCATAGTCCGTAGAGAGGACCGCGATACTTAATTCTGTGCGCCGGTCCGGGACAAGGGTTTATTGATGGAACGGGTATGGACCCTTGTGGAAATACCTAAAGATCATCCGAGATACAAATCACTCATGACCCGTGAGCGTCTAGCGGAGATGGTCCAACGCGGACTTGTCACACCGACAGGCCTGATCTCACACGGTCGTGGGGAGGCTTACGATTACCTGATGGGGGAATGCAGTAACGACCCCGCACTCAATGCCGAACGTGCCGCAGCCGCACATCTGCTGAAGGCGAGGAATCCCGTGGTATGCATCAACGGCAATGCAGCCGCACTCGATGCACCCAACCTCATAGCATTGGCCAAGGCCGTTCCCGCAAAAGTGGAGGTGAACCTATTCCATCGCACTCCTGAGAGGATGGAGGGAATCATATCCTACCTGGAGTCGGAGGGTGCCGAGGAGGTACTCGGCCGTGAACCCGACCGTAGGATTCCGGGTCTGAACCATGATCGTGCCCTCTGCACCGACGAGGGCATTTTCAGCAGCGATGTGATTCTCGTACCGATCGAGGATGGTGACCGTGCGGAGGCGTTGGTCTCCATGGGGAAGGTGGTCATATCCATAGACCTGAACCCCCTTTCGCGCACATCCCGTAAGGCTACAGTATCCATCTCCGATGAGATGACCCGTGCACTCGAGAACATCATGCGCTTCATAGAGGAGCTCCGTGGTGACGAGGAAGCAATATTAAAGATACTGGATGGGTATTCCAACACAGAGAACCGTCGCAACTCCATAGAGGCAATATGCGATTCCCTCATGGCCGAGTTTGACGAAGGAGGAAGTTGAATGGACGATCTTTTGAAGAAAGGTTCCTTGAGACTGCACTGGGCAGAGTCCCACATGCCGGTCCTCAAGGACATCAGGAAACGTTTCATCGATGAACAGCCCCTGGCAGGGCTGAAGATCGGTATGGCACTGCACACCGAGGCCAAGACCGGTATACTTGCAATCACACTCGCGGATGCGGGAGCCAAGATCCGTCTCGCCAGTTGCAATCCCCTCTCCACAGATGATTCCGTCGCTACCGCACTGCGTGAGGAGTACGGATTGGAAGTCTATGCCAAGAAGTGGGAGACGTCACAGGAGTACTACAACAACCTCAACACCGTGTTGAACATGGCCCCCGATTTCATCATCGATGACGGTGCGGACCTCATCGCGATGGCACATACCTCCCGCAAGGACATCCTGCCCAACATCAAGGCTGCGAACGAGGAGACCACCACAGGGGTCGTCCG
>JAGBGN010000063.1 GCA_017935945.1 Candidatus Methanomethylophilaceae archaeon | reverse complement strand
CAGGACACCGCCCTGCGCATATTCTCCACACTCAACAACAGGGGCAAACCGTTGTCGGATGCCGACATATTCAAAGCACAGTTCTACAGGCATTACGATCAGAGTGGTCGGAAGGATGAGTTCATCGCACGTTGGAGGGACCTCGAGGAGACCTGCCACCGTATATTCCCCTCATCCAGCGGAAACCCTATGGACGAGATCTTCACCAGGTACATGTACTATGAGAGGTCGAAGGCAGGTAACAAATCGACGACCACCGAGGCATTGAGGAGATTCTACAGTGCAGACAACTTCCGTCTTCTCAGGGATGACTCGACCTTGGACAACATGATAGATCTGGCCGGATTCTGGGAATCCGTCTACAATCAGGATTCCGACCGTTTCTCCGAGGATGTCCTCAGGAGACTGTATATCCTAGACAATGCCCCCAACGGGATGTGGACCTTCATCACATCCGTGTACTATCTCGTCAATCATGACGAGGATGGACTTCTGGACGATTCCGGATTCGTGGTGTTTTTGGACAAGATCATCGCTTTCATCTGGGCATACTCCATATCAAACCCTGGCGTCAACGCCCTCCGTGGACCTTTGTATCCGGAGATGATAAGTATCGTCGAGGGAAAGGAGGTCATGTTCTCCGAACACCGTTTCGACTCCACGAGATTGAGGAATTCCATCGAGAACTATACCTTCACCAACGGTAAACCGATAACCAGGTCGATGCTGGTATGGTGGGCGTTGAACAACGGTATCGACCAACCCACTCCGAACATCGACATGAAGTTCGAGATAGAGCACATCTATTCCCGCAAGAGGAGTGAGAAGGACCGTGCGATATCACCCACCCAGTTGGAGATGCTGGGTAACAAGGCGATGCTGGAGAAGAGGATCAACATCCGTGCGTCGGATTACAGGTTCTCCGACAAGAAGCAGTACTACCTCGGAGCGGGAAGGCGTGCAGGTACTGTCAACAGGGAACTCGTTCAGATGTGCGGTTGGAACGATTTCTCCGAATCTGATATCGAGCGCAGGAACTCCGAGATTGTGGGTGAGTTCCTGGGATATCTGGATTCCAATGGATTGCTGATGAAGGGTTGATACGCATCCGTTCGTGTAAGGTGAGGAGAAAGGATGTTGTGCATCATATGTGGAAGATGCGAAGGTTCTATAGGGATCAGAGATGGGTCGGTGTGCTATGAGTGCATGCCCCGTGAACTGCACCATATGGTGTAAGTATTGACAAAATCCCAGTCGAAGCATTATCATAGAGTACATAGGTCTTGGAGGTTCGATGTTCAGATACGACCTGGTCGATGAAACCATCGATACCATAGTATCCAGATTCCACCCGGAGATGATCATTACCTTCGGCTCCGTGGCACGTGGTTCGGCCACGGACGAGAGCGACCTGGACCTCTTAGTTATCATGGATTCCGATCTGAAGCCGACCAGACGCGCCAGGGAGATATACTCTGCTACCTCCGATATCGACCTACCCATGGATATCATCGTCCTCACCCCGGAGGAGTTCATCGAGAACAGGGATGATCCCTACTCTTTCGTGAGTGAGATCGTCAGGACCGGAATTGTCGCGTATGAGGCATGACCAATGAAAACCGGTATGCGAGAGATATGGAGTACATCCTATTTGAGGATATGATAATGTGTCGGCAATACATCGTTTAGCAGTAACAGGTATGGTTCACGCGTGAAGTAAATCACAACGGGAGATCTGAAATGAACATCGGAGGAGGCAGGGGATACGGATACAGCATCGATGAGATAGCATCGATAGTAGCGCCTATAGCGGAACACCATAACGTCACCGCCGTACATCTGTTCGGATCCAGAGCCACCGGGAGAAACGATCACGATAGCGATTACGATTTCATACTCGATACGACAGATGACTTCTCGTTCTCAGACTACTGTGGATTCATAGACGAACTGTCCGTTGCGCTCGGAAGGCCGGTGGATGTCGTGGACCGCTCCTGTCTGTCGGATGACGGATTCAGCAGAAGAGTCCGGAGGGAGGAGGTACACATCTGGGGATGATCTCGACTTCGATAGGGATTCTATGCGCGTGTGAATATGCATACATCGGGGTGTGACATTGTATCATTCGAAACAAGGTGAAAACGGGAAAAGCGTTGTTCTGCATGGGTTACATGTATCAAATCAAATTTCATCGTCAAAAGTAAAGGTATGCAATCAGGATTCTCAAGATGATGCATGTTGACATAGTAGTTATAGCTATAATTTTTCCAAAGTTGTTCATATTTGGACTTCTATCTATCTCTAAGACCTTCGGTGGTAATCATGTTGGAACACAATATCGATTAGAGGACTCGAGGTGGTTTCTTCTTCGATAAGAAATCTGATTTCCTCATATCTGACCATCAGCGTCCGCGTGCGAGGGGTGTCGATGAATCACCCTGTGAGATTACATCTATGGTTTCGACACATCAGACAGGAATTGCCGGAATTTCAACTCTATATGGAAGCAGAAGTAAGTCTTATCGGAAAATTGATTCGAAGAAGTGGAAGTAAAATGTAGGGATATGTGTTCGACAATCACGGAACATTATTAATCAAGACACATCATTGTGTCAATCAGTCTTAGGGATGTCTGTGAGCAATTGTCTCCAATAAGAATGACCGATGAGGACGAATGTAGATTCAGAGGGCTAAATCTGAGGATATCGGATTCTGCCATGTTCCATCTACGTGATTTCGATATCAGCGTCTATACGTTGTGTGACATGATTGAGAATTCATTCGATTGTCCTAAGATCAAGAAGACCGGAAAAGCCTTTCGGAAGACTTCGGCTCGTGTATGTGCCAACCATAAAGGAAGGATTTTCAACATAATAATGGACATGATGATCATTGAGGGATGCGAATACTGGAGCGTTTCTCACCTGGGGCCGATATGATGACTTCAAAAAAAGAATGTGGGTGTGAATCGCACATCAAGAAATCCGTTACATTACCGGACGGTTTCACATACTATTACTTCCAGTGTCCCAAATGTTCCAGGGTTGAATATCCTCTTAGACAAGCCCAAGCCCTCCTTGATTATTCCAAAGACCATTTTTTCATGTTTGTTGAAGATTGGATTCTTGCTTGGATGGCAACATCCGACACCAACGAATATGCTCCCATTCCCGGCATAACCATGATTCAAAAACAGATGGTCATCATCATCCGCGAGTTCGCTCCTGAACACGATATACCGTCAGAGAATCCAGGTTTCAAAGCATATAAGTTCGGACCATATACGGAAAGGATAGATCGTGCTCTGGATGTTCTTTACAAATCTGGTTATGTCAACTCCAAGGGGAGGATCAATTCCAACAACGAGAGATTCTATCTTACCGAAGAGGGTGTTGCAAAGGGTAAAGCCATTCTGTCGAAGTTTGATCAGGGAATCATCGACGATCTTCTGGCTTTGAAGCATGATCTTCAGCAACTGACTCTTCAGGGCATCGAGACCTATGTGTATTCCAAATATCCTGAATACACGGATAAATCTGAGATCTTCGAAAGGGTCCTTCATCGTAAGAGGTGATCTCCATACCAAAGATCAATCAGGTCAAGATCAAGAATGTGGATACATCACTTTCTACCAAAGGTGGACGTGTCCTAGAGGTCAGTTGTGGTAGTCACCATTTTCTCACTCCGACCCGTCCTTTATCTTCGACAGAAATCGGTGCGAAAAGTTATCTCGGATATAGGGGAGAATTGAAATCGGATATCGCGGCTATAGCTGTAGACTTCTCTGGTAAACGCAAGGAACTGTTCCTGAAGAATAATGGTGCCCTTAACCGTTCGGAGAAACTTTTGCAATCCTATTCCGATGCCACTTTCAATCTTCCCTCCATGCCGGTGATTCAGATCGACCCCTTCAAAGCTGACGAAAAAAGTCATTTCAAACTAGCTTTCGAAGTGGAGAGATCTATCGAAGGTGTGGACATCCTTTCCATGCCTGGTGTTATCGGCGATATCGAATCATTTGATGGATTGGTCAGGGACTGGTGTGATAGTTCCGAGGATAATGGATTCGGTTCCGCTGTTCAATTGTCTTTGACAGAGGATGTAACCTCCTTTTCGGAAAAGCTGGATCTATTGGCCGAATATTCCTCCTCTGGATCTCTTCAGGTCCTGAATATCCAATACGCCTCACCTTCCAAATATAGGCAACAACTAGCAACTCTCTGGGGAAAACGTGAGAAGATACATGCAATCATCAATTGCATCGGTATGACCAAATCCAAATACGAGTCCACCCCAGGACTGGTTACGGATGAAGAAACCATCCTTCTTCAGAACGGTTTCGACATGATCACAAAGAAGAAGCACTCCGTTTCCCAAGGTTTCGTGAAATATTTAGCAATGCAACCCAAGATTACCTCGATGCAGGATATCGATGATTACAGGATTGCCAGGCATTCGGCTTCCGTGTCTATCAAAAAGGATCTATGGAACAGGATGAGGCACCCTCCTGAATGTAGTTGTTCCGTCTGCAGAGGGCAGGAACGCGATAAACTGATAGACCGTTTCGGTTATCTTGACAACGGGGATATTTCCAAATCCGGCCTCAGATATTATTCTGAATTGCATGACCATCAATCCGATATGCAGGAATTAGAGGTTTTCAGAAGATATACCGTATCCGATGGTGCTGAAGAGTACGATCGTCGTGTAAGCGAGAATCTTTCAGAACTAAGGGATCTATCCAAGGTATGAGACCATAAACATCCAAAATAATGGTTTGCACTGGTTTGGAGGCCATATTATTGGGATTACGCTGGGATATCACAAAGCATCGAACCGGATGTATCGGACTGTTCCGTGTTCCCCTGTGGAATCAGAAACAACGTTAAAGTACATCCGTGACAACTTCGGGGTCCATGGATGAAGAAAAGACCAAAGGACAGGTTCTGGCCGAAGAGATTCTCAGGGATCCCAAGTCATTGGGTGAGATCGACAACGGACTCCTCGCCAAGGCATCGGAGTTCTGCGAGGGCTACAAGAGGTTCCTCGGTAACAAGACCGAGCGCGAGGTCATCGACTACGCCGTACCTATCCTGAAGGAGAACGGCTACACCGAGTTCGTTCCCGGCAAGGTCTACGCCCCCGGTGAGAAGTTCTACTCCGTCAACCGTGGAAAGACCATAATCATGTGTACTAAGGGAAAGAGGCCCGTATCCGAGGGAACCCGTGTCACGGTCGCACACATCGACAGTCCCAGGTTGGACTTCAAGCCCCATCCCGTTTTCGAGGAGGCAGGTATGGCGTACTTCAAGACACACTACTATGGTGGAATTAAGAAGTACCAGTGGACGACCATCCCGCTCTCCATCCGTGGAGTTGTCTATCTCAAGGACGGTACCTGCGTGAAGGTCCGCGTCGGAGAGGAGGATGACGAACCCTCGTTCTGCATCACGGATCTCCTCCCCCATCTGGCCCAGAACCAGATGAGGAAGACCGCATCCGAGGTCGTCGAGGGCGAGCAGCTCAACATCCTCATCGGATCATGGCCGTACGATGACGAGAAGGCCAAGAGCAGGATCAAGCTCGCTGTGATGTCCATCCTCAATGAGAAGTACGGAATCACTGAGGATGACTTCGAGACCGCCGAGCTCTGCGCCGTCCCCGCGTTCAAGGCCAGGGACATGGGTCTCGACAGATCCATGGTCGCAGGATACGGACAGGACGACAGCGTCTGTGCGTATGCAGAGTTCATGGCAGAGCTGGACACAAAGGAACCCGAGTTCACAACTGTCACCATATTCGCCGATAAGGAGGAGACCGGATCCGATGGTGTCACCGGTATGAGGTCCTACTTCTTCAGGGACTTCATGGAGGACCTGGCCCAGGCGGAGGGATGCGAGGTAAGGCACGTACTCAGGAAGTCGGTGTGCCTCTCCTGCGATGTCGGT
>JAGBGN010000062.1 GCA_017935945.1 Candidatus Methanomethylophilaceae archaeon | reverse complement strand
TATAGGCATGGCATCGAGGATTATATGTGGTGATGGTTATGCCGGATTATGAGCGGAATGTACCAGGGTATATCCGATTCCATCGTGGAAGCTGTAAGGGAAGGTGTCGAGGGCAAGGACATAGCTGTCGCCTTCTCCGGAGGTCTGGATTCAGGATTGGTTTCAGCTATCGCGAGGAAGTATGCCAATTCGGTCAGGCTCTACACCTGTGGTACTACCAATGCATATGATGTGGTCATGGCCAGGGACCTGTCCGTCAGGCTGGGTCTGCCTTGGATCCATGTTGCCGTCTCCAAGGGAATGCTCGAGGAGCGCATCAGGGAGATGATATCCAACACCGGCATAACCGATCCGTTCACCATATCGTACGAGTTACCGCTCTATTGTGTGTGTCGTGAATCCTCGGAGGAGGTCATTCTCACTGGACAGGGGGCGGATGAGTACTTCATGGGATGCGCCAAGTTCGTCGGACAGACCGATGAGGACTACATCACGCTGAGGGATGCAGGCGTGGAGAGGTTGCTGGAGATATCCGTCCCGGCGGAGAGGACCATCGCCGCACATTTCGGGAAGGGACTTGTGTACCCGTATCTCGACGACAGGGTGACGGCAGGTGTGGCTGCATTGAATCCGGAGAAACTGCGTCCCACAGACATGGATTCCAGGAAGGCCGTGTTGAAGCAGATAGCCATCGACCTGGGTCATCCCTACCTGGCATCCAGGAAGAAGAAGTCCTCACAGTACGGTTCAGGTGTCACCGACCTGATACGTGCCCTGGCTAGGGAGCATGGCATGATGTTCAACGAGTATGTGGCATCTCTCACCGACATGGTCCACGGCAGGCCCCGCAACGCAAGGGGTTCCGTCATCAACGCACGTATCGATTCCATACTGAAGGTGGAGGCCGAGCGCATCATCCAGGAGAACGGTATGACCGTGTCTGAGGCTGTCGATTCATTCTACCGCAGGATAGTACGTGAGGGTGGACTGGACTGGATCAAAGGGGATGAGTGATCGGCTCTCCCATGTTAGGTAGTTATATCGGGTGGTCGATTCGGTATCATTCGGGACTGTGTCCCGGGAGTATGATCATATGGATTATGGCCTGCCCAAGTATCAGGAGATCGAAGAGAACGTGAAAATCCCCTTGATGGAGGTCGATCTGGCCTTCGGTCCCGAGGACGGACCCATCATCGTCGGAAGGAACGACTTCGACAGTTTCAACAAGCTCATCGACACCATCGGTGCCAAGATGGCATTCGTCCAGTACGACTGGATCCTTCCCCCTGGCATGTGCGTCGACATGGAGGAGTACGACATCGACGAGCTCTTCGGAGAGGATGATGCAGAGGCCATCAAAGCCATCGTCCAGGAGAGGAACGACCTCCTCAATGCACTCGGCGACGACCTCCTCCAGTACAGGGCATGCGTCTTCGTGATGCACGAGGGTCAGGCATTCGGTATCGAGAGGTACATCGACGGTTTCGAGGAGGACTTCCTCATGGAGCCCGAGGAGTTTCTCACCGAGCTCCTCTTCATGACCGAAGCCGAGGAGTGATTCCGATTAAAAACCGGGGGAACGGGTGCGTATGCACCCTGATCCCCCATAATCAGTTTTCTGAAGTTGTTTCGAATTGGCTGTTGAACAGGTTGCGGTAGAAGCCGTTCCTCTCCATCAGCTCGGTGTGTGTACCGGTTTCCACGATATCACCATGGTCCATCACCAGTATCATGTCCGCATCCAGGATTGTGGATAGCCTGTGTGCGATGACGAACGAGGTGCGACCCTCCATCATCCTATCCATCGCCTTCTGGACCTCCATCTCGGTCAGTGTGTCGACCGAACTGGTCGCCTCATCCAGGATAATCATCGAGGGTTTGCCTATCCGGGCCCTGGCGATGGTGATCTGCTGTTTCTGACCAACGGACAACGAATCCTCATCATCCATCATGGTGTCATATCCGTCCGGGAGGGAGGTTATGTAGTGGTGGAGTCCGACCTCGTAACATACCTTGTCCAGATCATCATCGGTGATTCCCTCCCTGTTGAACACCAGGTTCTCCCTCAACGTCCCCTCTAACATCCAGGTGTCCTGCAGCACCATTCCGAACATGCTGCGGATATCCGACCTGTCGATGTCATTGATCGAGATGCCGTCTATGGTGATGTCGCCGGAGTCCACATCGTAGAACCTCATCAGGAGGTTCATCATGGTGGTCTTACCGGCACCGGTGGGACCAACAATCGCTACCTTCTGACCGGGCTCCACCACGGCGGAGAATCCATGGATGATCTCCTTCCCCTCATCGTATCCGAAGCGAACATCCTTGAACTCGACACGACCGGTCACCGTGGCGGGTTCCACGGTGGATTCACGGACCGACATCTCGTCGTAGTCCAGGAACACGAAGACGCGTTCCGCAGCGGCCGCAACGGACTGCATGGACACCACGGCGGACGAGATCTGCGTGAACGATCCGGTGAACAGTTTGACGTAGATCATGAATGCGACGATGATTCCGAACGAGATGTCCCCGCGGATGTACATCATGGCTCCTGTGACACAGACGAGTACGTAACCCACATTGCTGATCAATCCGTTCAGATGGGTGGATATGCTTCCAAGGAACTGGGATCTGAAGGATGTGACCGAAAGCTCGTCGTTTATCGTCTCGAACCTCTTGAGGGCATCCTCCTGACCACCGAACGACGACACTATCATGTGTCCGGAGTACTGCTCCTCTACAAGTCCGTTCATGGCACCCAGGTTCTTCTGCTGACTGCGGAAGTACCTCTGCGTGTGTTTGGCCACGACCTTGATCACAACGAATCCGACGATCGCGATGCATATGCACAACAGCGTCAGATGGATATTCATGAACGTCATCATGATGAACGATCCGAACAGCGTTGTCAGAGCCGTGACTATGGATCCGATGCATTGGTTCATCGATGTGCCCAATGTGTCGATGTCGTTGGTCACACGGCTCATCACATCCCCTTTGGACGAACGGTCGAAGTACGATACGGGTATGCGGTCCATCTTCCTGGAAACGTCCCTGCGGAACATCTGTGCTGAACGCTGGGAGACGGTGGCCATGAGGTAGTTGTCGACGAATTGGATGATTCCGCTGAAGGCATAGATCGTCAGGAGGGTCACGGCAAGTCCCCATATCAGGTCCAGATCCATGTTTCCATGTATGCCGTCCTCGATGGCATCGGTCATGTCGCTGAGGTAGTACGGACCCACCAACGATAGCATGGAGCCTATCGCAGACAGGATGACCGCTATGACGAAGACGTAACGGTACCTCTTGATGTACCGTAGGATGTTCATCCATGCCTCGCCCATGTTCTCCGGTTTGGATTTCTTCGAACTTCCCATCATGCAGATGTCACCTCCGACATCTGGGATTCGTACATCTCCCTGTACATCGCACAGGAGGAGAGGAGTTCGTCATGTGTCCCTGTGTCTATGATGCGACCTTCCGAAAGCACGACTATCCTGTCTGCATCCATTATCGTACCGATCCTCTGCGACACGATGATGGTCGTGGATCCGGTGGTCTCCCTGCGCAGTGCCTTGCGGACCTCCACATCCGTCCTGAAATCCAGTGCCGAGAACGTGTCATCGAAGATGTAGACCTCGGGTTTCCTGCAAACGACCCTAGCTATGGATATCCTCTGCTTCTGACCACCCGAGAGGTTGGCACCTTTCTGCTGGATCACTGTGTCCAGACCATCGTTCTCCTCGAGGTACTTGTCCAGCTTCGCAATCTCGGCCGCACGGAACGCCTCCTCATCGGAACGGTCCTCTGAACCGTAGGTGATGTTGTAGCGGAGGGTTCCCGAGAATATGACCGGTTTCTGAGTGGCATAACCGAGACGCGACCTGAGGTCCACCAGGCGGTATCCCCTGATGTCGGCCCCGTTCACGGTTATGTTCCCTGAGGTGGCATCGAACAGACGTGGGATCAGGTTGACGAGGGTGGTCTTTCCGGAACCCGTCTGTCCGATTATCCCAACGGTCTCGCCTCTCATTATGTCTAGGTCGATGTCGGACAACGTGTTTGCGTTGTTCCCCTCGTATGCGAACGACACACCTCTGAATGATATGTGGACGTCAGTGTACTCTGCTTCCGCACCGGCCCCATCGACGATGGAGGGTTCCGTTTCCAGTATCTCCTCAATACGGTGGGCTGAAACGATCGCACGCGGAAGCCCCATAGCGATATGTGCTAGGAGGATGAACGCGGACACGACGTACAGGACGTATGATGAGAACACCACCATGTTGGAGAATGTGTGGAGCGATTCCTCAGGTGAGGCTGCCGCCATGATCATCGTGGCACCGAGCCAGTATATGATGACGGTCAGCATGTTCTGGACCACACCGTTGAACGGACGCGTGAACGCCAGGAGGCGTGATGCGAAGAGGTTGTTCTCCGTCAGCTCGTCGTTGGCTACATCCGCCTTCCTGTTCTGGTACGATTCGGCATTGAAGGCACGGATGACCCTGACGCCCGCCATGCTCTCGCGTACGACCCTGTTCATGCTGTCTGTGAATTTCTGCACCTTGCGGTAACGGGGGATGACATAGAACAGCATGAACGATTGGACTATTATGATCGCCAGGATTCCGATGGCGGTGACGCTCGTCCATTCCCAGCTTCCGGCTGCGATCTTGTCCAGGGCTATGTATGTCATCACAGGGACCTTCACAACAAGCTGTGAGGTCCTCGCCACGGCCATCTGCACCTGTGTGATGTCGTTGGTGGAGCGGGTTATGAGACTGTAGGTGTTGAACCTACCCATCTCGCCGGGAGAGAACGATTGGACCTGTTGGAACTGTTTCCTACGGATCGTCTTCGCAAAACCGGCTGCAACATATGCGGCGACACCGCCTGCACACAGTGAGCAGACGACACTACCGAGGGAACAGAGGATCATCCCGATCCCCTCACCCATTATCTCCTCCACCGATCCGCCGCTACCCAGCAGTACGGTTATCTCCGACATGTATCCTGGAATCTCAAGGTCCATCCATACCTGCAGGGATACGAATGCGGCCATTACGGCTATCAGTGCCCATTCCTTTCGATTTAGGTATTTTAGAATCATCTGCCCACTCGATTGTCGACTAGGTGGTTCAGATATATGGATGTATCATCCAATCAATATTTTGCATCATCCGGTTTTTCATATCGGTGATCAGTCATCGATGAAATCCAGGAATGCATCGGCCTGGACCTTCAACCTATCCAGGTCCTCCAGCCTCAAGGTCAGGATGTCCGAGGTGAATGCATCCGCGTCGAGTGTGAAACCCGTCTGCGGATCCTCCATGGGATCTGCCCCGATGGTGGTCAGCAGTTCCGACAACCTCTCCCTACAGAAACTGCCGGAGGAGTTCCCGGCGACGGAGCTGATGGCAACTTTCCTTCCCCTGATGGCAGAACCGCTCCTCCTGTCGAGGGGGTCCACGGGTCTGGATAACCAGTCTATGAGATTCTTTAGGACTCCGGGGTAGCTGTGGTTGTATTCCGGGGTGACTATCCACAACCCGTCGGCACCGGTCACCTCGGATCTTATGCGCTGCACCACAGCGGGTACCGGGTACTCGAGGTCCTGATTCATCATCGGAAGGTCGGAATATTCCAGGAACGACACCTCGGCATGTCCACTGATGATGTCGGAGATGGCATCGGCCAATTGACGGTTGAATGACTTCCTGCGGAGGGAACCTACGATGATAAGAACCTTCATCATCGCGAAATCGCCTTCCTCGGTTTCAATGTATCCCAGGTTTGTCCGGAACTTGTATGCGGGACCGGTATACAGCCGCAGACCGTTCAGATGGTAAGGTATATGATACCCATCGGATACAAGCATCCATGGAGTTGCTGACAGTAATCTCTCTAACCATAACCCTGTTCCTCATCCTGGATCCGTTCGCCAGTCTTCCCATGTTCATCAACATAACGAAGGGTCTGGACGAACCCACCGTGAGGTCCTATGCGAACAGGGCCATACTGGTCGCTGCGTTGTTGCTGTACATCTTCGTCTTCGTAGGTCAGGACCTCATGGGTGTGTTCGGAATCACCATGGATAGTTTCAGGGTCGCAGGTGGAATCATATTCCTGATGATGGCCATCGAGTTGGTTTTCGGTCTGTCGTTGTCCAAGGTGAACGGCGAGGGTGGTGCGAAGTGGGCCATCATAGCATCTCCTGTCCTGACCGGCCCCGGAGTCATCGCGACCACTGTCATGTACTCGACGGAGCATGGCATCATCACCGTGCTCCTCGCTGGAACGATAGCGTTGCTGGTCACATGGGTTATCTTGAGGATGTCCTCCCGCATAATGCATCTGGTGGGTGAGCAGGCCATTGGCATAGTGACCAAGGTCATAGGTCTGTTCATTGCGGCCATGGGTGTGGAGAGCATCTTCTCCGGTTCCCTCGGTTGGTTCCAGTCACACATCAGCGAAGCGGCTGTTGCAGTGATGGGTATTCTCTTCTGAGGGTGATCCCGGAGGTCTTGTATTCGGGAAGGTCTCCGGAATCAACCTTGTCCCATCATGCTTTTCGACCTTAAGGCAATCAAGTCGATAGTTAACATTAATAAACTTTTAACACGTTTTAATGCTTCATCATACAGGCATTGATTGCCTGAGGAGTGGATTTCGAATGGAAATGAAGGGAAACAAGGGACTTCATGTGAAGGTGCTGTCCCTTGCCGTCATCGTCATGTTGATGTTTACACCGCTGTTGGCCATCGAGGGAGGTGTCGATGCTTCTTCCGATTCCCCTGCGGCGGTATACTTCGAGGATAACGGCAACGGTACTTACACCCTCAAGCAGGAGTACCTCGAGAGCGTGTTCAAGGTAGATGGGAAGCCATCAGAGGTCGAGGACCCTATCGGTAGCGTGGTC
>JAGBGN010000004.1 GCA_017935945.1 Candidatus Methanomethylophilaceae archaeon | reverse complement strand
CAAACGATTTCGTTAAAAGTGGCCTCTTGCTTCGTTTGAAGTAAGCAAAAACAAAAGAGGCAAGAGGCCATGAAGTACATAGGAATGGACATACAAAAACGCACCTCTACCGCTGTCGTCATCGATGACAACGAGAAGGTTCTGGAACAGTTTGTAAGTTTTGAGTCCAATGATGAGGATTTCGATAGGATTCTGGAGAACTATCCTCCCGAATCCACGACGATACTCATTGAGAATCTCACCGTCGCCCATCGCGTGTACCACCATCTGAAGGACACGAGAGGATACAATGTCCTGACAATCCACACTGGGAATGGGTGTGTGACCGAGATATCGAAGAGCAAATACAAGAGCGATCTCGCAGACGCTCAGAAATTGGCTGTGATATGCAAGGACATCGTGACCGGGAGACGTGAGTACAGGATGGCCCACATCTCGTCCAGGGACGAGATGAAGGCCAAGGGCCTGTGCAGGGTGTTGAACGACTTCTCCGAACAGGCGACAAGATGCAATCTCCAGATCCAGGAGTACATGAACATGTGGGGATTGCATCTTCCGGGAAGGTTGAAGAGCTTCACCTCCGGGAAGGCATTGGATTTCATGGAATCCCAAACAGATCATCCCGCACTTATCGTATATGCGAAGCATCTGAGGTTCCTCCAGGAACAAATGGACGACATGAAAGCGAAGTTGACGGAACTCTATGCTGACAACGATGACGTATCGAACCTGATGGGGATCAAGGGCATATCCATACAAACCGCCGCGACGATATACTCAGCCATAGACGGTATCGAGAGGTTCGACAGTCCGGAGAAACTATCCGCACATTTCGGTTTGGACCTTACGCGCCACAGTTCCGGTGATTCCGAGGGTAAGCGTCACATATCCAAGCAAGGGGACCCTTTGGTCCGCAAACTCCTTGCGAATGTGGTTGTCAAGTTCCAGACATACTATCCGAATTCCGATTTAGGTAGGTTCTACGCCCGTATGAAGGAGAAGAAAACACATTGGGATGCGGTCACGGCAACCATGAGGAAGTTCACCCATGCGATCTGGGCGATGCTGACCCGTCACGAACCGTTCAGGATCAATTCGGGATCGCAATGACATCATCACTCTCCAAGAACGGGTTGATCGATACAGTTGCCGCTGAAGCGGCAACTGTATCGACCATGCCCTGAGATAATCTGGATGGGAACATACCTGTGCGGGTATGGGCCGTATCGCAAGGTCCGTGCGGATGGGACCACGGAAGTGTTTTGTCGGCTCCCATAAGGGATGACCACGTCAATCAAACAGAGGCTTTCCGTCCGGACCAAGATCGATATCGTTGTGCAGGCTTCGACCGCGTGTTGAGAAAGGGATATTCCGACTACGGTTCATACGCATCCAGGGATGTTCATCCACTCTGAAAACTTAGGTTCCAGCGTAAGCTATATCCACCAACAAGATTTGGTATAGTTTAGAGGCCACTTTTAACGTAAGAAAACACTTTGATTCGACCGGTGTACGGGGTAGTGTATGCCCTGTGCACCGTTCCCTTACCATTCTTTCGGCTTTTATATTCCTAGTTATTGACAGTCTATAAATATAACATGTATTTGGACGTCTAGAAAGGTGGTACATATCGCCGTAGAACAGATTACTTACAAAAACATCGACCCTAAGGTCCGTACCATGACCATGATCGGTCTGGCCTTTGCGATGTTGGTAGCATGTTTCGATGGAACTATCGTCGGAACCTGTGCCCCCATAATCGCACTGGACCTCAACGGGATGGATCTTTACGCCTGGATGGTCACAGCCTACATGCTCTGTGAGACCATCATGATCCCCATCGCGGGTAAACTGTCCGACCTTTATGGAAGGAAGCCCCTGTTCCTCATCGGTCTCGGGCTCTTCGTTGCAGGATCCCTCATCGCAGGACTCTCAGTGAACATGGAGATGTTCATTCTCTGCCGTGCGATTCAGGGTCTCGGAGGAGGAATACTCATCCCTGTGGCCATGGCCTCCGTTGCTGACCTCTACGCTCCTCGTGAGAGGGCCAGGATTCAGGGAATACTCGGAGCTATTTTCGGAATCGGAAGTGCTATCGGACCTCTCCTCGGAGGATACATTACCGAACACATCAGCTGGCACTGGATTTTCTACATCAATGTGCCTTTCGCAGCAGCAGCTTTCGCATTGACCATCAAGAAGTTCCCCACACCCATCAATGATGGACAGGTCAGTGTCGACACCAAAGGTATCGCACTCCTCACACTGTTCCTCCTTGACATCCTTCTGTTCTTCGAGTGGGGAGGAAGCGAGTTCGAGTGGCTCAGTCTCCAGTCCATCCTGATGGCGGTGGCAGCCATAGCTCTCCTGGCGGTATTCATAGCAATCGAGAAGAAGGCGATAGATCCGGTCCTCAATCCAAAGTTGATCAGGAACAAGGTCGTCATCATGGCAGCCGTGTTCATGTTCATATTCGGAATCGGAATGATGGGTTCGATGATGTACTCGTCCATGTTCGCCATCACGGTTTTCGGACTCACCCCCTTGGAAGCTGGCGAGTACTCTCTCGCGATGGTCGCTGGAATGATGATCACATCCCTTTCCAGTGGTGCACTCCTCAACAAGACCGGATACAGGCCTTGGTTGATCGCCGGACCCATAATCACATTCGCTTCCCTGTATCTGATGTCCACGATGACCGTGGATACAGACATTTGGAGTTATGTCCTGTACATATTCATCCTCGGATTCGGACTGGGTTGTATGTCCGCAGTTGTCATGACCGCGGTTCAGAACAGCTCCCCTACCCGCGAGATGGGTATGACCACATCGGCCGTCAACCTCATCCGTTCGATCGGTGCAACTATCGGTACAGCCGTCTTCGCGATGATCATCGACGGCAGGATCACATCCGAGCTCCAGTCTCTGGTCCCCGGAATATTCGATTTCATCCCCCACGACACCGGGGTCCTCAACATCTTCACCGATCCCTCATACGCGGGAATCCTGATGACCCCTCCGGGATTCGAAGCGAACGTGTACAACATCATCGTGGCATTCGCCAACAGTATCAACTTCGCCTTCCTCGCAGGTGGATTGATCATCCTCAGTCTGGTAATCATCGCGATCTTCTTCAAGGTCAAGAAGCCCACTGAGCTGGATCTGGATGCCCTTGAGAACCAATCCTGATAAAAACGGTGCTTCGGCACCATCTTACCAACCCATTTATCCTGTTTTATCCATTAACCGGCATGGAGTTCCTCAACAGGTCCCGTGCCGGTCTCATGACCAGCCTGGACGATCCCGATATCGACGACTACCTCGATCTGGAGAAGCGTGCCCATGATCTGTGCGACAGGTTCAACGCGCCCGGGCTTCTCGAAGATGAACGCAGGACCATCCTGGCAGAGCTGTTCGGAAGGGAGCTCGATGCGGAATCGGTCATCCGTCCAAGGTTCCAATGCGACATCGGTACGAACATCCATTTCGGTAGGTCCGTGAAGGTGAACTACGATTGCATAATCCTGGATTCCGCCGATGTCTACATCGGTGATTATGTGATGATCGGGCCCAGGGTACAGATAATCACTGTAAACCATCCCATGGACCATCTTCAGAGACGCAGGATTGCATCCATTTGCGAACCCATCACGATAGGGGACGACGTCTGGATCGCAGCCGGTGTGACGGTGTTGCCCGGTGTCACGATAGGTGACCGTGCTGTCATAGCATCCGGTGCAGTGGTTACCCACGACGTTCCACCAGACGCGGTGGTCGGAGGGGTACCGGCAAAGAAACTTGATATCGTTCGTCGATGAGGCTGTCACCTGGTCCGATACATATGGGGTTTGGACCAGGTGTTGAAGTGAGTATCGGCAAGTATCTTGTTTTCCTGAAGCACCTCCATGGTATACGAACGACCGATGTGTGTCGATTTTCAACCAATTATTATTTAGGATATCCTAAATATTATATAAATTTTAGGTAACCCTAAAAATAATAAGATTCGATATTTATTGTTGAAAGTGATACGGGTAAGCATGGGTGATTTCGTCGGACGTGTGGATGAGCTGAAGTATCTGGAGGCAGTGAACGCCAAGGCTCCTGTTGCCTGTGCGGTTTTCGGAAGGAGACACATAGGTAAGACGGCATTGGTGCGTCGTTTCTGTGAAGGAAGACCATTCATCTACATTTCCGGGACACCTTATGTCCCATCATACAACCTCAACCAGTACTCCAAGGTGTTGAGTGAGTTTATCGGACACGAAGTCAAGATCGAAAACATCGTCGACCTGTTCCCTACCATAAAGAAGGCATGCGGCAAACGCAACATCATCGTCGTTCTGGACAACTACTCGATGATAGTCGACTGTTTCCCTGAATTCTACTCGTACCTCAAGTCGTTCCTCAACCGTGACCTGGGTTCGACGAAGATAACGCTGCTGGTATGCGATGTGGACAATTCGGTATTCGGACGTTTCTACTACACCCTGAACGTCAAGGCCATGTCCTACAGGGATTGCATGGGATTCCATCCGAACTACACCCCCTTGCAGCACATCAAGACCTACTCCATAGCAGGAGGTACTCCGGCTTATCAGAAGCTGTTCGGAGATGATCCGGACGAATCGATACGTACGCAGATGTTCGATCACCTTTCCGTACTCTCCCTCGAGGCAGAGGGTTTGATCAAGAATGGTGCATCCGCCTACCCCAATTGTTCCCGTATTCTCGCAGCCATGTCCGAAGGAGCCGAGAGTCCCCGTGACATCGCCGCATTGGCTGAGATCAGTCAGTCCGTTTGTTCCAAGACCCTCGAGGAGATGGAGCACATGGGCATCCTGATCAAGGAGGTGACCACCGGTCAGTCCAGAAGGCAGGTGTACAACATCAAGAGCAATCTCCTGAAGTTCTACTACGAGGTCATATACAAGCACACACCGACAATCGAGTTCTACTCTGCGTCATCCGCATACGATGATGCATTGGACGCCATGAACGATTATTTCGACCGTGCATTCAAGACGATCTGTATGGACTATGTCACCCTGAGATACACCTACAGGTATGCTGGGAAGATACGTAAGAAGGATGATTCCCTCGATTCCAATGTGGATTTCGTCGTAGGTATCTCGGAGAACGGGGTCGGCCGTACCATCATCGCTAAATGCAAACTGGATGGCGAGCCGATTTCCCTCGAAGATTTCAAGCGCTCCCGTGAAAGCGGAAACCGCACCCAGGGCATAAACCGCATGTACATGATGTTCTCCGGTTGCGGATTCACCGATGAACTGGTCGAGGAGGCCAAGATCGATCCGAACATCAAACTGGTGACGTTGGAAGACATCTTCGGTGCATGGTGAACCCATGCCCCGTCATCTGATGGTTCTGGATGTCGGGACCACGAGCGTCCGTTGCATCCTTTTCGGGGAGGATGGGTCCCAGGAGTCGATCGTGTCGCTCCCTGTCCGTCAGATGTATCCAGAGGATGGGTGGGTGGAGCAGGACCCAGTCGAGATGTGGGCGTCCTGCAGACAGGTGATGGTCGATGCAGCGGCATCCGTCGAGGGGAGCATAGTCGCTATAGGAATAACGAACCAACGTGAGACGACAATCGTATGGGATGGTTCCGGTAGGCCCGTATACAATGCCATCGTGTGGCAAGACCGCAGGACATCCCGCCTTTGCCACGATTTGGTGGACGGGGGTCATGCCGAGGACATAGCATCCAGGACCGGATTGAAGATCGACCCTTACTTCTCAGCAACCAAGATCTCATGGATCCTGGACAATGTCCCGGGTGCCAGAGAGAGGGCCATCCAGGGGGAGTTGCATTTCGGAACTGTGGATTCATGGATATTGTGGAATCTCACAGGCGGGAGGATCCACGCCACAGATCCTTCGAATGCATCCCGTACCATGTTGTTCGATATCAGGTCGTTGTCCTGGGACCCACACCTTCTGGAGATGTTCTCCATACCTTCGAGCATGATGCCGGAGATCAGACCCTCATCATCCGATTTCGGAGAGGTTGACGAATCCATCCTCGGGTATCCAATCCATGTGATGTCGGTCATCGGTGATCAGCAAGCAGCCCTTGCAGGTCAATGCTGTTTCCGCAAGGGGGACCTCAAGGTCACCCTGGGTACTGGAGGTTTCATGCTGATGAACATCGGTTCCTCTCCGAAGTTGTCCTCAGAAGGGCTCTTGACCACGGTGGCTTGGACGATCGATGGGCGTACCGAGTATGCTATGGAAGGGTCGGTATACATGGCCGGTGCCGCAGTCCAATGGTTGGCAGAAGGTCTGAACATCATCGCCGACCCTGGAGAATCCTCCGATCTGGCCCGTTCCGTCGATGACACCTGTGGATGCTACGTCGTGCCCGCATTCACGGGTCTGGGTGCTCCTTACTGGGATCCCGATGTACGTGGGACCATCCTCGGTCTAACCCGTGCCACACGCAGGGAACACATAGTGCGTGCCACTTTGGAATCCATAGCGTTCCAGGTCCATGATGTTATGGCTGCGATGTCCAATGGCTCTGCGGGTGGTGTGGACAGGATAAAGTTGGATGGCGGTGCGGGCGCCAACGATTTCCTGTGCCAATTCCTATCGGATGTGACGGGTTCGGAGGTGCTCAGGTCCGATTACAGGGAATCGACGGCGCGTGGTGCAGCGGTGTTGGCATCCATATCGACCGGTTTCTGGTCACAGGAGGTCCTGATGGGTGTGGATTATGATTCCTTCGTGCCCGCCAGAGCTGCCGATGCTGTTAGTGGGGACATCGACCGTTGGCATCATGCGGTGGATTGTGCTCGCAGGTGGCGCGTCTGACGGTCATTTCGACCCATTGATATACGGATGTGTCGATGCACCATCCATGGATAATTTGAAAGTCGTGATTGTGGGCGGGGTTGCTGGAGGAGCTTCCGCAGCCGCCAGACTCAGGAGGTTGAACGAATCCGCCGAGATCATCATGTTGGAACGCAGCGGGTATGTATCCTATGCTAACTGCGGATTGCCCTACTATGTCGGGGGAACCATATCCGACAAGGGGAAGCTGACATTACAGGATGCGAGATCGTTCAAGTCCAGATTCAATGTCGATGTCCGTATCAGAAACGAGGTGGTCTCGATTGATACCAGTGCCCACAAGGTGCGTGTGAGGAGGTTGGATGACGGTTCCGAATACGATGAATCATACGACCGTCTGATTCTATCTCCGGGGGCAAAGGCCATCCGTCCCGATATCCCGGGCATGGATGATGAACGTGTGATGACGTT
>JAGBGN010000061.1 GCA_017935945.1 Candidatus Methanomethylophilaceae archaeon | reverse complement strand
CGGACAACGGGAAGATTCCGATGGGGTATGCCAGTGCCAGGGACATCATGGCCTTCGCATCCGCACCTCCGCGCAGGATGCGGAACCAGTACATCGATGCGAACAACGCGAACAGGGATGGGGATGCGAACACGGTCACCGAACCCGAGATCCAGTACGCCATCAGATACAGCACCCCTGCCGTGGAAACCACTGGGATGGCACGGGTACCGGACAGCTCCCCGGACAGCATGTACGCTGTGAGGAGCAGCGATGCCGCGAGGATGCAGAACGATGCCCCCTGGCCGAGACCCATCGGATCCGATGCCGAGGCCAGGACGGAACCCCCACCTGCCACCACCGCCCAATGGATGTCGTCCACCTCGCGACTGCGGTGATCCTGCACCGCAGCGGATACCAGGGTCGCTCCGGAGAGCAGGAAACCAGCAATTTCCAACATCGCGGAGGACTCTACCGACTGTTATTATAGGACATACTGTTGCGGTAAGCATGAACACGAAGAAGATGGCAGTCCTGCTCGCCATCATCGCCGTGGTCGCGGTCTCCATCCCCATGGTGGCGACTGACAGCGATGCGACGATCGACGAGAACGGGATACTCATCAAGGTCATCGGATACCCCGATGGCAACGTCTCCATCGACGTCCCCAACGCCGAGACGGAGACCGTACTGATTTATGTAACGAACACGACCAGTGACTTCGTCGTGCTGACACCGTCCACCACGGATGGAGACGACTCCAAGATCACCACCGATCAGAGCTTCTACGAGCTCTACGCCGAGGGCAGCAGCGCCGGCCTGAACACGATAAGGGTCGAGGCGACCGTTTCCGTCGACCAGTACGCCGGAACCCACACCGAGACCGATGAGCTCACACTCAAGTTCGAGTCCGTCACCTCCGGCAGCGTATTCAACGTCACGATCCCCTTCACCATCAACATCGAGTCCACCAACGCATCCGAGGACTCCTACAACAAGTTCTTCGGAATCATCCCCAACACCTTCGCGGCACCCCTCGACCAAGCATGGTTCGCGGCACTCGCGACACTCGTGTGCTGGATTGTCATCGCGTTCGTGGCCACACACCTCCTGATCCCCGTGTTCATGAGGCTCGTGGGCAACAAGAAGAGCGACACCGAGAAGAAGAAGCTCAGGAACAGCATGGACGAGATGGTCACCGCACTGGTGTTCGTCATCACCATCAACGAGTGCCTGCTCATCATCGGAACCAGTCCGGAACTCTGCGCCACCGTGGCCAGCCTGTCCAACGTGATCTACGTGGTCATCGGTGCCGCCATGGCCTGGATCCTCTACAAGTTCATCATCACCGCCGTGCTCGAGAGCGTCGACGAGAATGTGGATGTGGACGGACTGGACAAGACCCTCATCCCCCTGTTCAAGATGATCGGTAAGCTCATCATCGCCGTCGTGGCCGTGGCATCCATCCTCGCATCCTTCGGAGTGGACCTGGGCGGAATCCTGGTGAGCGCGGGAGTCGTCTCCTTAGGTATCACACTCGGTGCACAGAGCACACTCCAGCAGTTCTTCAGCGGTGTCGTGCTCCTGGCCACCAGGCCCTTCAGGAAGGGTGACTTCGTCAAGATCAACAACGAGGTCTACATCGTCCGCAAGGTCAAGCTCGTGTTCACCGAGTTCGACAACTGGGACGGGGACCAGATCATCACCATGCCCAACAACATGGTGGCATCCGGAACCATCGTCAACATGTCCAAGGACTCCAAGGACGCCAGGATATTCGTCTACATGTCCGTGGCATACGAGGCCGACCAGACCCTCGCCAAGGAGCTGATGATCCGTGCGGCCAAGATGCACCCCCACGTCATCCTCGACGAGACCAGGGCCGGACCCAACGTCAGGCTCACCAACTTCCTGGACTCCGGAATCGAGTACAGGCTCGCCTGCTACATCGACGACTTCGACAACAGCGGACACTACGCCGGCCAGATCAGGGAGATCATCTACAAGCTCTTCCTGGACAACGACGTGGAGATCCCCTACAACAAGCTCAGCGTCTTCCTCTCCGAGCCCTGTGACGGCAAGAAGAAGGAATCGGACAACACATCCGACTGAGTCCCCTTCACAGGTCCTGCGGATTCCGCAGGACCGTAAACCCTTTCCCCAGTTTTGACCCCTCGAACACTATGGAATCCGTTCCGACAACGACGGATTCCCATAATTTATATAATTAAATTAGATACATCGGCACATCCAGCCGAAAGGCATGGGAGCGGGATTCTATGATCGACAACCTTGACAAGAAGATCATCGACATAATGAAGAGGGACTCCAGGTGCCCCTTCGTCGAGATAGCCAACCAGATCGGTGTGTCCGAAGGTACCGTGCGCAGCAGGGTCCACAGGATGACCGAAGAGGGCATTATACGCGGATTCACCATCAAGACGAGTTCCAAGAACGTCAAGGCACTGGTCGAGATCAGGATCGACGTCAACACCGACACCCAGGAGATCGCCAGGGAGCTGGCGGGATACGACGGTGTCACTGAGGTGTTCGAGGTCACCGGAGACCAGGACATCATCGCGATCGTGGATGTCGAGTCGTCCCAGCACCTGAACGACATCATCGAGAGGGTCAGACGCTACGACAACATCCTGAGCACCCGCACCCGCCTCATCCTCAAGGAGCATTTCGGGGAGGCCTGAACATGTTTGCAGGAACCGGTACAGCACTCATCACCCCCTTCGACAGGGACGGAAACGTGGACGAAGAGGCACTCAGGAACCTTGTGGCGTTCCAGGAGGAGAACGGGGTGGATGTCCTCATCCCCTGCGGATCCACCGGGGAGTCGGCCATGATGAGCCATGAGGAGCACCTCAAGGTCATCAGCATCGTAAGGGACGCGTCCAAGAGGGCCAAGGTCCTCGCGGGAGCGGGAAGCAACTGCACCAGCGAAGCGGTCATGCTGAGCAAGAAGGCCGAGGACCTGGGTGCGGACGGGATACTCTCCATATCCCCCTACTACGTCAAACCGACGCAGGAGGGCATATTCCAGCACTACAAGGCGATCGAGGAGGCCATCGACTGCCCCATCATAGTCTACAACATCCCCGGCAGGACCGGGTCGAACATCACCGTGGACACCATGCTCAGGCTCGCCGAGCTCCCCGGAATCGTGGGCGTCAAGGAGGCCAGCGGCAACATGTCCCAGATCCAGAACATCATCGCCAAGCGCCCCGAGGGCTTCGAGGTCCTCAGCGGTGACGACAGCATAACCCTGGCACTGATGTCCATGGGTGCGGACGGCGTCATATCCGTCACATCCAACTGCTGCCCCAGGCTCGTCTCCGAGATGGTCAACAACGCCCAGTCCGACGAGTTCGAGGTCGCCAAATCGATACACAACAAGCTGCTCCCCCTGTTCGGAGCGCTGTTCTGCGAGTCCAACCCCATACCCATCAAGTACGTCATGGGTAGGATGGGATACGGCAACGGCTCACCCCGTCTGCCCCTCACGCCCCTCTCCGAATCCGGAAGGGCGATCCTCGACCCGATCCTCGCGGACCTGGGTCTCTGAAACCGCTTCCAACATTCAACGCCCGGGCCCCCGGGGAGCCGGAGGGTTCCGGCGGACAAACCAAACGAGATGATATGATATGATCACAGTCATGAAGTTCGGGGGCACCAGCGTAGGTTCCGCCGAGGCCCTGAACAGGGTCGCAAACATTGTCGCAAACACCGACGGGGAGAGGGTCGTTGTCGTCTCCGCCATGTCGGGTGTGACCAACTACCTCGTCAGCGTCGTCGAGAACCCCGACATCGACGTTGACCAGGTCATCGAGCAGTTCGTGAACAAGCACATGATCGAGGCCGGCAAGCTCCTGGACGGGGAGCTCCTCGACTCCTTCAAGGAGGAGTTCGACGCCAGGGTCTCGAAGATGAGGGAGGCCATGAACGGCGACAGGGAGGACCCCTACTACAGGGACAACGTCGTCTCCCAGGGGGAGAGGTTCTCGTCCCTCATGCTCGCCTACCTCCTCCGCAAGATGGGCCACGAGTCCGTGGCCATCACATCCGAGGATGCGGGGATCGTGGCCGTGGGCAACCCCCTCTCCGGTTCCGCGGACCTCAACAAGACCGCCCTCGGCATGGGAATGAAGGTCATGCCCCTCCTGGCCATGGGGACGATCCCGATCATCACCGGATTCTACGGCGCCATGGCCGACGGCAGGCCCCTCACCTTCGGAAGGGGAGGGTCCGACTACTCCGCAGCGGTCGTGGCCAACGCACTCGACGCCGACATGCTGGAGATCTGGACCGATGTGGACGGGTTCATGTCCGCCGACCCCAGGATCGTGCCCAACGTCGTGAAGATCGACGAGATGACCTTCGGGGAGGCCGCGGAGCTCGCGTACTTCGGTGCCAAGGTCCTCCACCCCAGGACCATCGAGCCCGTCAGGCTCAAGCACATCCCCCTCAAGGTCAGGAACTCCTTCAAGCCCGAGGAGCCCGGAACCCTGATCCACCACCTGAGGAAGTCCAAGAACGAGCTCCTCAGGAGCGTGGCGGCCAAGACCGACCTGGCCATCATCACCATCAGCTCCGCCGAGATCGCGTACAGGCCCGCAATGGTCGCCAGGATCATCGAGAGCATCGCCGAGATCGACGTGATCATCTACTCCATATCCACATCGCTGTCCACTGTGGCGTTCCTCGTCCACAACAACGATGTCAAGATCACCCTGAAGCAGCTCAACGGACTCGGTGGCGACATCGAGAGGATCGACGTGAAGAACGACGTCGCGTTGATCTGCGCCGTCGGCGACAACCTCCTGGACAAGTGTGGCGTCT
>JAGBGN010000060.1 GCA_017935945.1 Candidatus Methanomethylophilaceae archaeon | reverse complement strand
GTCGCAGTGCCTTCCGAGGTGACAGGGATCATGGTATGTGGCGACCACGCCCTCCATGGGCTTGAGGTCGAGCTCCTGCTTGGCGAGGAACTCGGTGATATGGAGGACCTCGAAGGGGACGTCCACGTACTTGGGGTACTCGTGCTTGAACATCCTGTAGCATCCGGCGCAAGCGAGGACGAGGGTCTCGATGCCGAGTGCCTTGATGTTCTCGACGTTCTTCCTCATGAGTCCGGTGACGTCGTCCTGGCTCCATCCGACCCTCTGCATGACGGATCCACAGCAGACCTCGTCGACGGTGGTGTAGTCGGTTCCGAGCTTGTCGAGGATGGACATGGTCGCCTGGGCGGTCTTCTTGGACCTGAACGTGGCGGTGCATCCGACGAAGTATCCGACCTTCGCGTTGCGGGGCTCCCGTCCGAGTGCCTCGCGCCTGGAGGCCTTCTCGCCGAAGGGGTTGCCGGTCTCGAGGATGTTGTCGCACATGGACTTGTGCTTGGGCAGGATGTGTCCGTTCTTGACGAGGTCGGCACGGCAGAGCTCGATGATGTCCACGATGTCCACCTTGGAGGGGCATCTCCTGACGCAGTCCGCACAGGTGGTGCATGTGTACATGTTGCGCACGACGCTCTCGTCGGCGTCGAGGTCCCCGGTGAGGAGACCGTATGTCAGGACTATGCGTCCCCTTGAGAGCGCGGAGTCCCATCCGATAGACTTGAAAGAGGGGCAGACACTCTTGCAGAAACCGCACATCGTGCACACGTTCACTGCATTCCTGACCTTCTCGAGGTTGCTGATTTCAAATGTCATTCTACCACCTTGGGTATGGTGACGCTTCCGTCCATGAGGACGATGACCCTTGCGTCGGGGTTCTCCTCCAGCGCCTTGGCGACTGCATCGCCCACGGTGGGGAAGGGGGTCATGTTGGCATCGGACATGAGCTTGGGGTCCAGGTCGGTGACGGCCCAGATGGATGCCCATGTTGCGATCTCGGCCATCTTGGCGGCCTTGTGGTATCCGAGCTTGTACTCGGCCCTGAGGTTCTCGAGGACCTTGTTGGGGTCGTTCGAGGATGAGAGCTGGGTGAGGAAGGTCGCGTGACCGATTCCCTCCCTGCACTTGGAGACCATGATGATCTTTCCGCCCTCCTTGAGTGCCCACTTACCGTTGTCCAGTGCCTTCTGGGACTGGTACAGGTCCACATCCATGGGGTAGGGGGCCACGGAGATGACGACGTCCGCCTTCTCGGGGATGGGTACGGAGAAAACCTCGTTCGCCCACTCGACAGCCTGGTCGAATGCGGGGTTGAGTGCACCGGAGGCCACCTTGTAGATGTTCTGGTGCCTGTCGAGGACCATCTGGATCGAGAATATCGCCTTGTCCTTGATCACCTCGAGGGCATCCATCATGTCCTCGTGGACGGGGTTGCCCTCCAGGGCCAGTGCCTGGGCCTCCTTGTTCATTGCGAGCTTGTGGTTGGTCTCGACGGTCTTGAAGGAGGCGACTCCGGGCAGGAAGGACTTCCTTCCACCGGTGTATCCTGCGAAGTAGTGGGGTTCCACGGAGGTGATGATCACCAGGCGGTCCGCATCCACGGCCACCTTGTTGACCTCCATGGGGGTGCCGTTCTTGGATGTGCCCAGGAACACGCACTCGGAGTTCTTCGCATCGTGGCATATGATGCGGTCCTTGAGGTTCTCGTAGTGCTTGCCGAAGACGAAGTTGTACTCCTCCTCGGTCATATCCCTGTGGGTGCCTGTAGCTATGATGTACCTGGCCTTCCTGAGGTCCATCCTCTTGGAGAGTGCGTCCAGGACCTTCGCGGTAGGTGTGGGGCGGGTTCCGTCGTTGACGATGAATACGATGTCCTCCCCTCCCTCCAGGAACTCATCCATGGAGCCGTATCCGATGGGGTTGTCGATGGATGCGCCGATGACCTCGTCGGGGTCGCCGCACTCGACATCCTTGGGGTAGAATGTTCCAACATAGTTCTCGTCTGGGATGTCCACTTTCTGGACCCCGTCCTTGCCGTACTTCACATCGATGATCATGGGACCGACAACGGTCATGTCCGAGCCAATATAAAGAAAATGCGCGCGGGCGAGGACAACCGATTTATGACGGGATTGCGTCGGCGGTGGCGATGGTCCTTCTAGGAGATATCGGGGAGCGTCAGCTCATAGCGGATTTCAGGAGCTTCATCAGGCCCGAGGGCATAGTCGGCCCGGGTGACGATGCGGCCGTATTGAACAGGGATGTCGTGGTCACCACCGACATGGTCACCTTCGACAGGCACTTCGCCGCCGGGATGACGTACGAGCAGTTCGGATGGTACTCCGCGGCGGTGAGCTTCAGCGACCTGGCGGCGATGGGTGCGAGACCCACGGGATTCCTCGCGGCCCTGGCATTGCCGGCGAACCTTGATTCCCAGGCCGCCTACGATATCATGAGCGGGATAGACCAGTGCGCGGAGTTCTGCGGTACGGGCATCGTCGGTGGCGACACCAAGACCGGTCCCGGGATCGTTGCCGGTACCGCACTGGGTTCCATGGACGGCAGGAGGCCCATGCTCAGATCGGGTGCCAGACCCGGCGACGTTGTAGCCGTCACCGGTCCACTCGGGTCCCCGGCCGCGGCGTTCAAGGCCATGGAGTACGGGATCGAGGCCGAGGATGCCAAGGACCTGCTCTACATGCCGATACCCCGCGTAGTGGAAGGGATGTCCATGGCGTCCACTGGAGCCATCACATCCTGCATGGACCTGTCCGACGGACTGGGCACCGCGTTGAACACCATATGCTCCGCATCAGGTGTGGGAATCGATGTGGAACTGGACTTCATACCCCGCGGACCCTGCGTGGAGGATGTCGCGGCCCAGACGGACACCCCCGTCGAGGACCTGCTCCTGAACTGGGGAGGGGAGTACGAACTGCTCTTCACCGTGGGGAAGGACGACCTCGATAAACTGTACAAGGCGGAGGTCGAGTTCGCAATCATAGGCATGGTCAACGATGGAGTGCGTCCAGAACTGACGAACGATGGCGAAAGGAGGCCCATCGGATATGGCGATTATTAACGAGAGGATCGAGGCGGCGTTCTACAGTCGCACCGACGAGGGCTACATGTGCGGACTCTGTCCGCACGGATGCCGCATAAGGTTCGGCGAGTACGGACTCTGCGGCTCACGCAGGGCGGACGAAGACATGCTGGTGGCGTACTCCTACGGAAGGGTCTCGTCGCTATGTGTGGATCCCATCGAGAAGAAGCCCCTGTTCCACTTCCACCCCCATGCACGCTGCTTCTCCGTCGGCGGCATAGGATGCAACATGAGGTGCAGGCACTGCCAGAACTACGCGATATCCATGCTCTCCTCCGGGAAGAAGCGCACCACGTACGAGAGGCCGGACGAGCTCGTGGACCTCAGCAGGAGGGAGGGGCAGAACATCATCGCGTTCACATACAACGAACCCTCGATCTGGTACGAGTACATCATGGAGGTCGCCAGACTGGATCCAGAACTGGAGATCGTCCTCGTGACGAACGGGCTGGTGTCCCGCGAACCCCTGCTGAAGCTGTGCTCCGTGGCCGATGCCATGAACATCGACATCAAGGGGTTCACCGACGGGTTCTACGTGGACGTGTGCGGTGCCCATCTGGCGGATGTTCTCAGGAGCACGGAGACCGTGTTCCAGCAGGGCGTGCACCTGGAACTCACGTACCTGGTCATCCCCGGATACAACGATTCCGAGGACGAGATCCGCAGGTTCTGCGAATGGGTCCGCGACTCCCTGTCCCCGACCGTGCCGGTCCACTTCACCAGGTTCCACCCGGACAACGAGATGACCGATGTCCAGTGGACCCCGGTGGAGACGGTCATGACCTGCAGGGACATCGGATTGGGATGCGGACTGAAGCACGTCTACGTCGGAAACACACTCTCCGATGAGGCCGACGACACCTACTGCCCGGATTGCGGGGAAGTGGTGGTCAGGAGGCTCGGATACCTGGTGGACGTCGTCGGATTGGATGGGAGCAGATGCTCCCACTGCGGATGCGAGATGAACATCATCCGCTGATTTCCAGGATGTCGGAGACCACGACGGGGTTCTTCCCACGGAACGCTATGCCGTAGATCAGTGTGCGACCCGTGAGGCCGTGGGTGTAGTCCCTCTGGCGGATCTGCTCCAACGCTGAGTATGCCATCGATTCGGCGGATTCCTGATTGGCATCCGTAGGACAGCGTTTCAACTCGATTAGGACGTTCGGACCTTCGCCGGACCTCCTCTCCAACATGATGTCGTACCTTCCGTTGCCGGACTCGAATTCTGCTGTCACACAGTATAATCCGGATAGTTCCATCAGCAATCCAGTGATGAATGCCTGATAGACATGCTCGTTCACGAGCATGGCGGAACCCAGAGTTCCGGAGAACAACTCGTAGAGCAGGGAACCAACTTCATCCGTACGGTTGTTGATGATCGCCTCGGACAGTTTGTTCGTATCCCAGGTGTTGTTGGGCGGAACTATCTCGGATTTGGTGTAACGATCCAGGAAATGCCCGAATACCTTGTACATCTCCATGTTGGGGATGGATAACCGATACCCTCCGCCCTCCGAGACTGCCGTCAAATAACCTGATACCAGCATCATGGAGTATATGTTATCAATACCGTGCATGATGCTGTCGAATGTCACTGCAGGATCTACGTATTTGAATATGGTTCCGCCTTGAGATAATGTCCTGAGGTCCTTGAACACTTCTTCATCCGCATTTTCCAATAGTGTGCCCAATATCTCGTTCTTGCTAGTACTTGCCCAATACTTACCAGGCTTGAAACCATTCGAAACGTACCGGAGGATGCTCCATGGATTGTAGAGGTCTGCATCACCGAAACGATATCCATCATACCATGACCTAATCTCATCCAATTTATCCGGACGTTCATATTCGTCCAGTAACCCTTTAACCTCAGTCTCTGTGAATCCGAAGCAGTCATCGGAATCAGAGCTGAATATATTGTTCACTATGATGTTGTTGAATCCTGAAAAGATACTCTCCTGGGGAATCTGGGTCACTCCGGTGATAACAGCAAACTCAAGAGAATCATTTCCTTTGAGAGCGCGTGATAAAATGTCACCGATCATCTTGAGTACAAACTCCTGCACATCAGTACCGAAAGCGTTCTGGATCGCATCATCATACTCGTCTACGAGTATTACCACCCTTTGCCCATGATACTTCTCAAGCATCTTGGACAATGTCAACAATGACCATCTCAATGATATTGGGTTGGCATCCCCGTTTCTGTATTCTTCAAAATCCTTCTTGTTGATGCTACAGATTGTATCTGAATCAAGGAGATACTCGTATTTTTGATACAAAGATGAAATGTTGTATGCGAGATCGCGAATGAATTCATCGACATCGGTGACACCGATACCTCTCAGGTCCAGATGTATGACGGGATACTTGTTCTTGTGAGCCATGCATTTGGGACATTTCGTCACTACCAATCCATCGAACCACGTGTTGTCCTCGGGATACTCCAGGTTGAAGAAGGCATCGAGCATGCTAAGGTTCATCGATTTACCGAAACGGCGGGGCCTGGTGAACAGAGTCACCTCTGAGGGGCCGAAGAGCACATCGTGTATGAGCCCTGTCTTATCCACATAGAGCCAATCGCTGTCACGGACCTTCTTGAAGTCCTGCGTACCCATGCGTATGTCCCTCATTGTATCGATTTTCGTTAGTTCGTCTTCGTTTATATACACTTCATAAACACCCCCCATAAACACGGATTCCCGATCAATCCTAGCTGGATCGATGGGATGATGAGGAACGCTGCCGCGATGGGGACTATGAACGGCACCATCGGTGTGACAAGTACAGACCCGCACCCGTGGGATGACAACCTGGCATACACCTCACCCGGATCGTCTGGAACCGGTACACGGACGATTTTCCCTCCGACGACGTCCTCCACCGGCCACACGTGCATGTTAACCGCTTCGGACAACGGGACCTCGAACGTCGTTGACATCCTCCACCCATTCCTGCGCATCACCGGCACCATGTACAGCATTGACAGGATCGTGGCCAGAAACAGGACGGACAACGGGAAGATCCCGAAGGGGTATGCCAGTGCAAGGGATATCATGG
>JAGBGN010000059.1 GCA_017935945.1 Candidatus Methanomethylophilaceae archaeon | reverse complement strand
TCGGGAAAATTCCGTTCAATCTGAATAATCCGTCGGGAAAATTCCGTTCAATCTGAATAATCCGTCGGGAAAATTCAGAAAGTTAATATTTTATCATCATCATATCAATCATATGCTCAGAAGGAAGATCTACGACAGGATCATGGAGTGGAAGAACCGTGACCACAAATGTCTGTTGGTGAAGGGTCAGAGGCAAGTGGGCAAGACATACATCATAGAGAAATTCGGTAGGGAGAACTATGAAAATGTCGTTATTCTGAACTTCATGAAGAATGCCGACCTCAAAAAGATCTTCGAAGGCAATCTTGATGTGGATTCCATACTCAAGGCATTGAGCATGTTCCTTCCGGAAGAGAAGCTGATTCCCGGAGAGACTTTAATCATCCTCGATGAGATCCAGGATTGTCCGCGCGCACGTACAGCGCTGAAATTCTTCAGTATCGATGGAAGATTCGATGTCATTGCCACCGGTTCGCTTCTCGGTGTCAACATCCGCAGAAATAAACCAATGGGCGAGGAATATGCCCCGGTGCCTGTAGGGTTCGAGGAACACATGACCATGTATTCCCTTGATTTCGAGGAATTCCTTTGGGCCAATGGAATCAGGGATGATGTGATGGAGGACATCCGCGGGTGCATAGAGCGTAAAGAACCTCTCGGGCCCGCATACATGGACAGGTTATGGAATCTGTTTAAGGATTTCATGATAATCGGTGGGATGCCCGAAGCCGTTCAGGATTTCATAGACAGCAGGGATTACCGCACAACAGGTGCCATAATCGATTATTTGATCGAATCTGCAAAGGCGGATATGAACCGTTACAACGATCCCCTGATGGCCAGCAAGATAGTGTCTTGCTACACATCCATACCATCACAGCTATCGGAATCCAACAAGAAGTTCATGTATTCCCGTATAGATGGCACAGGTTCACGCAAATCCGGTGAGATGTACTCAGAGAGTCTGGAGTGGGTTGTCAATGCAGGTTATTGCAATCCATGCAGGAAACTGTCCACGATAGGGTCCCCGCTCATGTCGAAGGAGGTCAGAGGCCAATACAAGGCATACATGTCTGATACAGGGATGCTCATGCACATGTACGATGAGGCAGCCCTCAGGGCGATCTATTTGGATGACTTTTCGTACAACATGGGGGCTGTGGCCGAGAATGTGGTGGCCGAATGTCTGGTGAAGGCAGGTTACGTGCCAAGATATTACTCGAACAACAAGGGCAGTGGCAGGATGGAGTTGGATTTCGTGGTCGGATTGGGATCCGAGATCGCCGTATTGGAGGTCAAATCCGGGAAGAGCCGCGAATATCCCTCGCTTTCCAAAGTTCTGGAGTACTTCAACGTGGATCGCAGGATCGTACTGGAACGTTCCGATATCCACGTAACGGATGACGGGGTGGAACACTACCCGATCTTCGCAGCGGCATTCTTGGAATCCATGGAGAAACCATGGGACGGTCCTGTGTTCTGATGATGTCCGTATGGTCTGGGGGATCCGCCATCGTTGGTCTCATCCCAAACTGTCTCATGACCAGGGATTCTCCAGAATCGTGTCCACATCGCATCCGAGTGCCCTTGCAAGGCGATAGACCGTACCTGCCTGCGCCTTGTCTATGTCGTTGACCTTCTGCTCATACAGTTGTATCGAGCGTAGCGATACATCCGCCTTCCTGGAGAGTTCGGATTGGGAGAATCCACGGGCTTCACGAACGGTCTTTAACCTGGATTGTTCCCCACGTTCGTCGTATCTTCTTTGTATCTCCTCGGATGAGTTGATTATATCCATCTCATGATATGGATGGTACATCGATATCATCTCGGAGAAAGGCACCCTGTCGAAAATCCTATCGAAGGGTATGCCACATGACCATTGGAAATAGGCAATCATCCATCCCGCCCAATATTCCGGTGTTATGGATATCGTGGGGTTGAGGGGAACATCTTCTGTTCTGATTCTTCCAACGTCTGTCAGGATCCTGTTGGCAAGTTCCACTCCAGACATACCTGATATCACCCATGGGCGTCCATGCATGAACGATCTCCCCATATCCGATCTGGAGAAGATCCATGCGAAGTCATCTGCATCGATGTGCAGGGTGTTGATGGCATGATGGAACATGGCACCAAGGGAACGTTGGGCATCGTAGAGGTACGTTTCATCATATGATATCATCATGAACCCTCTTCCATGATCTGAAGTATGAATTTTCCATTTCTGGCCTTTCCCTTCAATTTTTTCAATTGATCGCGGGTATTGGAATCCCGTTCGGAATACAACGGGCCATATACCCGATTATCGACAGATGTTGAATCGATAAATCTCAATCTGGAGATTGCTTTCTCGGATATCAATACGACTTGTTTTCCCAGATCACCGAGCATCACGGCACTTTCAAGTGATTCCAGGGACATGCTGTTGTCTAGGAATGATTGTGCGTATGAGAAGTAGGAATTATCTGCACGATAACCGATTATAACATCCACATTCGACAGATCTAACGAATGCCTCTCTATCAGATAGTCTCTCGACTCCACGGATATGGAACCGATTGGTATTGTGAACGTCCTGTTCCTGATAAGTATCGATATCCATTCCAAAGTACTGTATTTGGAGGAATCGGTAAGATCGACAACGTTGAGTCCATCCAGTTCCAAGACATATTTGTTGGAGAATCCGTTCGAACCTCTTTTACAAGCCCATTCTTTCGATAGTTCCTCATCCTCTGTACAGTAGAATCCTCTACCATAGTCATTGTTCGCCTTGGATTTGGATAAAGACGGTTCGATGACTATCATTTCTGAACCATGGTAGAGTATCAGTTCCATATCGTTGCAACGATAGTAAGTCGGAGGGGTCGCCCCCTCCTTGTTTGACCATCACTGGATCGGTGTGATTCCGATGGTGATGTCCTTACCGGTGACATCCCAGGTCTTGACCTCGGATCCCTCGGGTGAGTCGGTGAAGGTCAGCTCCTTGGCCCTGACCTCTCCCGCGATGTGGTCCTTCCAGGTTCCGAACAGTCCGACCAGGCGCTCCTCTGCGGCGACCTGGCAGTTGATGTACTGCTCGACGTTGAGCTTCAGGTCCTTGCGCATCTGCTGGATCCTCCTGATGAGCTCCCTGGCGTAACCCTCGGCCTCGATCTCGGGTGTGACGTTGAAGTCGATGAAGATGGTTCCCTCGTCGAACTCAACGGGCTCGATGTCGCTGCCGATGTCGGGGATCTCCTCCTTTCCGAGGTAGACCACGTTCTTGATGTTACCCTGTGCGGCGAGCACATCGTCGAACCTCTTGACGGCCTTGTTCACATCGGCGTCGTTACCGCGGACGAAGACCTGGTGGAGAGGCCACCTGAGCTTGGAGCCCATCTTGGCCCTCTCGGCTGCGATGATCTCGACGATGTTCTGGATCAGGGCGGTGCTGTGCTCGACATCCTCATCCATGAGTGACTCGTCGTATGCGGGCCAGTCCTCCATGTGGATGGACAGGAGCTTGCCTCCCATGTGCTGGTAGACCTCCTCGGCGATGTGGGGTGCGATGGGTGCCAGGACGAGGGCGGTGTTCATGATCGCGTAGTACAGGGTGAAGTAGGATGCCAGCTTGTCGGCCTCCATGTCGCTGTCCTCGGACCAGGACCTGTCCCTGACGAGGCAGACGTACCACCTGGAGAGGTCCTCCATGATGTAGTCCTCCAGCATCCTGGAGAGCTTGTGGAGCTCCCTGGACTCAAGGAACTCGGTGGCGGCCTTCTTCATCCTCTCGGTCCTGGAGATCATCCAGCGGTCCTCGTCGCGGAGGTTGGCGGAGACGTCGGCGAGGCTGACGCTCTCGGGGTCGAATCCGTCGATGATCATGTAGGTGGATGCGAAGTTGACGACGTTCCAGTATGTGTTCAGGACCTTCCTGGCGTTCTTGGGACCGTCCTTCTGGAAGGCGGTGTCCTCCCAGGGTGCGTTGCTCTTGATCAGGTAGTACCTGAGGGAGTCCGCTCCGACCTGGTCGATGAGCTCCAGGGGCTCGATGACGTTTCCGAGGGACTTCGACATCTTCTGTCCCTTGGGGTCGAGCACCCATCCGTGCATCATGACCTCGTCGTAGGGTGCACGGTCGAAGGAGATGACTCCGGCTCCCAGCTGGGAGTAGAACCATCCGCGGGTCTGGTCGTGTGCCTCGACGATGAACTTGGCGGGCCACCACTGCTCGAACTCCTCCTTGTGGTGGGGGTATCCGAGGGATGCCCATGCGGCGACTCCGGAGTCGAACCAGACGTCCAGGACGTCGGGGATCCTGTGCATGGTCTTGCCGCAGTCGGGACATTTGAACGTCACGCCGTCGATCCAGGGCCTGTGGGTGTCCATTCCGTCGGTGTAACCCTCGCCCTCCTTGAGCTCCTCGTACTGTCCGACGACCTTCCTGCATCCGCACTCGCACTCCCAGACGGGCATGGGGATTCCCCAGTACCTCTGACGGGAGATGCACCAGTCCCTTGCGCCCTCGACCCAGTTCTTCTCCCTGGATTCTCCGGCCCAGTCGGGTACCCACTTGGCGCGGTCGATCTCGGAGAGCATCTGGTCCTTGACATCGGGGACGGTGATGAACCACTGCCTGGTGTTCCTGTAGATGATGGGTGACTTGCATCTCCAGCAGTGACCGTACCTGTGCTTGATCTTGCTGGTGTTGTACATGAGTCCCCTCTCGGAGAGGTCCTTGATCACGTCGTCGGCGACGGTCTTGACCTTCTTTCCCGCGAGCATGGGGAACTCATCGGTGTACCTTCCGTTCTCGGCCACGGGACAGAAGGGTTCGATGCCGTACCTCTTTCCGGTCTCGTAGTCGTCGGGTCCGTGTCCGGGTGCGGTGTGGACAAGTCCCGTGTTGTCCTGCTCGACGTAGTCGGCGGTGACGACGCGGTGGTTCCACTCGCTTGCGGGGACGTCGAGCTCGAACGGGGGCTTGTAGTAGAGTCCCTCGAGTTCCTGTCCCTTCATCCTCTCGAGGACCTCGAAGGATGTGTATCCGCCCTTCTGCATTACGTACTCTGCCTGGGATTCGAGGATGATGACGACCTCGGATCCGGACTCGCCGGTCATCTTGACCTTGGCGTAGTCGAAATCGGGGTGAACGGCGACGGCCATGTTGGCTGCGAGTGTCCAGGGGGTGGTGGTCCATATGAGGAGGGATGCGTCGGAGTCCTTCAGGGGGAACCTGACCATGATGGAGGGGTCGGTCTCGTCCCAGTACTCGATCTCGGCCTCTGCCAGTGCGGTCTCGCACCTGGGACACCAGGTGACGACCCTGTTGGAGGGTTTGAGGAGGTCCTTCTCATGTGCACGCTGTATGGTCCACCATGCGGACTCGAGGTAGTCCAGCTTGATGGTCTGGTAGGGGTTGTCCCAATCCATCCAGACTCCGAGCTGCTTGAACTGCTCGGTCATGTCGGCGTGGAGTCCGAGTGCGAACTCCTTGCATGTGGTGGTGAACTTGTCGATTCCGAGTTCCTCGATGTCCTTCTTCGAGTGCACTCCGATGTTCTTCTCGACCTTGACCTCGATGGGAAGTCCGTGCATGTCGAATCCGGGCTGGTCACGGACGTTGTAACCCTTCATCCTCCAGTATCTGATGAAGATGTCCTTGACAGTCTTGTTCATGGCGGTTCCGAGGTGGATCGCTCCAGTGGTGTAGGGTGGTCCGTCGACGAAGTAGAACTTCTCCCCGTCTGCCCTCAGTTCCTTTGTCTTCTCGTAGGCGTTCTCGGATTTCCAGTATGCTTGGATGTCCTTCTCGATTTCCTTGGCGTTGTAGTTTGCGCGGATTTGCTTTATCATCGCTCGTCCCTCTTCATCCAGGGTTATCTTTCCCTGGTGGGTGGGGGACTATCCAGATGTCCGTAATAAATGTAGTCACTCGCGCGCGCCCGCGTCCAGCACCCTGGAGATGACCAGGTTGGCCAGTGTCATCCCGAACACCGCGGGGACGGTGGGGAGCGATCCGAGGACGCTCTTCCCGTGTTCATCCCTCGATCCCGGGGTGACCAACGGTTTCTCCTCGGAATATACGCAGACGATGTTCGAGGTGTCGTGGTCGCGGAGACCCTTCCTCACCGCAGCGGCAAGGGGGCATACCTGGGTCTTCTTCAGAGGTGCCACCCTGATGGCCTGTGTGTCCAGATGGAGGGCGGCTCCCATGGATGAGAAAGTCGGGATGCCCATGTCCGCGGCCGCCTTCAGAAGTTCGGTCTTGTGGTGGACCGTGTCTATGGCATCCACGAGGATGTCGTATCCTCCGGACAGGATGTCGGGGATGGTATCCGATGACACCATCGTGTCCAGGGCCTCGATGTCGATCCCGGGGTTTATGGAACGGGCCCTGTCGTAGGCCACCTGCACCTTCGGTCTGCCGACCGTGTCCATCGTGGCGAGGACCTGGCGGTTGATGTTGCTCTCCGAGAATACGTCGGAATCCACGACCTTGATCCTGCCGATTCCGGCCCTGACCAGTCCCTCCAGCACGTATCCGCCGACCGCACCGCATCCGCACAGGATGACGGATGTGGATCTGAGTCTGAGCACACCCTCCTCGCCCACGAGCAGGCTGGTCCTGGTGCTCATGTCATCCATGTATGAGCCTCCCGAGGTTTTCATTCACGAGTTCACGGAGGTCGGACGGTTCCATGTCCAATGAACCGGCGATGACCGTTATGAAGTTTGACATCCCGGTGAAGTTCCTGCCCTGATGGGGGGCATCCGTCTCGAGGAGGAGTCTGTCCAGGGGTATGGACGACAGGAGCCTCCTCACCCTGGTCTCCGAACGGGACAGTATCCTGGGCGATATGGAGAAGAAGCACGGTAGTTCGGAGTACGGTTTCACATAGCTGTCGGATCCATAGGAATGCAGGATTATCCCTCTGCACCCCTTCCCATGGGAGCGGATGGATTCCAGGACCTCCTTCTCCGTTCCGATGGAGTGGATGGATGCGATCCTGTCCATCTCCGATGCGATCCCGAGTTGGCGTTCGAAGACAGGGGCCTGGGAGCGCAGTTCCCCGCGTTTGGAGTCCAGGCCTATCTCCCCCACATGGAGGGTGGTATCGGATTCCAGCAGATCCCTCAGTTCCGATTCGGTCTGCACGTTCCACTCGTCGCAGTACCAGGGATGAATGCCGATCGACCTCACGATACGGGTGTCGGCTGTGGACAGCATGTCGTCCCATTCGCACTTGTGTGCGGTGCACCCCATGAGCATGCACGCATCCCCGAGGTCGGGGTACCCCGAACCGTAGTCCGGTTCGACGGTGTGCAGGTGGGCGTCCGTGAAGCATCCTGGTGTCTGCATGTGTACCGCTAACGTTCCATGCTCCATTTAAGACCTATTAAAATTTATTAGGAAGTCCTAAAATTTTAAATAATCACTTTAGGTTATCCTAAATAACATGAAGGCAAACAGAGAGTTGCATCAGGTTCCGGATATCTCCGACATAGTAATCCATGAGCCACGTCCATGCGGTTGTTCATGCCGTATCGGACAGGATACCTCCCTCCGGGAACTGCAGGAACGTGTGGTGAGGCATTGCGCACCCACGCTCGCTGGCCTGAAATGCGGAAGCATGTTCAGGGTCTGCTGTTGCCTTCATGGCATCATCGATCACATAGAGGACATACACTCCACGGTGGCCCACAAGGGTGTGCGTGTGGACGTCTTGTCGTCGGATGGATGCGGATGCCTTCTGTACGTGTACCGTCCCTCGTTGTTGGAGGAGCGTCTGGGGGATGCCGATGTCCGTTCCTTCCTGGACGGATACGGGTACACCTCGTACGATGCAGGGGGTGCGTTGGAGCATCTCAAGGAGAGGTTCTCGACCGAGGGGATGCCCGCAGAGATCGGTGTGTTCCTGGACTACCCGATGGAGGATATCAGGGGATACATAGAGCACGGGGGCAGGAACTGCCTCTCGATAGGTTGCTGGAAGGTCTACGGTGACGTGGATGCGGCGGAGAAGAGATTCAACTGCTACCGCAGATGCAGGGATGTGTACTGCCGCAGGTTCACCGAGGGCTACGGTCTGGACAGACTGTCGGTGAGGTGCTGATCAGAACCACTGGTCGAGGGACCTCTGCTTCCTCCTGTTGGATTCGGCTTTGCGTGCTGCCTCGATCTTGTTGATGACGGTGTTGACCCTGTCGGCCGAGAACCCGAAGTCGGTCATGTACTGGACGGTACCGTCGACATCTATGGTGCCGGACTTGACGTTGTAATCATCGGATTTCGGTCCGTTCAGGAAGATCTCCCTGACATCCTCGTATCCGGGGATGTCGACGTCGGTATGCTCCAGAACGGTTTCGAGGTCACCGTGCTTCTGTATCAGCTTCAGACCCTTCTTCGGTCCGATGCCGCTGACACCCGGGTTGAAGTCGGTTCCGATGAGGATGCACACGTCGACCAGCTGTTCCCTGGTGATTTCCAGTGTCTTCAGCATAGACTCGGTGTCTATGACCTCTGTCTTCACGTCCCTGTACACGCTCTTTCCGGGGACCTTGCGCCTTCCGGAGATCGTAAGGTTCCTGACGAGCTGGGGTGCACCGAAGAGGATGGAATCGAAATCCTGCGATGCCGCTGCATGGACATCCCCCTTCATGCACATGTAGGCGGCCTGCGCCTCCCCGTCGCTGGGGGCCTGGACCACGGGTATGCCCATGAGTCCGAGGAGCTCCTTCGAGCTCTCGAGGATCTCCGGCGTCATCCTGGAGGTCTGCTGTGCCTTGGAGAACGCCTTCTTGAGGTCTCCCTCGGCGAGGGCCTCCTCGTACTCCTTCTTGGCCTTCTCCCTGCGTGCGATCCTCTCCTCGATCGTCCCGGACTTCAGTTCGCTGGGCTTCCCATCGAAGACGAAGACGGGGTCAACACCCGCATCTATCAGGTTGGCCGTCCTGTAGAGGAGTCCGGACAGGTGGGATGTCACTCTTCCCTGGTCGTCCTGCAGGGGTTTGCCATCGGGCTGCCTGATTATGGATAGGAACTGGAAGATGGTGTTGTAGGCATCCACGGCAACCGTCTTCCCACGGAGTTCCTCCAGCTCGATGGGCCTTGCCTCGACGATAGGTGAGAGGTTTACACCCATGCCCGCACCTCAGTTCCTTCCGTAGCCCTTCCACTCAGCGATGGTGGGGCCCATGTCGGGGAGTTTGAAAAGCGATGAACCGGCAACGAGGATGTTCGCTCCCGCATCGACGCAGATCCTGCCTGTCTCGGGGTTGACACCACCATCGACGGATATGTCGAGGTCGCGTCCGTTCTCCTCGCACCATGCCCTCACATGGGAGATCTTGGGGACGCACTCGTGTATGAAGGACTGCCCTCCGAATCCGGGGTGGACGGTCATGACCAGGACCATGTCCACTTCCGGGAGGTAGGGTTCGAGCATGCTGACATCGGTCTCGGGGTTGATCGAGATCCCGGGGACGAGTCCCCTGGCCCTGATCTTCGATATCGCATCGTGGATGTCCCCCTCGGCTTCGCAGTGCACGGTTATCCTGTCGCAACCGGCATCGGCGAAGGCATCTATGTAGCGTGCCGGGTCCTGGATCATCAGGTGGGCATCGAACACTATGTCCGAGTGACGCCTGATCGCCTTTATGACCGGGGGTCCGAACGTTATGTTGGGGACGAACATTCCGTCCATGACGTCCAGATGGGCCCAGTCGGCACCGGCATCGGTGATGCGTTTCAGTTCCTCTCCGAGCTTCGAGAAGTCCGCAGAGAGCATCGAGGGGGATATGATGGTCATGTGTGACCCGATGCATCATCACTTTATTAGACTCACCCCGATCAGATGGGGTCACGGTCATGTCATCGCGAATACCAGGTGAAGTTCTCCTTCCCGGCGCCGGTCTCGAAATGGTACCTCACTATGCCCAGGTCCAGGTCCGAGTATATCCCGCCGGTCTTGCGGGCATCGACGACCCCTTCCCTCAATTCTATGAAGTACTTCTGCTGGTTGATCGCAGTGGGTGCGAGCATAGCGCATTCCATGCCGTTCCTGAACCATTTGGGCATGGGGACATCCGTCCTGCAGAGGGACTCCATGGGCTTCCTCTGGTGTTGGACCCCCTGTGTCGTCCCGTATCCCAGAGATATGACGCAGTACAGCTTCTCCCCGGGCTTGATGGTTATCTTAGCCTTCCTCTTGCTGAAGGTGACTGCCACCCAGCAGGTGTTCATGCCGAGGCGCTGTGCGAGGATGACCAGCTTCTCCCCGAAGTATCCCGCATCCACCTCGCGGTCCTTGGGACCGACTATCGCGATGTCGTTGCGTACGTTCTCGAACTTCCCATAGTGTGCAAGCATTCCAGTGAATGCACGGGGTTCGTCCAGGACCAGTTGGAAGGACATGCCCGTTTCGGCGTTGTAGGAATGGATCGTCTCCATCAGAACGGCGGCCTTCTCCGGCTCTATGGGCCTGTCCGTGTAGCTCCTGACGGAATGGCGTGCAACCATGGCTTCGATCTCACCCATTTGGAACATAATTGGGTCAGTAAGTATCCTTGACTTAAAGGATACATTTGGTATTTCGAAAGTGGTCGCATGGACGTCCGTTCTATTGTTTCTGAATGATTATTGTAATCTAGGACAGTAAGGTAATTGGATATAGATTGGATGTATAATCCAATAGCAAATTTATAGACCTTAGTTGTATGCTAAACTGGATATATCATCCAAGTGATGCTATGAACAACAAATTGATTGCAATAATGGCTGTAGTCATCATCGTAATCGCTGGTTGTTCCGTACTGATCATATCAGGTAATGGTTCTGATGATGAGCGCATAGACACATCTGAGGTCGCCGCAGTGTATGGAAATGCCAACAATGATTATGCTGTTGACAAGTTGGATGTCGAACTCCTCCGTGAGATGGCGGATGGAAAGAAAGTTTGGAACAAGAGCACTCAGCCCCTTGCTGATGCAGACCAGGACGGAAAGATCACCAACGCGGATGCCGATCTCGTCCAGAATATCATCGATAAGAAGAATTGTCAGGTCTACTACCTCAACTACTTCGGTGATGCACAGAAGCTGAACTACCCTCTGGATACCAGCAGGATAGCTGTCACATACTGGCAGCAGGCAGAGGAGATGGGCATACTCGGCCTCTGGGACAATGTTGTCCTCGCCAATGCAAGTGTCGATGGCAGGGACAACCTGTACGACCTTTCCAATGTGACATTCATGGGTAACTCCGCAACTTCAACCGTGGATTCTGAACAGGTTCAGCTCATTCTCCAGAAGGATGTGACCCTGATCATTTCATCTGCGTACGAGGATATGCAGACATATTTCGAACCCCTGGAGAGTCAGGGTATCCAGACCGTGTACTTTTACCATGCCGGAGATTACTGCATCTCCACACTCCTCACTATGGGAGTCCTTTGCGACAAGGTGGAGCAGGCTGAGAAGTTCCTTCTCTACTGGACCGATCTCGCAGAGGCAATCGACAAGAGGGTCCCCTCATCCGATCGTCCCTCGGTCGTCATCGTCATGAACCACAAGGATGAGGACAACTACATCAAGTCCTATGGTGGAATATTCACTTCTG
>JAGBGN010000058.1 GCA_017935945.1 Candidatus Methanomethylophilaceae archaeon | reverse complement strand
GGAATCTGGGGGTCGAAGGTGATTTTTTCTGTGTCCAAAGCGGTGGTGGGCCCGTCAGGGCGGCGGAGCATGCCTGGAGGTCGGGAAAACCTGCGATAATAATGACGGACTGGGACCGTCGTGGCGGCAATCTCGCCCATCTGTTGCGTGAGAACCTCCATTCCCTGGGAGTGGTCTACGATGATGCCATACGTTCCGATTTCGCAGTGACATGCAGGGTCTACTCCAAGGATATAGAGTCATTGGATTCAGTGTACCGGCTTCTTTTGGATTCGGTCGATAAAAGGTAATAAAAGTCGGCGCTTATGTGAATCTGATGAGCGGTTCATTCATCGTCTTCGAAGGTATAGACGGTTCCGGCAAATCCACCGTCTGCAGGAAGTTAGCAGAGGTCCTATCGGGTCGCGGTATAGATGTGGTGCTTACTGCGGAACCTACCCATGAAAGGGTAGGTGCATTGATACGTGCAGGTTCTGCCGGGAACGTGTCCCAGCGTACCGAGGCACTTCTGTTCGTCGCCGATAGGAACGACCATACGGAGGAGATCGAGAGGTGGGTCTCTGAGGGGAAGGTCGTGCTCTGCGACAGGTATTTCGCATCGACGGTGGCATATCAGTCATCGGGGTTGGATGGGGACCGTATCGACCGTGAATGGCTCATCGACATCAACAGACAGTTCATCAGGACGCCGGACGCCACGATCCTTCTGGATATCGATCCCTCGGTCAGTCTGGACCGTGTGGGTGTTCGTGGGGAGGCGGTGAGCAAGTTCGAGAGACCCGATTTCTTGAAACAGGTCCGCACAGAATACCTGAATCTCGCCGAGGAGTACGGATTCGAGATCGTAGATGCTTCTGCAGATGCGGACAAGGTCTTCCAGGACGTCCTGGCCATAGTGGAGGAGATAATATGATGCATCCGTCTCAGGAGATTTACTGTGAGAAGAGCAAGAGGCTCAGGGGAAAGACAATAGTTATGGGTATTACCGGCAGTATAGCTGCGACGGAGTGTTTCGCCACCATCAGGGAACTGATCCGTCACGGTGCCGATGTGTATCCCGTGCTCACAGAGGCCGCTGCCAAGTTGGTGGCACCGGATGCATTGGAGTTCGCAAGCGGTCACGCACCCGTCACGGAACTGACAGGCAAGACCGAACATGTGTCCATGGTCGGAAACTCCCTGAGCGCGGATCTCTTCCTGATATACCCTGCCACTGCGAACACCGTCTCCAAGATCGCATGTGGTATAGATGATACGACAGTGACCTCGATGGCAACGGTAGCATTGGGGTCCGGGATTCCGGTCGCGATCGCGCCCGCGATGCACGAATCGATGTATCGCAATCCCGCAGTCAGTGAGAACATAGAGAAGCTGAAGTCCTGGGGGATACAGTTCATAGGTCCCCGTACCGATGGAATCAGGGCCAAGGTCGCATCAAGGGACGAGGTCGTCGCTTGGACATTCAGGATGCTTTCACGCAACTACCTGTCGGGTAAGCGCATCCTTGTCATAGGAGGCCGTAGCGAGGAACCCATAGATTCCATGAGGATCATCACGAACCGTTCCACCGGTATGATGGCGGCAGCCCTTGCGGAGCGTGCGTTCGATCGCGGTGCCGATGTGGACCTGTGGATGGGCGGTTGCAGTGCACAGCTTCCAGACTACATCCCCACGCGCAGGTTCGCCACGGTTTCCGATCTCATATCCATGGTCGATGACATCGACCACGATGTGGTGTTGGTCCCGGCCGCCCTTGCCGATTTCACACCGGAGTCCATAGCCAAGGGCAAGATATCCAGCGACGACGGGTTCGAGCTCAACCTCAATCCCGTGCCCAAGGTCCTGCCGTTGATAAGGTCCAAGTGCGACACCGTGGTCGGTTTCAAGGCCGAATCCGGATTGAGCGCAGAGGATCTGATCGCAAGGGCAAGATCCAGATTGGAGATGTACGACCTGGCGGCGGTGGTTGCGAACGATATCGATGTGGTCGGTATGAAGTCGTCTTCTGCGCACCTCGTCACAGCAGATTCATCATCCGACATCTCCGGAACCAAGGCCGAGGTGTCAGATGCCATACTCGACTACTGTGTGAGCAGGTTATGAGGTCCGCGGAATCATTCTGTCCAGGCCATGTGTCCTGTGTGTTCCAACCGTTCAGTTCTCTGAATCACCTGGCTGCAGGGTCCCGCGGGTTGGGTATCCGCATATCCCTCGGGACCAGGGTCAGCGTGACCCCGGATGACGGAGGGCAGGTGACCGTGTACATCGACGGGGAACCGTCGGATGCCTCCGTCACCCGTGCGGTAGTGGATCTTCTTGCCCCTGGCAAGGGTTTCGTGATAAGGGCGGAGAACGACCTTCCGGTCAGTCAGGGGTTCGGTACCAGTGCATCGGGGGCTCTGGCCACGGCCCTGTGCATAGCCAGCCTGGAGGGGATATCCCGTCAGAGGGCGTTGGAGGTCGCCCACATCGCAGACGTGGTCGGCGGTGGCGGACTCGGCGATGTCTCGGCGATAGTGGCGGGCAAGCATGTTCCCATACGCACCGTTCCCGGATTGCCGCCGTATGGCCATGTGGACAATGCCGGTTTCAAAATCGACAACCTCACACTGGGTGTCGTGGGACCGAAACTCAACACGGGTTCGGTACTCTCGGACCCCGGACTGACCTCGGTGATAAGGGCCGCAGGGTCGGAGGCCATGGACCTCTTCATGGAGAACCCCACTCTGGAACGCATGTTCGAGGCGTCCAATATGTTCTCTGAAAAGACGGGGTTGGAATCGCCCCAGGTGCATCACGCGACCGAGAAGATGAGGTCGAGGGGATACAGGGCGGCCATGTGCATGCTCGGAAACAGTTTCTTCACCGATGCTCCCGTGGATGTGGTCCGCAATGCATTGGGTAGACCGAATGTCAGGGCCTACCCATGCAGTTCATATGGTCGTGAGCTGACGGTCACTCGTAGAGGGTGAAGAGGACATCATCCCCATCCACATCGAACAGACCGATCCTGGCTCCGCAATCCAGCCACGCGTGTGCGTAGTTCACAGCGGCGAAGGCGGTGACGATGTCCCCGCATTCCCTGAAGTGCTTAGCATCGGCATAGTAGCAGTTGGCCATCTCGAGGAAACTATCGGCCAGTCTCCTGTTGTATGATTTCGCAGGGGCGGCTATCCTTATCTTCGCAAGGGCCCTCGCGGTGATATCCAGGTATTTCTCTATCCTTTCCTCGGTGACGGTGTCTATGCGTTCGGCCATGCTGTCTGCATCCTCTGGATGGTTTTAGCGGTGTCGGTTCCGTCATAACTTTAAAGGGTAGTTGGTGTTACCAAAAATCATGATAATCATCGGCGGGTCATCATCCACCGGTCTGGCCAAAGAAGTGGCCGACCTCGTGGGTTGCAGGTACATAGAGGCAGAGTCAACAAGGTTCCCTGACGGGGAATGCTACACCAGGATCGAGGCAGAGTCCCTCGATGACGATGTGGCCATCATCCAGAACACGTATCCCGATGGGAACATGATGGAGATGTTCCTCCTCCAGGACATCGTACGCGGAATGGGTGCCAAGTCCGTCACCCTCGTAATCCCCTATTTCGGATATGCCAGGCAGGACAGGCTGTTCAAGCCCGGTGAGCCCGAGTCCGCCAAGGTCATGTGCAACCTCCTCGACAGGGTCTGCGACCGTGTCATAACAATCGACATCCACAAGGAGGCCGTCCTCGACCACTTCTCATGCGCCCACTGCGACCTCAAGGCAGCGGCCGCAATCGCCCAGTACTTCGGTGACAAGGGAATCGACCTCGTCCTTTCCCCCGATATCGGTGCTGCAGGACGTGCGAAGGATGTGGGTGACCGCATGGGACTGCCCTACGACCACCTCGAGAAGACCCGTCTCTCCGGAACTGAGGTCCGCATCAAGCCCGCCACGATGGACTGCTCCGGAAAGAGCGTCCTCATCGTCGATGACATGATCTCCACCGGCGGAACAATCATCGCTGCCGCACAGGCCCTCCGTGATGCCGGTGCCACCAGCGTGTCCGTCGCATGCACCCACGGTGTGTTCGTCAACAACGCATTGGAGAGGTTGACCCAGAGTGCCCTGGACAAGGTCCTCTGCTGCAACACGTTGGACAACGATGCCGCATTGATCTCCGTTGCAGGCCTCATCGCCGACGAGCTCAAGAGGTGTGCCTGATGAGCATGAAGGAGGACAACTTCGCGGACTGGTACCTCGACATAGTCGAGAAGGCCGGTCTCTCCGACAAGAGGTACCCCATCAAGGGGATGAATGTCTGGACACCCTATGGTTGGAAGATCATGAGGCAGATCGACACCTACATCCGCGAGGAGTTCGACGCCACCGACCATGACGAGGTATGCTTCCCCCTGATGATCCCCGAGACCGAGTTCGCCAAGGAGAAGGACCACATCAAGGGATTCGACGAGGAGGTCTACTGGGTCACCCACGCCGGACTCAACGAGCTGGATGTCAGACTCGTCATCAGGCCCACCTCCGAGACCGCGATGTACCCCATGTTCTCCCTGTGGATCAGGTCACACCAGGACCTTCCCCTCAAGACATACCAGATCGTCAACACTTTCCGCTACGAGACCAAGCAGACCCGTCCGTTCATCAGGGTCCGTGAGATCCATTTCTTCGAATCCCACACCTGTCACGTATCAGAAGAGGATGCACAGCTCCAGGTGGAGGAGGACATCGAGATTCTCGAGAGGATCGCCAAGAAGATCTGTCTCCCCTACACCCTGCTGGTCCGTACCGAGTGGGACAAGTTCCCCGGAGCGCACTACACCGTGGGTATCGACACGTCCATGCCCAACGGAAGGACCCTCCAGATGGGATCGATCCACCACTACCGCACCAACTTCTCCGTCCCCTACGATATCACATACGAGGATGAGAACGGTGAGCACAAGCATGCACATCAGACCACATTCGGAATGAGTGAGCGTCTCGTCGGTGCACTCATCGGTGTGCACGGTGATGACCAGGGACTCGTCATGCCTCCGGGAATCGCACCCTTCCAGGCAGTCATCATCCCCATCCTCTCCAAGAAGAACGCCGATGAGGTCCTGGCAGCATCCAAGGCACTCATGTCCGCCTTGTCCGCCGCAGGCATCAGGGTGAAGCTGGATGACCGTGACGACCGTCCCGGAAGCAAGTACTACGACTGGGAGATCAAGGGTGTGCCCCTCCGTCTGGAGCTCGGTGCACGCGATATCGAGAACAACGTGGTGTCATTCGCCCGCAGGGACACTGGTGAGAAGGGGGCAATCGCATTGGACGACCTCGTCCCTGGTGTCAGGATGATCCTCGACGACATCTCCGACAACATGCTCGCCAGGGCGACGGAGGTCCAGAAGTCACGCGTCCAGGACATCGATTCCACCGAGAACATACCTCAGGACAAGATCCTCAGGTTCGGATGGTGCGGATGCGAGGAGTGCGGACACAAGTTCGAGGACACGTTCGACTTCAAGATCCTCGGTACACCCTACCACCCCGAGGAATACCAGGGCAAGTGCATCATCTGTGGCAAGCCCGTGGACAAACCCGCTTACGCGGCTCACACGATGTGAGTCGGAACCCTCCCGGGCAATCCCGGGAGGTCAATCTTCTGTGTATCGAATCTACCAAATACTCGCCCTTGTTCGAGGTGTCGATGAGGATCCCTAGAGCTCTGTTGGTAGCCGAGATTGTGGTTCTGGGCATGTTCGCCCCGATATCCATAGACCTTTACCTTCCCGCGTTGGGGGAGATGGTGGAGTTCTTCGGCACCACCGAGTCGGTCCTGAACATGACCATCTACATGTTCATGTTCTCCATGGCACTGGGTGTTCTCCTCCTGGGTCCGGTCAGTGACAAGTACGGTCGTCGCAACGTGCTCGTGCCGTCACTGGTTCTGTACGCATCCATGAGCCTATGTTGCAGTTTCGCCACCTCCGTGGAATCACTGATCCTCTTCAGGGTCCTGCAGGCGTTCGGAGCCGGTGGGGGATTGGCAACATCCTTCGCACTCGTCAGGGACTGCTTCCAGGGAAGTGAGAGGTCACGCATACTGGCCATAAACTCCGCGATCGGCGTCCTGGGTCCGGTGGTTTCCCCATCTGTGGGAACTGTCATCATCGAGGCCATAGATTGGCAGGCCACATTCTGGATACCCGCCCTGGTGGCATTGGTGTGTCTGGTCATCGGACTGCTCATCCCAGGGGACATCCCCTCCGAGAGGTACAGCGGGTCCATCATCGGCTCGGTCCGCAGTCTGTTGCCGATCCTCGGGAACCTGGATTTCACCAGGCTCACGCTGATGATGACGACACTCTCCCTGCCGGTGTTGGGGTATGTGGCCGTGTCCTCGTACATCTACCAGGGTGGGTTCGGTGTGTCCCGTACGGAGTATTCACTGTATCTCGCAGCGGTCATGATCATCGGTGTGATGGGCATGATGGTTCTCAGGAAGGTCAGGGACAGGGTCGGGAACCGGGGTATCCTGGTGGTATTCATGTCGCTTCTGGCATTGACGTGCCTGTTGCTGGTGACAGTCTCAGGTAACGGGCCGTTGTTCTTCATGCTGGCCATGGCTCCGGTGGTCATAGTGTCCTCATCCGTCCGTGCCATAGGGTTCGACATCCTCATGTCACAGGATGTGGGGAAATCCGGTGCTGTGTCATCGATCCTGAACTTCACGACATACATGTTCGGTACACTCGGGATGGTCATCGCATCCATGCCCTGGGATGATTACATCCACGGTGTGGCCCTCTGTGCTTTCGGTGTCCTGGTGCTCTATGTGGTGCTGTGGTCCACGATAAGGATTCGCGGGACGAGGTTGACCGGTTTCTGACGTCTGTCACCCCATCATCGTTATAACGTTACAGAAAATACGGGGTGTCATGGCATTTCTTGAGAACGAGACCATCTATCTTGAAGATTCGAACGGTAAGAGGAGTTGGGTGAAGGTCGCCTACGGTATGATCAAGGTACCATCCCTCGGAGCCATAGATGGTTCCCGTTTCAAGGACCTCGAAGAGGGGGACATAATAACCATCGTGGGTCGTGAATACACGGTGTTCCGTCCAGGCGTTCTGGAACTGATGGAGTCCCTTGACAGGGGTGCACAGGTAATCATCCCCAAGGATGCGGCCACTATACTGTTGCATTGCGATGTGAAGTGTGGTGACAAGGTGATAGAGGTCGGTGCAGGTTCCGGTGGATTGACGACTGCACTCCTCCACGCCGTCGCGCCGGAGGGACACGTACATACCCTGGAATTGAAACTGGAGAATGCCCAACGCGCTCAGAGGAATGTGGCCAGGGTGGGCCTTGACAGGCATTGGAGCTTCGCCATAGGCGATGCGAGGGAGATGCCCGTGGAAGTGGAGTGGCAGGCCGACGTCCTCACCATGGACATGCCCGACCCATGGCTGGCCCTAGACAATCTGGAGAAACATCTGCGCCCAGGCGGCAGGGTGTGTGCATACGTTCCCAACATGAACCAGGCCGAGGCCATAGTCACGGCGCTTCGTGAGAGGGGTTACTCCAATGTCCGTGCGATGGAGAACATGCAGCGTGCACTGGAGGTCCATCCCGGTGGCGTGAGACCCTCCTTCGATATGCTGGGTCATACTGCTTACCTTGTCTTTGCCAGAAAAAGGTCCGGAAACAAGGTTTGAACCCCGTTGTCGCTCTGATGGCATCGGTTTTTTGATGATTTGACGGGCGTGTCTTCGGTCGGACATCGGTAGTCCATGGCATGGACAACCGGTGTTCCGATCATCTTAAAACGACCAGGTACTACGCCATCCCATGAAGTGTCCCTTCTGTAAATCGGAGATTTCGACCCTTAATCCGTTCGCCTTCTGCATGTGTTGCGGACAGGCGCTCAACACTGCCAACACGCAGTCCTGAGCACCAACAACCAGTCCAGGGGGTTGGATGTGTTTCATGCACATCACCCCCATCCATCCCGATCCGTGATGGTTGAGACAACTTCTGAGAATCGTTTGACTCCTGTAGCGTTCGTATTTTGCATTTTCCCGCACGGTTAAGGATGAATCGGGTGCCAACGATCCGGTAACAGGCCATTCTGAATAGGATTATGTCGAAATGGCTGGTATTCACGCGGATTATCGGTCATGCCAATTATTATATACTATTAGCTTATCCCCGATAATTACAAGCTTAAACGCTATCCATGGGCCTGTAGCTCAGCTAGGTAGAGCATCTGACTTTTAATCAGGTGGTCAAGGGTTCGAATCCCTTCAGGCCCGCCATATGGACTTCATGAGCGATCACGGTGGATCAAGTATGAGGAAAGCAGTCGCTATTTCTCGCAAAACGGATTTCCAGCTGACCGGGCTGGTAAAGAGCAGGTGAATCACTTGGCAGCAGAAAATATCTCGTTCAACGTACTCAAGCATGATTTGGTACCTGAGCACCACCTTCTGACCGAGGATGAGGCAGTTGCGATGTTGAACCGCAAAGGTATGACTCGTGACCAGCTTCCCAAGATCAGGAAGAGTGACCCTGGCATCAAGATTCTCGAGACGATCCACGGACCCATAGACGAGGGCCGTGTTGTGAAAATCGTAAGAAAGAGTGAAACCGCCCAGGAATTCGTGGCGTACAGACTGGTCACAAGGGGGTAATCACTTTGAGGGATCTTGTCAAATTATACTTCTCAGAGCACAACATTGTCAATCACCACACCGCATCCTTCAACGACTTCCTCGCGGGTCCCGATAACCCCGAGAGCAGGATGCAGAGGATCGTCGACGACGTCAGGGTTCCCACTGATGACGCCGAGCGTGGAATCATCAGGCTCGACCCCGAGCGTACCGGTGGCAGGAACATCGAGATCCACATCGGTAGGAAGAGGGACAATGACGGTTCCATCGATCTGCACGCCAAGCCCACTATCCGTATCGATGAGCCCAAGGTAATGGAGGCCAACGGATACAGTCATGAGCTGACCCCCATGGAGGCCAGGCTCAGAAACCTCAACTACATGTCACCCGTCTATGTCCACTTCGAGATCTACGAGGACGGCGTCGAGAAGGAGATGCCCGAGAGCGAGAAGTGGATCCACGTCGGAGACCTCCCCATGATGGTCAGGTCCAAGGGATGCAACCTCAACAAGCAGGTCCTCGAGAGGCACCTCGAGCGTTCCCTCAGCCAGGCCGAGTACGAGGAGGAGCTCATAAAACAGAAGGAAGACCCCAGGGAGCCCGGTGGATACTTCATCATCGGAGGAACCGAGAGGGTCCTTATCACACTCGAAGACCTGGCACCCAACAGGGTCATGGTCGAGTACAACGAGAAGTACGGTGCAGCCGTGGAGGTCGCCAAGGTGTTCTCCCAGAAGGACGGTTACCGTGCACTCACACTTGTCGAGAAGAAGAAGGACGGAATGGTCACCGTGTCCGTTCCCGTCGCTTCCGGTTCCATCCCCCTCGTCGCTCTGATGAAGGCCCTCGGAATGGAGTCCGATGCAGAGATCTTCGAGACCATCGTGTCCGATGATGCAATGGCGAACATCGTCTACGCCAACATCGAGTCCGCATTCGACAAGAAGACATACGCACCCAACGGTTACCACACCAAAGAGGATGCGATCCTGTTCCTCGAGAGGAACTTCGCCGCCGGTCAGGCGAAGGAGTACAGGACAAAGAAGGTCGAGAGCATCCTCGACCGTTCACTGCTGCCCCACCTCGGTGACACCGAGGCGGACCGCATGAAGAAGGCCATCTTCCTCGGACGTGTCGCACGTTCCGTTCTCGAGCTCTCGCTCGGAAAGAGGAAGGAGGATGACAAGGATCACTACGCCAACAAGAGGCTCAAGCTCTCCGGAGATCTCATGGGAGACCTGTTCAGGACCAGCTTCAGCAGCCTCATGAAGGATCTGAAGTACCAGCTCGAGAGGAACTGGGGAAGGAAGAAGAGCGACCTCAACATCGCGTCCTCCATCCGTCCCGACCTGCTCACCCACAAGCTCCTCCACGCACTCGCCACCGGAAACTGGGTCGGCGGTCGCGCTGGTGTGTCTCAGCTCCTCGACAGGACATCCAACCTGTCTGCCATGTCCCACCTCAGGAGGGTCACATCCTCACTCACAAGGAGTCAGCCCCACTTCGAGGCCCGTGACCTTCACCCCACCCAGTGGGGAAGGCTCTGCCCCTCAGAGACCCCCGAGGGTCAGAACTGCGGTCTCGTGAAGAACGCCGCACTCATCATCGATGTCTCCGAGGGATTCTCCGAGCAGGACATCAAATGGATGCTCAGGGAGCTCGACATCGAGTCCGTGAAATCCGGAAACGGAACCCGTGTCTTCGTGAACGGGGACCTCGTCGGAATCCATTCCGACGTCAACAAGCTCGTCAACGAGATCAGGGAGCGCAGGAGATGCGGTCTCATCTCCAACGAGATCAACATCCGCTACGACGAGGAGATGGATGAGGTCATCATCAACTCCGATGAGGGACGTCTCAGGAGGCCCCTGCTCATCGTCAAGAACGGAAGGCTCTGTCTCTCCAGGAAGCACATCGAGGGTATCCGCGAGGGCAAGATCCGCTGGCAGGACCTCTTCCGCGAGGGAATCATCGAGTGGCTCGATGCAGAGGAAGAAGAGGACGCACTCATCATGGTCGACCCCTTCGACACCCCCAAGAGGTGTCCCTGCTGCAACCATGCGATCTCCCCCATGGATGTCGATTGGATGAACCCCGGTAAAGAGGGCGATGCAGTGCTGAAATGCGTCCACTGCGAACAGGAGTTCACCGTCCCCAGCAAGTTCGATTCCAAGTACACCCACATGGAGATCGACCCCATGATCATCCTGGGAGTCGCATCCGGTATCGTTCCCTACCCCGAGCACAACTCCGCACCCCGTGTCACAATGGGAGCAGGAATGGGTAAGCAGGCACTGGGAATCCCCACCGCCAACTACCGTATCAGGCCCGACACCAGGGGTCACCTCATGCAGTACCCCCAGGTCCCCATGGTCCAGACACAGACCATGCAGTTCATGGGATACAGTCACAGGCCCGCAGGACAGAACTTCTGCATCGCGGTCATGTCCTACCACGGATACAACATCGAGGATGCACTCGTCATGAACAAGAGCTCTGTCCAGAGGGGTCTCGGAAGGTCCACCTTCATGAGGTCCTACCGTGCAGAGGAGCGCCGCTACCCCGGTGGACAGGAGGATCACTTTGAGATCCCCTCGCCCGACATCATGGGAGCTCGTGCGGACCTCGCATACGCATCCCTCGGAGAGGACGGTCTCATCTCGCCTGAGAGCGAGGTCGTCGGTTCCGATGTCCTCATCGGAAAGACATCGCCCCCCAGGTTCCTCGAGGAGGAGACCGATTTCCTCACACCCCAGAAGAGGAGGGAGACATCGGTCACCGTCAGGCCCGGAGAGAAGGGATATGTCGATTCCGTCATGATCACCGAGTCCGAGAACGGTTCCAGGCTCGTCCGCGTCAAGGTCAGGGATGAGAGGATCCCCGAGCTGGGTGACAAGTTCTGTTCCAGGTTCGGTCAGAAGGGAGTCATCGGAAGGCTCGTCGACCAGTGCGACATGCCCTTCACTGCAGACGGAGTCACACCCGACCTCGTCGTCAACCCCCACGGTATCCCGTCCCGTATGACCATCGGACACGTCCTCGAGATGATCGCAGGTAAGGTCGGATCGATGGAGGGACGTATCATCGACGGTACCGCATTCTCCGGAGAGAACGAGGAATCCATCCGTGACGGTCTTGTCAGGAACGGATTCAAGCACTCCGGAAAGGAGGTCATGTACGATGGAAGGACCGGACTCAAGATCGAGGCCGATGTCTACACCGGCGTGATCTTCTACGAGAAGCTGCACCACATGGTCAGTGGAAAGATGCACGTCAGGTCCAGGGGACCCGTGCAGATCCTCACCAGGCAGCCCACCGAGGGACGTTCCAGGCAGGGAGGTCTCAGGTTCGGAGAGATGGAGCGTGACTGTCTCATCGGTCACGGAGCAGCAATGGTCATCAAGGACCGTCTCCTCGACGAATCCGACGGAACCCAGCAGTACATCTGCGGTAACCCCAAGTGCGGACACATCGCAATCATGGACAGGCACGGATCCCTGTACTGTCCCGTATGTAAGAACAACACGAACATCTACCTCGTTCAGACATCATATGCGTTCAAGCTGCTCATGGATGAGCTCCTGTCGCTTGGTGTCGCCATGAGGCTCCAGCTGGAGGACTTGAGATGACAGCTCGCGGAATCACAAAGAGGATCGGATCGATCAAATTCTCCTGCGTCTCTCCCGATGAGATCAGGAAGATGTCTGCGACCAAGATCATCACCGCAGACACGTACGATGATGAAGGCTACCCCATCGACATGGGATTGATGGACCCCCACATGGGAGTCATCGAGCCCGGTCTCCGCTGTAAGACCTGCGGATGCAAGGTCGACGAGTGTCCCGGACACTTCGGTCACATCGACCTGGCAATGCCCGTCATCCATGTCGGATTCATCAAGGACATCAAGATGCTCCTGGAGTCCACATGCTGCCACTGCGGTAGGCTCATGCTCTCCGAGGACCAGATCCAGGCCCGCAGGGAGAGTATGGACAAGATGGAGGAGCTCGGAGGAGGAACCATCGAGGTCAAGAACTTCTCCAAGGAGACCGCGAAGGATGCATCCGGAAAGGGAGTCTGTCCCTACTGCGGTGAGGAGCAGGTCAAGATCAAACTGGACAAGCCCACCACCTTCAGGGAGGTCGAGGACAACCACAAGCTCACCCCCAAGGAGGTCCGTGAGAGGCTCGAGAAGATCCCCGATGACGACCTCGTCACACTGGGAATCGACCCCTCCACATGCAGGCCCGAGTGGATGGTGCTCACCGCACTCGCAGTGCCCCCCGTCACCGTCAGGCCTTCGATCACCCTCGACTCCGGAGACAGATCCGAGGACGACCTCACACACAAGCTGGTCGATGTCCTCAGGATCAACCAGAGGCTCAGGGAGAACAGGGATGCAGGAGCACCCCAGCTCATCGTCGAGGACCTCTGGGAGCTCCTCCAGTACCACGTCACCACCTACTTCGACAACCAGACCTCCGGAATCCCGCCCGCAAGGCACAGGTCCGGCCGTCCCCTCAAGACCCTCGCCCAGAGGCTCAAGGGTAAGGAGGGACGTTTCAGGTCCAACCTGTCCGGTAAGCGTGTGAACTTCTCCGCCCGTACCGTCATCTCCCCCGACCCCCTGCTGTCCATCAACGAGGTCGGAGTGCCCGTGTTCGCGGCCAGGGAGCTCACAGTGCCCGTCCACGTCAACGAGCACAACATCGAGAAGGTCAGGGAGATCGTCGCACGCGGTCCCGAGCCCGGTCTCGACAACCCCTATGTCCCCGGTGCCAACTACGTCATCCGTTCCGATGGAAGGAAGATCAGAATCACCAGCAGGAACGCAGAGGAGGTCGCAGAGAGGCTCGAGGTCGACTACACCGTCGAGAGGCAGCTCGTCGATGGAGACGTCGTCCTGTTCAACAGGCAGCCTTCACTTCACAGGATGTCCATGATGGCGCACCGCGTGCGCATCATGCCCGGACGTACCTTCAGGTTCAACCTCTGTGTATGTCCCCCCTACAATGCGGATTTCGATGGAGATGAGATGAACCTCCACGTCTTGCAGTCCGATGAGGCACGTGCCGAGGCACGCATCCTCATGCAGGTCCAGGAGAACATCCTGTCCCCCAGGTACGGAGGACCCATCATCGGATCCGTCCACGACCACATCACCGGAGCGTACTTCCTCACCCACAACAACCCCAGGTTCGACAGGGAGGCGGCAGCGAACATCCTCTTCAGGCTCGACGGCGAGGACATACCTTTCCCTGAGCCCTACATCGACGAGGTTACCGGCGAGCAGTACTGGACCGGAAAGCAGCTGTTCTCCACAGTGCTCCCCGACGACTTCCGCACAACATTCAAGGCAAACATCTGCCAGAACTGTTCCGTGTGTAGGAAGGAGGAGTGCGAGTACGATGCATACGTCAAGATCCGTGACGGACAGCTCCTCTGCGGAACCATCGACGTCAAGGGTGTCGGAAACAGCAAGGGTAAGATCCTGGACCGTATCGCACGTGACTACGGTTCCGACCGTGCCCGCATATTCATCAACCAGGTCACCAGGCTCGCCCTCGGTGCAATCATGAACCATGGATTCAGTACCGGTATCGGTGACGAGGATATCCCTCCGGAGGCAGCACTCCAGATCACCAACCACAGCCAGGAGTGTATCGACAAGGTGAGCGAGCTCGTCGCATCCTACCAGGATGGAACGCTCGCACAGATGCCCGGACGTTCACTCAGGGAGACCCTCGAGGTCAACGTCATGCAGGTCCTCGGAAAGGCTCGTGATGAGGCAGGAAGGATCGCAGGAAAGCACCTCGGAATGAGCAACCCCGCGGTCATCATGGCAAAATCCGGTGCTCGTGGATCCATGCTCAACCTGTCTCAGATGGCGGGTTGTGTCGGTCAGCAGGCAGTTCGTGGAGAGAGGCTCTCCAGGGGATACTGGAACAGGACCCTTCCCCACTTCGAGAAGGGTGACCTCGGTGCATACGCCAGGGGATTCTGCTCCAACTCCTACAAGTCTGGTCTCTCCCCCACCGAGTTCTTCTTCCACGCAATGGGAGGAAGAGAGGGACTGGTCGATACCGCGGTCAGGACATCCAGGTCCGGATACATGCAGAGGAGGCTCGTGTCCGCTCTCGAGGACCTGAAGCTCACATCCGATGGAACCGTCAGGAACACCGTCGGAACAGTCGTCCAGTTCAGGTATGGAGAGGATGGAGCCGATCCCTCCAGGACAGTCCGCGGAAAGGCCATCGATTACGATGACCTGTTCGCAGAGGTCCTCGGAGACGAGGCTGACGCACTCCTCCACATCGACAACAGCGATATCGGAGGAGACTACGGATCCCTCGAGAAGGATGAGATGGAATACATCGAGGAGGAGGACAGCGACGAGTACGACGACCTCGATATGGACTACGACGGAGGAGGTGAGTGATAATGGCGAAGAAAGACACCATGAAAGCACTGCTCAACAGGGGTATCAGCGACGAGGCAGCCGCACTCCTGCTCAGCAAATACAACACACTCAGTGCCATCAGTGCCGCCGGCGCAGATGCACTCGTCGAGCTCGGTCTCCCCGAGGACGAGGCGGTCACCATCATCCAGAAGATCGGTAAGAGGCCCTCATCCAGCAGCAAGGCCAAGAAGGTCGTGGAGGAGGAGATCCCCGTCGCCCCCATGGAGGAGGTCACGGAGTTCTACGAGTACTCCGACGGCGAGAAGAGGCTCATGGCCATCGCCGAGGAGGAGGGCGTCGACCTCCCCATGAAGGTCATCGTCGACATCGCAGCACGCATCAAGAACGCAGACCTCGACGACGAGGTCTGCAGGAAACTCGTGACTACCGCATACAGGATGTACTCCTCCCACCTGATGGACCAGAACGAGTCCGCAGGAGTCATGGCAGCACACTCCCTGGGAGAGCCCGGTACGCAGATGAACATGCGTACCTTCCACTACGCGGGAGTCGCAAACATCAACGTCACACAGGGTCTGCCCCGTCTCATCGAGATCGTGGATGCCAGGCGCATCCCGAGTACACCTTCGATGGACATCCCCCTCAAGGGGATCGCCGCCGAGGATGAGAACGTGGCACGTATCGTGGCCTCGAACATTGAGATCACGACACTGTTAGACATCGCGTCCATCGAGACCGACATCACCAACATGAGGTTGGTCGTCCGTCCCGACGTACGCAAGATGGAGTCGAAGGGAATCAAGACCTCGGACATAGTCGAGAAACTCAACAAGGTCAAGGCAGTCCGTGGTATGGTCGAGGAATCCGATTTCGAGATCGTTGTAACCTCCGACGAGCCGTCTTACAAGAAGCTCCAGGTGATGTACGATGCCATCAAGAATGCCAAGATTAAAGGTATCGATGGTATCAACAGGGCAGTTCTGTCCAAGACAGAGGGTTCCTGGAAGATCATCACCGAAGGAAGTAACCTCAAAGAGGTCCTCAAGGTCGAGGGTGTGGATGCTGACCACGTCATGACGAACAGCATCCTGGAGGTTGCAGACGTCCTCGGTATCGAGGCTGCAAGGAACTCCATCATCCGCGAGGCTATGGGAACACTCGGAGAGGCAGGTCTGGATGTGGACATAAGGCACATCATGTTGGTGGCCGACCTCATGACCAATGACGGTTATGTGAAGGCCATCGGAAGGCACGGAGTCTCCGGAAAGAAGTCCTCGGTTCTCGCCAGGGCAGCTTTCGAGATCACAGCCGCACACCTCCTGCACGCCGCGATGGTGGGAGAGGTCGACCACCTTGAGGGAGTCACCGAGAACATCATCGTAGGTCAGCCGGTCACACTGGGAACAGGAGCAGTAAACATCATTTACACACCCAAGAAAAAGGGGGATAAAGAATGAGCGATGAAAAAATCGATATCAGCAGAGCATTGAAATCTGCAATCACCACCGGAAAGGTGGAGTTCGGAGTAGATCAGACAACCAAGGCAGTCAAGGACGGAAGGGCCCAGATGGTCATCCTTGCAAGGAACTGTCCCAGCGAAGAGCTCAAGGGAGACCTCGGCGTCAAGGTCCACGTGTACAGCGGTAACAACATGGAACTGGGTGCACTCTGTGGAAAGCCCTTCTCCGTTTCTGCCCTTGTGATTATCGACAAAGGTAGCTCCAACATCTTAACGCTGTGAGAATATGTCCGCAGATATCGTACTTACCGAGGATACGCTTAGGTACATCTCTCTCTTCGAGCAGATTACCAAGGCAAATGCCATCGACTGCATGGATACAGAGGACAAGCTCGTCTTCGTCGTGGAGAAGGGACAGGGAAACATCGCTGTCGGAAAGAAGGGGGAGCACGTGATCAAGCTCAAGGACAAGACTGGAAAGAACATCCAGGTTGTCGAGTACTCCGAGGATCCCGAGCAGTTCGTCAAGAACGTCTTCCACATCTATGGTCCTCAGAAGGTCGTTATCGAGCAGCGCGGAAACATCACACACGCCACCGTAACTGTGGACCCCAAACTCAAGGGCCGTGCGATAGGCAAAGCCGGAAAGAACCTGCGTATCGCAAGGGATATCGTGAACAGGCATCACGAGATCCAGAGCATCAGCGTCGACTGAGATCGGACCCCCGAAGATCGACCATCGCACGGATGGGGCAAACCACTTAGAAAACATCTTAAAAAGATCATAGGCCGGGGTGTCGCCCACCCCGGTCAAACACGATTCCATTTTGGTAGGGCGGAACCGTATGGTTTTCAGTTCAGCGGTGTCCTTTCGACTTCGAGTCCATCCGCCGTTGGGTATTGCTCTGATATGTAGCATTTGTACTTCAGATCCTCAGCGATATCCTCGAGGATCCAGGGTGCGACCTCGATCCTGTTTTCCTGGATGGAGAACATGTCCTCCTCCACCCCCATATCCCTCAGGATGCTCGAGGCAGCGAGGGTATCATCCGTGTAGAGGAATCCGCGTATCAATGTACCGTCATCGGTGATGGCCTGGTAATCCGTGCAGATGTGTTCGGCACGTCTGATCAACCTGTTCCTCAATTGGACGCCGTCCTTGAACGCGGATGCACAGAAGTGTATGTTGGCCTTCTTGCATTTCTTCATCACTTTCACGGCGGTCTCCTCGGATCCGAGTACTGCGGAGGACACTTCGTCCTTGACCTCGAACATGTTGGATTCCATCATGTTCCAGTTGCTTTCCGAGAATTCGAGCTCGTTCAGGTTGATGAATTTGACCCCGACGGAGTTGGCGTATTCAACCAATGAGACCAGGCGATCCTCCGTATTTGGGATTGCTGGCACTTCTATTCCGACGTCCATTCCGGTGGTTGTAACTATCTCCGAAAGTGCCGTATCCTGCATGTGGTCCCACATGTCGACCGGAGGGTGGAAACGTATCTCGTCCAGTCCCGCCTCCTCCAGCTGAAGAGCCTTCTCGAGGTCGATGGTGGCCGTGTAGAGGTGGATGTGGTGCTCGGGTCCGAATCTCTCCTTCAGCATGCGTATCATGTGGAGGGTGCGTTCCATGACGCACAGCGGGTCCCCTCCGGTTATGCCGGTACCGGTGGCATCGATGGATTCGGCCTCGGCGATGATCTCCTCATCGGTCGTGACCCTGCCCTCGTTCGCGTATATGACATCCAGGCCCTTCTTCTCGAAGGATACGGGACAGTAGAAGCATCCCCAACCGCATTTGCCTGTGACCAGCAGAACCATCTTCGATCCCTGCATGCAGTGTTCGCATCCTACTGCGACGTCCCCGTTGCAAAGGGAGCCGCATTCCAACCTCTTGATCATGGGTGTCGGATGGTACGATATCTTAATAATTGTCGGGACGATGATTGTGGCATGAAAGCGGACAGCAGATTGGTATTGGCACTCGATGAGACTAACGGGGAGAAGGCCCTGAAAATAGCCGAATCAGTCAGTGATGTTGTGGATGCGATCAAGATCAACTGGCCGCTCGTACTTTCCGAGGGCCCCCAGATGATCACCCGTTTGGCGGAGTTCTCGGAGGTCATCTGCGATTTCAAGGTGGCGGATATCCCCAATACCGTCAAGCTCATCGTGGAGAACTCGGTCTCCCGCGGTGCTTCCGCGATAATCGTCCACGCTTTCACAGGAGACGACTCCCTCTGTGCGGCTGTCGAGGCATCCGGGGAAGCAGAGGTCTACGCCGTCACCGAGATGAGTCATCCCGGCGGGAAGATGTTCACCGCCAAACATGCTGAGGAGATGGCGAGGCTCGGAGTCGAATGTGGCGTCGACGGTTTCATCGCACCCGCCACACGTCCCGAGAGGATCGCAGCCATCCGTTCAGTCATCGGCGATCTGAAGATCCTGTCCCCCGGTGTGGGTACACAGGGAGGTAGTGCATCCGCTGCCATTTCCGCAGGGGCGACCTATGCCATCGTGGGCAGGTCCATCTACGGTTCCGATGACCCTGCAGCCGCAGCACGTGCATTTGCTGAGGATATACGCACGGTCCTCTGAGTCGCCGGCGGTTCCTCCCAAACCTCTTCCCTATATTACGTGCGCGTTTATTTTACTAGAACCGCGCACCTTAACCATTTAATATAGGCTGGCCTATGGGCGCACATTCTAAAGACGGAGACTTAAGAATGCGCAAATTCGGAAATGAGTCAACCGCCCCCGAAGATACGGGGGTCAGTCGCGAAAAAAGCGACAAAGGGTGGTTGAAGAACCACTGGTGTGCACTCTCCATCTGCGTCATCGTCATCGCGGCTTTCCTGCTAAGGACGGTGTTCGCGTATGGGGTATCCGCAGACGGGGGCTTCGCCCTGTCTGGAGGCTCCAGTGCACAATATCACCTGCATGTGATCGAAAGTATTCTCAACGGCAGCTATTCTGTCACGGACAGCACCGTCAACTATCCAATCGGAGGACTCAACGTCTACCCGCCCCTGATGGACTTCATCGCGGCAGGTGTGGCAATGGTGGCATCCGCAGCCGGGCTCAGCACCACTGAGGCAGCCTCCTTCGCCCTTGCAAGTCTCAACCCCGTGTTCGGGGCACTGACATGCATTCCCGTGTACCTCGTCGGAAAGGAGATGTTCGACAAGAAGATCGGAGTCGTCGCGGCACTTGTTTTCGCCTTCCTCGCACTCCCCATCTCCACATCCGTGTTCTCCAGTGGTACTGAGTATGCCCTGGCAGCATTCCTCGTGGCATTCATGTCGTACTTCATGGTAAAGATGGTCCATGCACTCGATGCAGAGGGCGGTTCCAAGAAGTCCGTCTACGTCAACGCTGTTCTCGCAGGTCTGTTCCTCGCCCTCGCGGCCCTCACATGGAACGGATTCCGTATCCTCCTCGTGGTTCCCATCATCGCCATGGTCATCCAGATCCTGGTCGACCGCTTCAGCGGAAGGAACTTCACGAACGTCCTCATGGGATACGCAATCATCATGCTGGTCGGCGTCGTCGTTGCCGCACCCTACTACATCGTAGCAGGTCTCTGGGATGCGGTTTTCTCCGGGCCCCTTCTCATAGCGGTCGTCGCGGTCGTCTTCGGATTCCTGTTCAAGGCGCTCGAGTCCAAGCCCTGGATCTTCGTGGTCCCCGGACTCATCGTCGTGTTCATCGCTTTCCTCGCTGTTCTCTACTTCGCAGCACCCGGACTGTTCGATGCCTTCGTAAGTGGAAACAGCATCTACAGCAGCTCCATCATGGCATCCCTGGTCTCTGACCGTGTGTCCATGTCCAATGTCGCATCCTACTATGGATGGCTCACAACCTGGATGCCCATCTGTCTGGGCATCTACGAGTTCTATGTCTACGCAAGGAAGGACCGTTCCGCCACCCAGCTCTTCAAAGCAGTCTGGCTCCTCGTGCTCTTCTTCGCAGTCTGGACAACCTACGCCAACGCAGCAGTCATCGGAGTCGTCTTCGCAGTCGGTTCCGCAGCAGTAATCGTCAAGGTCCTCGAGGCCGCAGACCTCAAGTCCTGGTACAACACCATGAAGGTCGCAGGATTCCCCGGATGCCTCAGGAAGATGGTCAAGCCCTTCCCCTTCGCATCCGTCCTGATCGTGGCTCTCCTCGTCATCGTCCCCAACGTCTCGTTCGCCGTCGATGCCGGAATGCCCAGCAACGATGAACCCGATTACTTCTTCTCCGGAAACACCCAGTTCAACATCAAGACTGGTGACTCTTATCCCATCGAGGACCTGTGGAACACCACCGCGGGAATCGAGAAGGATGGAGCACTCGTCAATTGGATCGACTACACCTACGACGCCGTGGCACACGGTGGATTCCAGACCGTCACCGACACAGTCGGTGGTGGATCATCCGCAGTCGCGCATATCTACACCGCCGAGGGAAGTTCCGGCGCAATCGCCGCAATGATGCTCCGCATCGTTCTCGCAGGAGATGTCGACGACTACAAGAGCGTCCTCTGTGAGGATGTCATCAAGTTCATCAAGGATCCCGCACTGGCAGTCGCAGCCATCGAGGCCGACCCCGCACAGTACGGAAACATCAGGTCCGATGTGACCGATGAGAATGCCGTCTACCTCGTCTGCGTCGACCACATGGTCAACGAGATGGGAACAATCGAGATCATGGATGCATACGACAAGGTATGCCAGATCTCCGGTGAGAAGATCTCCTACATCCTCCTGGATGCAAGCCTTCTCCCCCTCCAGTACAACGATGGCAGCAACTTCTCCACCATCGCATACTTCGCCGACTACACCGTGGACTCCTACGGTGCAGCCACCGAGTTCTTCACCTACAACACCTACTCCGGTACCACACAGTACACCGACGCCATCTACGACACATTCCTCTGGAAGGCCATGATCGGTGCCTCCGCCAAGGATGCAGGCATGACCTCCTCCTACGGATACCTGTCCGAGCTCGTCTCCAGCGACGGTGACATCATGGCACAGCCCGGATACGGACTCTCCGGATTTGAGGTCGCATACTGGTCCGTCCAGTACAACGAGAAGGTCAACGCAACCGTCACCGATGACGGTTGGGTCTACATGGATGCCGTCGATGCAATCGCCAAGCAGAAGGCAGAGGGAGGTTCCATCAACTACCTGTCCTCGATAATACTCATGGAGTACACCGGATCCGTTTCCACCGGAACCATCTCCGGTCAGGTCGTCGATGACAAGGGCAACGCTGTGAACGGTGCAGACATCTCCGTCTACCAGTACAACGAGATGTACTCCGGATACACACTCCTCGCCGAGACAAAGGTCATCAACGGTGCATACGCACTCCCCGCTCCTGCTGGGGACTACATCGTGAAGGTCGACGTCGGAGGAATCGAACTCGGAGCATACAAGTCCGCAGACCTCCCCTCCAAGATTGAGATTGAGACTGCCGACCTCGAGGGTGCAGTCATTCTCGATGATGTTGTCACCGACGTTGATTTCAAGCTCAAGCTCGAGGGATCCGTCGTGGGCGATGTTGAGCCCGTCGACATAACCGATGGATGGTTCTTCGTTACCGGACTCATCCCCGACACCTACACATACACCCTTCTCAACTCCGATGCAGCATCCGTTGCAACCGGAACCATCAAGGTCTCCCCCGGAGTCAACGATGGATTGAAGATCTCCCCTAAGTCCTACAACCTCACAGTCAAGGTCGAGGATGTTTACGGAGAGCCCAAGGAGTCCGGAGAGGTCATCGTCACAGATGTCATCACCGGAGCACAGTTCACCGGCGAGGTTGAGGACGGACAGACCGTCATCAAGGTCCTCCCCGGCAAGTACGATGTCTCCCTCGGAGCAGAATATGCTACACTCGGTGTCGCAACCCAGAACCTCAGCAGTAACAAGACTGTTACAGTCACCGCATACGATGCAGAGGGATACACCAAGTTCCCCAACGTCGGAACCCTCACACTGAGCGGTGGATCCTACAGCACCGTCATTGTCGATGGAACCGCATACTATCCCGTCGGTGTCGCAACCGATGAGATGGCATACACCGTCTACGGAGTCGACAACGGCAAGGTCTACATCGGATACTACGACGGACAGAACTACAATGGAAAGGTCGCCGATGCGATCACCGTCACCGGTACCCTCAAGTCCGGAGACAAGGGAGTTTCCGGAACAGTGAATTTCGTTGCAGACAACAAGGCCGTCATCACAGTCACCACCGATTCCGATGGAAAGTACGCCGTCCCCCTCGCTGCAGGAGAATACACCGTCCTCGCAGACAACGGAAGCAACAAGGCATACATCGGAACAGTCACAGTGAGCTCCGGTTCCGAACTGGACATTACCCTCCAGGACGGAAGGAAGGTCACACCCACATTCAGGTACGACGCACAGACCCACGATGGAAAGATCAAAGCTCCCTTCGTGAAGGTTCTCCTGGTCATAGAGGTCGAGGGCAAGTCCTACACACTCGAGACAATGACCGGAAAGGATGGCTCCGGAGTGTTCTACATCCCCGATGACATCGCAGCCGTCGCATACGCCAACGACATCGATGGAAAGCTCGACAACAACGCATTCAGCTGTTCCGAGCTCAAGTACGATGTCAGTGCCAGCACAGGAAACAGCACCCCCAGGTTCGACATCTCCGTCAAGGATCCCGAGAAGGAGTCCAAGAACTACCTCAAGGATGTCAGCATCAAGAACGACAATCCCTTCGATATGAAGTTCCAGCTCTATGATGGGGACGAGGAGGATGTGTTCACCCTCGCAGCCAACCAGAGCATGAACGTCGCTCCCGGTCAGTACGATGTCACAGTGGACAACAAGGGATACTACTTCGATGGAACCGTCTACATCTACCCTGGTGATTCCTACATCTACGGAGTCGATGCGATGGAGGTCTCCACACTCACCATAACCAAGGGCGAGGGAGACATCGTCAGCATAGAGTCCGAGGGAGAGTACATCCGTGACGGAAACAAGTACTTCCTCGAGGTCGGATACGATTACTACCTCAAGTCCGTGAACGGTGACAAGGTCGCATACGGATACATCAACGCAGCCTCCGCATCCACCGAGACCATCGATCTCACTGCCAAGGATGGAAAGATCTCCATCTCCGGATACGTCGGTGTCGTCGCAGACGGAACCCTCATGATCACCTCCGGTGACGTGAAGGTCAAGGTCGAGGTTGCAGATGGACAGTACGAGGTCGACCTCCCCGCAGGAATGACCTCTGCCGAGTTCGCAGTCGATGTCACATCCACCATCGGATCCGATGAGTTCGGATTCCAGGTGACCGAGGACATTACCGGCCTCAAGGATGGAGATGTATGCAACCTTGCAGCACTCTCCACCGGAGAGATCCCCGATGTCGATGAGGATGCGGTATACGATGCAAGCATCGTTGCTGGATCCGTCAAGTTCAACAACGGAGTCGGAACCCTTGTAGTAGAGATATACAACGAGGTAGTCGTTCCGAAGACCTTCATGGTCACTGCAGGACCTGCATGGTACCTCGATGGTGTCTACACCGTGACAGTCGGTGCAGAGGCATCCGCCAAGATCACCGTCAACGGAATCTACGATGAGAACAGCGTCGCAATCGGATCCGACGGACTCAACGTCACCGTCTCCGACATTGCTGGAGTCAAGCCCATAACCCTCGACATAACCGACGGAGAGAGCGCAAAGACAACCTCCAACGGAACCGAGTTCCTCGTCGCAGGAGAGAGCGCCAAGGCATACAAGGACAAGATCTCCGCATACGAGTACATGTACGCTCTGACCGTCATCAACAAGGATTCCTTCTCCAAGGAGGTCACCGTGAACGTTTCCGATGCATTTGGATGGGCAGTGACCCTGATGGATGAGGATGGATGCACAATCAGCAAGACTGGATCTGCATTCACCGTTTACGGATACCAGACAACAGTCATCTACGTCAAGCTCCTGAACCTCACCGGAACAGGTGCAGATGTTCCCGCAATCACTGGAACCATAACCGATGGTTCCGCAAGCAAGACTCTCGACCTGAAGGCTCAGACCGTCGATATCAGCGCTGATTCGATGGAGGCAACCGGAACCGATGTCTCCAACGAGATGCCCACCATGCCCGTGGGAATCTGGATCCTGCTCGCAGTATCCGTCCTGCTCATCATCATGGTCTTCTGGCTCGCAAGCAGGAGGGGGGTGTTCACACGCAGAAGCTGAAAGCAACACTCGGAGTAATGGCCATCATCATGATGGCAGCAGTCTGCCTGGTCCCCATGGGCCAGGCCGACGCCTCGTATTCGAACATCCAGGGAGAGACGAATGTCATCGAGGTCGACGAATCCGCCGACTTCAACATCATCTACTCCAACCAGGATCTCGCAACCGATGCAGACATCTCCATCGAATACGATGCCAAGCTCACGAACTCCAGGGGAGAGACACAGTCCAATGCTGTGTCTCCCTCCTCTGGAAGCCTTGACAACAATGTCTCCAAGACACTGACCGTCGATGCACCGAAGGATGCCGGCACCTACACACTCACCGTCGAGTTCGTCTGTGAAGTCGATGGGGATGAGGTTGACAAGGCAACCCAGAAGTACACCATCAAGGTCGTCGAGCCCATCACACTCACAGTGGACCTCAAGGTCGCCGAGGGAAGCAACATCGATCCCTCCGGACTCGGAGTCTACTTCTGGGTCGACGGCAAGATGATCGAGGACAGTTTCACCACATTCACCGTGAGCACCAAGGGAACCGCAACCGTCAGCTACGACTGGATCGCAGACGTCAGCAACGGTGAGCACAAGTTCAAGGTCGTCGCGGCAGAGGGTGGAATCACCGGAATCGAGGGACTCGGCGAGGAGCACTCCTTCTACGTCGGGGAGAAGAGCTACACAACCTACACCATATTGGTTGTAGTCCTGCTCATCATCGTCATCATCGCCCTCATCTGGGTCTACCGTAAGCCCGTCAAGAACTACGGAAAGCCCAAGGCAAGGCGCTGAACCTAAAATCAAACGGGAGGGGTCCCGCCCCTCCCTTTAACCGTTCTCCATTTCTTTCTCTTTACATCCACTCACTGCACGTCCATTATCTTGGCCATGAGGAGTTCAGAACGGGTCTTGTCCATGAGTCCGCGGGCGATGTCCTGTTTACGTCTCATGGAGAGGACGGCATCCGGGATGTCCAGCATCATCACGGTATCGTGGACAATCTCCATCTTCGTGAACATCATACGGGCCGATTGGATGTCGCCGTTCATCAGGTATCCCGTGATCATGCGTCTGAGTTCCCCCTCGGAATCCGCCAGACCGAGAAGCCAGGGTCCTGCCGGTATCCCCAATGCGCTGTGTCCAGGCACCCTCCCGTGTGATACGATGTCCCTGAGTATCATGGCTTCCGCATATTCCCCCAGAGCATCCGGGGCAGGTCCGGTTTCAGAAACGGAGCCCAGGGATGTGAGTTCCCTGACCATTCCGATCATCTCATCCACGCGGTCATCACAGGGTTCGCCCAGGTGCGTCGAGTGTATGACCATCTTGCTGAGACGGGTTATCCTGCGTGACAGTTGTATCGAGGTCTCCCTCAGATTCTCCCTCTGACGCATCTCGTCTATGGCTGCATCCATGGATTCCTTGAGTCCTTCCATGGACCCTGATGTGTTTCCGAGGATATAGTCGGATGTACGGTTCAAAGGCTGGAGTAGAATCCATGTTTGAGATCGGCCTCGAAGATGCCGTCAGCGGAACGGTTGCTGTAGAAGCGAGGTTCTCCCGGGACGAATGTCAACCAGTCGTATTGAACATCCACAAGCGTGAGTGCATCAGGTCTGCCCATGCCGAAGTTCACCACCTCTCCGTCAAGGGCACGTCTGACGTCATCAAGGGTCATGTGTCCGGTGGAGACCTCGTGTATGGCGGACGACAGTCTACGGATCATATTCCATAGATAGTACAGGGCGTTGAATTCCAGGATGATGGTGTCCCCTTCCCTCCTCACATCTATCGAGTCGATGGTCAGGGTGGTCGGTTTGCCATCCGTCTTGCAGAACCTGATGAAATCGTGTTCACCCACGAACAGGGAGGCGCATTCCCTTGCGAGGTCGATGTCCATCCTGTATGATGGAAGGACGTACCTGTACAGGCGCCTCGATGCGTGACGGGGGTTGAATCCAGGTTCCACGATGCATGCCGACCTGTAGAACACACCGTCCGATACAGAATTCAATGCACGTAACAGGATGGTGACATCCTGGAACTCCGAATTGAAGCATATGGCGTTCCCCAGTGCGTTCACACCCCTGTCGGTGCGACTCGAGAATCTGAGGTCCAATGCCTCGCGGTCCATCTTGCAGACCTTCATGAGGTCGGCAAGGACCGTTCCCTCCACGGTGCGAAGGGAGGGTTGAATCTGGGAACCGGAGAATCCGGCCCCCAGGTAAGCGATTTTGACTGCTATGCGGTTCATGCGGAACGCAGTTCGTTCATGTGGTCCACCCTGCGCTGGACCAGCGCACGGGTACCGATGTCGTGACGTACGAAGATCGCATCGCACTTCACATGCTCCAGGGCTTTCTCGCAGTTCTGCTCAGCCTCCTCCAGAGTGGGGGCTCTGCCGATGACTCCGACGGATCTGGATGTGCCTGTGACGAGCTTACCGTCCTTGACATCGACATTCGCGTAGTAGACCACTGCACCGCAATCGGCGATGGCCTCCTCATCCACGGCGATCTCATGTCCGGATTCCGATTTCACACCGTATCCTTTCGGGACGACGTACTTGCAGACGGTGGCATCCTTGGAGAACTCGACATCGTCGGTGAGGGTTCCAGTCGCCATTTTCCAGCAGATGTCGGTGAAGCTGCTTTCCAGTATCGGGAGGACGTTCATGGCTTCGGGGTCTCCGAACCTGGCATTGATCTCGATGATTTTGGGCCCTCTCACTGTGAGCATGAACTGACCGTACATGGTTCCGTGATAGGGGCAACCCTCCTGTGCCATGGCATCGACGATGGACTGGAGGATCTCGATGGCAGCCTTCCTGTCATCCTCTCCGACGAAGGGGAGGAGGTGGTTGGAATCGGTGTATGAGCCCATTCCGCCGGTGTTGGGTCCGACATCGCCTTCATAGGCCCTCTTGTGGTCCTGAACGAGGGGGAGGGGGACGATGTTCTTGCCGTCGACGAATACCATCTGTGTGAATTCCTCTCCTATGGCTCTCTCCTCGAGGATGACTCCGGCACCACCGATGTTCTGGTCGAAGATCTCGTTCACATAGTCCATGGTCTCCTCGAACGAGTTGAGGTGCTCTCCCTGAACCTTGACACCCTTTCCGCCAGTGAGTCCGATGGGTTTGACGACGATCTCATAGTCGATGCCCTTGAGGTACTCCTCCGCATCTGCCGCATTGTCGAAATGGGCGAATCCGAGGTTTCCGGAGATGTTGTACTTGTCGACAAGTTCCCTCATGAATGATTTGGATGTCTCGATTCTCGCTGCCGCCTTGGTTGGTGCGGCACATTTTATGCCCTCTGCCTCGAGTGCATCGACGATTCCGACTTCGAGGGGAGCTTCGGGACCGATGTATGCGAGTTCAACACCCTTCTCCTTGGCGAATGAACACACCTTGGCAACATCCTTCTCGTCACAGAGCAGGTGCTCCTTGGACCTCTTGATGATTCCGGGGTTCGCATTCTTCATGACCGCATATATCTCGGCACCGGATCTGTACAGTGCCTCCACAGCAGCATGCTCCCTTCCTCCTCCGCCAACCGTGAGTACTTTCATGGGATCGACCTCAACAAAGGTTCAATGCCTCCAGGATCTCATCGAGGCCCTGGTCCTTCTTGACACTGCACTTGTACATCTTCTTCGCACCACCGGTGAGTTTCTCGTAATCCCCGGTGATGACCTCCGGATCAACATCTACAGCATCCGCGATGTCGATCTTGTTGAGGATGGCTATGTCCGAGTGCTGGAAGATGTCGTGGTGCTTCCTCACCATGTCATCACCCTCTGTTGTGGATACGACGACGACCCTGTAATCGGTTCCGAGGGGGAAGTCTGCAGGACATACGAGGTTGCCGACGTTCTCGATGAAGACGACATCGTACTTGTCCAGGTCCACATCGTCGAGGGCATGGTGGATGAGGTGGGCGTCGAGGTGACACTCGTGTCCGGTGTTGCAGTTGACTGCCTCCAGGCCGGATTTCTCGAACCTGGTGTAGTCATCGACACCGGTCACATCACCTGCGATGGCGCATACCCTGACGCCTTTCTCTCTGAGTTTCTCTGCCAGTTTGATGATCAGTGCGGTCTTGCCGGCTCCGATGGATCCCATGAAGTCGACTGATTTTACATTGTGGTCCCTCATGAGGCGGTGGTTCTCATGGGCGAGCCTGTGGTTCTCCTTCAGGACGTCTATCTCCATCCCAGGTGTGATCATATGCATGCTGGGGGGTATCCTCTATTATAATATAGAATTGAGGTAGGTGGGATTCCGTCGAACGGCTCCGAACAGAGGGGCCATGGCCTTCGGCAATCAATCCATGGCGGAGTTGATGGCGACTTCGGCTATATCCACGGAGTACTCCATTATCCTCTTCATGCTTCCTAGAGCCAGTTCCATGGAAGCGGGTCCGCGTTTCCTATCCACGTCGGATATCATGGAACGGCATTGTGCGACCATCTCCGCACCCTGGTCTATGCACTCGTTGGCGGTGACCATGTCACGTTCCACCCATGTGTCGATGGATTTTACGAACAGGGCGATCATCTCCCTTACAAGTTGTATCGCCCTATCCCAGCCTTCGTCTTTCTCCAGAGCCCTCATGTGGTCTGTCAGCAGTACCGCATGGTCACCGATACGTTCGATGCTCCTGCTTATAATGGCGCAGCGGGTGATATCACAGAGGTCAACACCCATCCTTGCTGAAAGGGAGATATCCTTCTGGTGTATGTTGACCTGGCGTGAGATGAGCCAATCCAACCTGTCGATCTCGCGATCGCGCTCGTTCATCATCTCGGTCGAGATGAGATCGCCTCCTATCATCCCATCCAGGATGTCGTTCAGCATGTTCCTCACGAGAACCTTCATGCGAAGGATGGACTTCACAGGTCTGATCTCCTCGGGGTCCATGAGGTCTTTTATGACGATCCTCCTATCATCTTCTTCAAGGATCTCCAACCCTATGGCTATCTGAGCGAACGATGACGCGGTCGATACGATGACACTCGATATGCGGTCCTCTGATACGATCTCGATCCTGTCATGTCCCGCGATGTATGCACCGACCAGCTGTCTGTACAGGAGGTTGCGATCTATATCGGATTCGATCTCCAACACCTTGG
>JAGBGN010000057.1 GCA_017935945.1 Candidatus Methanomethylophilaceae archaeon | reverse complement strand
ATCTGGTATGGGATGATTGATTAATCCCGGATGCCATACGGGTGTGATACCATGATGAACTTCGAGAAGGACAGAATCGAGAAGCTCCGTAGGACTGATGAACAGCACAGGAGTGCCGCCGACCTCATGATCCCGGGGGAGGCCAGCATCGGGTTGTACAAGGGTTCCGATTTCCAGGTGACTTTCACGGATCGGAAGGTGCTCATCGTCAATGTCAGGGGTATCACAGGCAAGAAGATCGATGTCACGGTGATCCCATACTCTAAGGTGGACATCTTCTCCGTCGAGGGACATGGCGATATAGGCAACGATGGGGCATTGGTCCTCAGGGTCGGGGGTCAGGACATCAGGTTCGAATTCGATGACGGGAACGACCTCGTGGACATCAGCAGCTGCATCACGAAGTCACTCTCCTGAGGTGTCTGTATGAAGGGCGATCTGAACACTCTGAAGAAGGTGTGCATGTATGCATCGAAGGTCATGTTCGCCGGTCAGGTCGTCCTAGGTCTGATCATCGCGGCCACTGTCATCCTCGGTGTGGCATCCCTGTTGTCGGATGGCTTCGCAGATGAGGTTTCCGGATGGATAGGTGGGGACATGTCCCCCATAGCCTCCATGGAGGCTCTCCTCATCCTGGTGATGGGTTTCATAACACTCAGGATAGTGTGCGGGTTCATGGATTCCATCCAGAGGAACCACAGTCCTTTCACCCAGGGCAATGTCGACCGTCTCAAGGCCCTTTCATGGACATATCTGGTATCCTCCGTATTCCTCGCGGTGCTCGAGTACTTCGCCCATGGAAGCGTGTCCAATGCCATCTTCCTCTGTCTGGGCTCCCTGCTGGTATGTGTGGTCATGTACTGCCTGGCACTGATATTCAGGTACGGCGGTCTCCTGCAGAAGGAGTCCGATGAGACTCTGTGAGGTTTTCCGATGGCGATAATCCTCAGATTGGACAGGGTCATGGCTGACCGCAAGATGTCTTTGAACCAGTTGGCGGAGCTTGTGGGGATATCCAACGTCAACCTGTCCAACATCAAGACCGGGAAGATATCGGCTATAAGGTTCTCCACCCTCAATGGGATCTGCCGTGCCCTGGATTGTCAACCCGGTGACATCCTAGAATATGTGGAAGACCCGGAGGGGGACCTCCGGGATTGATGTCGATGTTTTCAACAGGCTTCTGATTCGAGTTCCTTCATCATACGTTTCTTGCTGAAGAGTATCGAATCCATGAAGATGACCCAGCTGATCTCCACGATGACTGAGGTTGCTATGGCCACCATGGCAAGGGGTGCGAGTCCGGTGGGTCCGAGAACGGCCATGCACGTGGCGATTGCGATTCCCTTGTTCTTGTAGGACACCATCAGGATGTCGGTGACCCTCTGGGCCCATGGGATGCCGATGCGCTTCTCCGCGACCTCGAGTCCGCATCCGAGTCCGAAGGACCTGAGGGCTGCGATTATCGCGAAGACGAGGAATATGAATGCACTGCTGCCGGCGAAGTTGGTGGAGCCGACAGAGAGCCAGACCGTCGTGAAGATACAGCAGTTGAGGAACGTGGCCATGATGTCCCTGCTGATCTCGAACCTCGTGAGGAGCCTTGAGAGCACGAGCGGGACGCCGATGAGTTCGATCACGGTGATGAACACGTTCTTGATGTCGATGATCTCGCCAAGGGTGATCCACACGATGAACGGGATCCACAGGAGTGAGATCACATAGACCACTATGGTCCCCCTGAGTGCATGTTCCATATCTCCCCTGAGGATGTACGACAGGGGTGCGACGGAAGCCGCGAAGGGTGTTGCGGCGAGGAAGACCAGACCCATGGCCTGGGCTCCGTACTCGGTGTCCTTCAGGGCGTAGTATCCCACGAGCGGGATGATGGAGGCGATCAGTATCAATGCGATGGCCCTTGCGACGGAACGTTTGTGGGCAAGGGGGTTGAGATTCTTGTACGGGATCCTGGAAAGGGAAACCGTCAGCATCGCCGCCAGTATGATGATCGTCAGATTGGAGCGTATGTTGGCATCGAGCGTCTCGGATGGGAACCAACCTGCGAAGTTGGTGATGAGGGCCACGATGAGTGCCAGTGACATCATGAATGCACTGCTGGTGAGCAGTTTTACTATCGACATTGTCCTGATGAACGGACGAGGTGGTATTTAATTTATCGTTTATCGATAAATAATTAATTTCATTCGAGATGAATCGGCATCTCCTGTTTAATATAGGGATGACAATCATCGTCTCATGTCGGGAGTCAGGCCTGTGAAGGCCGGTTGGTTCAATGCATTCAGACCGTGGACACTTCACGGTGCCGTCGTACCCGTCCTGATCGGAGGGGCGGTGGCCCTTCACCATGGCAGTTTCGACATAATAATGTTCATACTGGTCCTGATCGGAGGTTGTCTCCTCCAGTCTGCGGCCAATCTGCTGAACACCTACGGCGATTTCAAGAACGGAATCGACACGGTGGAGAACGAGACCCGTTCTCCTGAACTCGTCACAGGTGTCCTCAAACCGAAATCCGTTCTGAAGATGGGTGCCGCATGCATAGGGATAACCTGTCTGATAGGTCTCGTCTTCATATGGCATTGCGGATGGGAGATCCTCATCTATGGTATCCTGGGAATAATCGGTGCCGGAACGTACACAGTGTGTGGATCGTACAAGTACCTCGGATTGGGACAGGCCAGCGTGTTCCTGATGATGGGACTCCTGATGCCCTTGGGTACATACTATGTCCTCACGGGCGACCTGTTCTCCATGGAGGTCTTCCTCCTATCGTTGCCCAATGCGTTCATGATAACTGGTGTCCTATGCGGGAACGAGGTCCGTGACTATCACGAGGACAAGAAGAGCAATGTTGGGACTCTCAGTGGACGTATGTCGTACGAGAACGCTATGAGGCTCTACCTTTTCGAGAACATCGTCCCGTTCCCGTTGCTCATAATATTGATCGTCGCGGGCGTGGCACCGCTCGGTTGCCTGCTTGCATTAATCACCATCTATGACCTCAACAAGCTGTACAGGAACAGTCTTGATGCCCCCACCGACCCCCATGCGGGATTCATGTTGGTGCCGCTGTGCTTCAAGCTCAATTGGCATTTCGGTGTTCTCCTGGTCATAGGATATCTTATACAGACCGAGTTACTTCCATTGGTGATCTGAAATGGTTGAAGAGGAGTTGAAGAAGGGAAACCAGTTCGAGGGCAAAGAGGAGTACATCAAGGATGTGTTCACAGAGATTGCCGAGTACTACGACGAGATGAACGAGATCATGTCCATGGGAATGGTCCAGGGATGGCACAAGTTCATGATGAAGAAGGCCGGAGACATCCACGGAAAGAGGTGTCTCGATGTCGGTACCGGTACAGGCGAGATCGCATTCCACGTGGCCAGGACCGCAGGGGCCGGTTCAGAGGTCATCGGTGTGGACATCACCCCCCGTATGCTGGAGCTCGCCGCAATCAAGGAAGCGGAGCTCGACCTGCCGGTCAAGATCGATTGGAGGGTTGGGGATGCACTCGCCCTCGACATCGAAGACAACTCGGTAAATCTCGTGACCTCCGGATACATGCTCAGGAACGTCACGGACATCCTCCAGGCCGTTTCCGAGATGCACCGTGTCCTCGCACCCGGTGGCAAGGTCATCGTCGCCGAACTGTCCAAGCCCAAGAACCCCATCGTCCGTTTCGGATACAACATCTACATGAAGAGGGTTAAGAGGATGGGTCGCAAGTACGACAAGGGCAAGTCCATAGATGGGAGGCAGTCCGCATACGAGTGGCTCACCACCTCAATCGAGGGATTCCCCTACGGTGAGGACATGGTCAAGGTGTTCAGGAAGGCCGGATTCGATGATGCCAGGTTCTATGTGAAGAGCTTCGGTGCCGTCAACATCTACGTTGGTACGAAATGAGACGTTACTCCCTGTACCTGTTCGATTTCGACAACACCCTTTTCGACACCAGCGCCGGTATCGAGGCCATCCTCATGAGGGCCCTTCCGGCGGTGGGTGTCGGATACACTCCTTCTCTCTTCCAGGGTACCCTCGGCCTCAGCATGGACCAGGTGTTCGACAAGTACGTCGGCGATCCCGCCCTGTACGATACCTACACCGATGAGTTCATGAAGGTCGTCCAATCGGATGCGTATCTGACGGCCAAACCGTTCCCGGAGACCAGGAAGGTCCTGGAGGAACTGGTCAGGCGTGGTGCACGCATCGGTATCGTTTCCGGAAAGAAGCGTTACAAGATAGAACGTCTGATGGGCGACTGGGGCATGGGGGACATACCCGAGTTCATAGTGGGATTCGATGATACGGAACGTCACAAACCCCATCCGGATCCGATACAGAAGGCCCTTGACTTCTTCGGGATCCCACTCGATGATGTGCTCTACGTGGGGGACAGTCCGAACGATCCTGCGGCTGCGAAGGCCGCAGGGATCGATTGTGCGGTGGTGAACCGTCATGACGGTTCCACGCCGGACGGGTTGCCGTGCACGTACGAGGTAGGTTCTCTCACTGGGATCCTTGACTGTTGAGCTGCATCAGGATCTGATATGCAGGCTCCATCCCGGCCTGGGCGGCCTTGGTGAGCCACTCGACCGCTTCCTCGTAACCCATCTTGATCTGGCTGGAGAGTCCCAGGGCCCCGAGGTTGTACTGCGCGGTGGGCTCCCCCTGTTCGGCGGCGGACCTGAAGAATCCCTCTGCAGATTTCACGTCGCCAGAGTCCATGGCCATGTTTCCGAGCATCGTCTGGGCGAAGGCGAATCCCTCCTCAGCCGCCATCTCGAACCACTCCCTGGCTTTCTCCGCATCGGGCGCACCCAGATAGTCGCCCATGTACAGCAGTCCGATGTTGTACTGGGCCTTTACATCCCCTTTCAGTGCTGCTGACATGAAGTACTGTTCTGCCTCGGTGAACTCGGACCTCTCGAACAGTATGCCACCCATGCACAGGCAGGCATCGGTGTCACCCTGGTCAGCTGACATGCGGAAGTACCTTTCGGCTTCGGCCCTGTCCATCTCGATACCCTCTCCGGAATCCAACATGAATGCGAGGTCGTATTGGGCATCGGGATCGCCGAGGTCTGCGGCATGGCGGTAGAGTTCGGCCGCACGCGCCTTGTCCACGGGGACCCCCTCGCCGTTGCGGTACATGGATGCGAGGACGCACAGGGAGTCGATATCGTCCAGATCGGCCGCGCGGGAATACCATTCTGCTGCGAGTTCCTTGTCCACAGGCACACCCTGCCCCATGCTGTAGGCGGTCGCCAGGTTATTCATGCCCCTGATGCTGCCGGCTTCCGCGGCTTTGTGGAAGCATTCGAGGGAGCGTGCGGGGTCCGAGGATGAGAAGAGGTATCCCAGGTTGCACATGGCGGTGGAGTCTCCGGCCTCGGAGGCCTTCCTCAGATAGGTTTCGGCCATGGACTGGTCGATCTTGGTGCCTTCTCCGGATATGCACATGTATCCCACGGATGATGCGGACGGGATGTCCCCGAGGTCGGCCGCTTTCTTCAGGAGTTCAAAGCCCCTCACTGAATCCACCTCGACACCATCCCCCTCGCGGTAGATGCGACCCAGTTCCCTGAGTGCATCAATGTCGTTGTTCTCTGCGAGTCCCGTGAGGTGTTCGATATCCATGCACCGGTATCGGAACCGTGGATATAACGTATGATGTATCACGGAACCACGTCGGACGGTGACGATCCTACAGGTCACACAATCGATATGACACGATGGTCCGTGAGGTTCCGTCAACCTCCCGGAAAGGTCTGGACATCATTCATTCCTTTCTGGAGACTTCGAATTTCGCATTCTTGCACTTTTCTTTCAATATCGCCAATGCCTTCCTCTTGTCGTAAGGGGAAATGCAGATGTAGTGTCCAGTCCCCCCATCGTACCATATCTGGATGGAATCAGGGGATGTACCATGGTGGTTGGATATGTAGGCCCAATTCGTATCGATGATCTTGTAGATCCTATCGTAGTATGCGGGAGGCTCGTTCCAACTTAACGGGTTGGATATGCTGACCTTCTCATCATCGAACTTGTACTTGATCATAAACGGGTAGAGTCCGATGGAAACCATCAAAGCCACAAGGGCGACAATGGAGATCAGGCGAAGCTGCGGTAACATGACGATGAGCGGCATGAAGGCCAGAAACGTCACTGCCATAGAGATGTACACGATGGAACCGTAGGAGCTCCGCATGACTATTTCCGAACTCATGTCACGGCATCATGATAGACGTTTATCAAACCTCGTCGTATGAGGCGAGGTGCGGTCCATTCCTATAATGCAGATGCCAATGTCATTTTGATGATATGCCGGTCACAGGCATGTTCCCCCTTCTGACCCATTTTAATATCTAAACTGGCTTCCATCGTTCATGGACGTTCAGGTCAGGGGTTACAGACCCGAGGATATCCCCGATATGATGGGTGTTTGGAACACAATCGTCCGCAGGGGCATGGCATTCCCGCAGGAGGAGGAACTGGATTTGGAATCCGCAACGGATTTCTTCGCTTCTCAGTCACACTGCGGTGTGGCGGTCATGGACGACTGTGTCGTGGGTCTGTACATCCTGCATCCCAACAACGTGGGCCGTTGCGGCCACATCAGTAACGCCAGTTACGCGGTAGATCCGTCGATGTCCAACAAAGGCATAGGTTCCGCACTCGTCTCCGATTCCCTGGAGGTCGCGGCCAGTCTGGGATTCAGGATCATGCAGTTCAACGCTGTCGTTCAGAACAACGCATCTGCCATACATCTGTATGAGAAGATGGGTTTCGTCCGCATCGGGGCGGTACCCGGAGGTTTCAGGTCGTTGGATGGGGAGTACAGGACGATCCTCCTGTTCTATCACGAGTTATGAGGTGAGATAATAGGTAACAGTCTATCGAAAGCTTTCGTGAGGGCGATTCTCGCGGGAATGATGATTGGTGTGGGTGGATGCGTCTACCTGTCATGCGATGTGAAATGGGTCGGAGCGATTCTGTTCGCCATCGGTCTGTTCACGATATTCTCGTTCAGATTCGACCTGTACACAGGAAAGGTCGGTTACATCCCGGACAACCCGTTGTCCACATACCTTCCGTACCTGGTGATCGTCATTCTCGGTAACTTCGTCGGAACCCTGATTGTGGGACTGATGATGCCATTGGAGTCGGCCGAGGTTCTGGCGAATGTGAAACTGGACAATGCCGAACCCCTCCAGGTTCTGTTCAAGGGTGTACTGTGCGGTCTGCTCATGTTTATAGCGGCGGATTCGTACAAGAACACCAAGAGTTTCCTGGCTACGTTCCTGTGTGTTCCCGTGTTCATCCTCTCGGGATTCGAACACTCCATCGCGGACATGTTCTACTTCTGTTCGGCAGGTATGTTCACACTGGAATCGCTGACGTTCATCCTCATCGTCATTCTCGGTAACGCCATCGGAGGTCTGCTCATCCCCGTATGCAAGCGTTACATCTACGATGACGAACCGACAGCATGAAAACTCCATTCGGTGGCATTGCCACCGAATCACTCAATTTACCGATGTCCACCATAGTTCGTTCCGATGGATACGAACCACTGGCCATCTAAGGTTATAAGAAACCCGGTATCGATTCGGGACCCATGGCATTAGCAAACCACGACCGTTCCAAACCCGTCTGCGATGTGGACGGATGCAACTGTGAGTCCGAGAGGTCATTCAACATCAAACAGGTGTCCCGTTCATCCCTGAGTCTCAAATCCGAGGGACTCCGTCAGGTCCATCTCTGCAAGGAGCACTACAAGGCCTACAAGAAGGAGACCAAGGGACACAGGCAGATCGACCAGGTCTACGACGACTTCGAGTGATCGCATGTTGGAGATCCTCTTCCTCGGCACCGGTGCCAGCGTCCCTTCCAGGGACCGTTCGACATCCTGCATAGCCGTCAGAGGGGGATCCGACATAATCCTGATGGATTGCGGGGAGGGATCCCAGAGGCAGATCATGATCTCCCCGTTCTCCTTCATGAAGATCCGTGCCGTTCTGATAACCCATATGCATGGTGACCATGTGTTCGGGTTACCCGGACTCCTGCAGACGATGAGCCTGAATGGAAGGAAGGAACCCCTGACGGTCTACGGTCCGGAAGGGCTCCGTGCGGGACTGGATGCGATGATGTCCGTCACCGAGGGGGAGACCTGTTACGATCTGAGTGTCGTGGAGCTTTCGGGCGGTGAACGGTTCAGTGTCAACAACATGACCATCCAATCATATGTCACCGACCACGGGATCCGTTCCCTCGGTTACGTTCTGAGGGAGGCGGATTATCCTGGAAAACTCGACAAGGCCAAAGCGATGTCCCTCGGGATATCCCCCGGTCCGGAGATGGCCCGTCTCAAGAACGGTGAGACCATACGCGGGGTGAGGCCCGAGGATGTGATCTCCCCATCCACTCCAGGCCTGTCGGTTTCATACACTGGGGATTCCCGCCCGTGTCAGGGGATCACCGAAGCTTCTAAAGGTGTCGATGTCCTGATCCACGAGTCCACGTTCATGTCATCCGAATCGGCATTGGCCCATGACCATTTCCATTCCACTGTGACGCAGGCTGCGGAGGCCGCCAGGGCATGCGGTGTTAGGGCACTCATGTTGACCCACATCAGCAACCGCTACGATGACCGTGGGGCCGTGGTGGACGATGCCCGTTCCGTGTTCGCTGAAACGGTAGCTGTGGACGACCTCCAGCTCTACGAGGTCACGACCAAGACCATACGCCTCGTGGAACCGTGAAGGCATACACGTCAGATCTGATAGGTACCGAACAGTTTGAGGATGTCCGCATTGGTGATCATCCCCACAATCTTTCCTTTCTTGGATACCAGCACCGCGTTGCAGTTGTCCATCAACGATGTGACCGTCGTGATGGGGGTGCTATCGGAAACCACGGGGTACGAATCCTCCATGACCCTGGACACATCCATGTCCGCGAGTTGCCCCATGGTCATCCCACGTCTCAGGAGTTCGAATATGCCCCTTTCCGAAATGCTGCCGACGGGGGTCTCCCCGTTGAGGACAGGCAGTTGCGAGTAGCCTGTACCCCTCATCAGATCGGATGCCTGACGGACAGTGTCCGTGGACTGTATCGTTATCACCATCTGTGAGTAGAGGTCGGCCGCCGTGAGTTCTTTGTGATCCTTCTGCTTCATCCTGTCCAGTGCTTCGAACAGGGCGACGACGGTATCGTAGCTGGCGTTGATCTTCCCCGATTCGATCTTGGTTATGGTGCTCTGACTGATCCCGGATTCCTTCGCCAGTTCCGTCTGTGTGATGTCCATGGACTTCCGCATCCTACGTATGTCGGTTGCCGGGGGAAATTTCATGGTCTTATGAATTGAATATTCATATATGAATATTATAGTCCGTTCACTTTATCTATCAAGAATATCTGCGCGTTATTCAGAGGAATATCAAATGTCAAAAAACATCTATGTTGAGGGTCTCAATGAGGTCCCCGTACCCATGAGGAATGTCGAGATCGTCGAGAGGAAAGGAATCGGTCACCCTGACAGTGTGTCCGACGCACTCGCCGAGGAGGTCTCCAAGGCGCTCTGCAGGATGTACAAGAAGGAATACGGCCACGTCCTCCACCACAACACCGACGAGACTCAGATTGCAGCAGGTTCCGCAGCCCCCAAGTTCGGCGGAGGATCCGTCATCAGCCCTGCATACATTCTCCTGGTCGGACGTGCAACCACCCATGTCGGAGAGGGTGCAGACCTGAAGTCCCTCCCTTGCATGCCCGTGGCACTCAAGGCCGCACACGAGTACCTGACCAAGACATTCCCCAATCTGGATGTAGATTCCGAGATCATCCTCGATGCCAAACTCGGAATGGGTTCCGATGACCTCACCGGAGTCTACAAGGCATCCGGTCACCTCGCTAACGACACCTCCTTCGGTGTCGGATACGCACCTTACTCCATCACCGACTCCGTCGTCCTGAAGACCGAGGAGTACATTAACGGTGCAATGAAGAAGGACCTTCCCGAGACAGGACAGGACGTCAAAGTCATGGCATCCAGGGTCGGAAAGGACATGACCGTCACAATCGCTTGTGCAATGGTCGACAAGTACGTTCCCGATGCACAGCACTACCAGTCCGTCATCGAGCAGATGTACGACAAGGTCTACGACAACGCACTGAAGATCATCGGCGACGAGGACATCAACCTCAAGATCGAGCTCAACACCGGAGACGACTACGACCGCGGAGTCTACTACCTGACCTGTACCGGTCTTTCCCAGGAGATGGGAGACGATGGATCCGTCGGAAGGGGTAACAGGTGCAACGGTCTGATCACACCCTACAGGCCCATGTCCATGGAGGCTACCTCCGGAAAGAACCCCATCACCCACATCGGAAAGATCTACAACGTCATGTCCAAGCTCATCGCCGATGACATCGCAGAGAAGGTCACCAACGAGGCGGAGATCAGGGTCAGGCTCCTGTCCCAGATCGGAAAGCCCGTCTCCGAGCCCCTCAACGCATCCGTTCAGATCGTCCTTCCCGATGCGGAGAACGATCCCAACCTGTCCAAGTGGAAGTCCGAGGCCGAGGTCATCGCCGCAGACTGGCTCGACAACGTCGACAAGGTCTCCGATATGATCATCGAGGGCAAGGTCCGCACCTTCTGATGGAAAAGCGGACATAATTTCCTACCATCCAGGCATCGTTGATTCGATGTCTGGATGGCAAACTTAATTAACACATCCAGTGATTTGCATTATTATCCAATCAGGGTGTTTCCATGAAGATTATCGATGAACCTCAGTTCGGTCCCATGTTCAGATTCAATGACGCCAATGTCTATTGGGCATTGCATCTCCTTTCGGACGGACGCAGGATGGGCCGCAAGAGGTTGGCCGAGGAGGTCGGTGTCGGAGAGGGAAGCATGCGTAGGATTATCGATACTCTGAAGGAATGGGAGTTCATCCTGATCAAGCAGACCGGTATAACCATCACCAAGGCTGGTCAGTCCTTCCTCAATCAGATCCCCATCAGGCCGGTGGACCTCAACCTCAAGGATTCAGTCATGGGTGAGTTCCAGCAGGCGGTCCTGGTCCTCGGTGTCGCGGACAAGGTCAACAACGGTATGGAGCAGAGGGATGAGGGTATCAAGGTCGGTGCCACAGGATGCACCACGGTCGTCCTCAGGGACGGGGTACTCTCCATTCCCCCGGATTGGAACCTGGACGAGAACGATCCCGCCAATGCCATGAAGATCCGTAAGGAGATCGGAATGACCCAGAATGATATCATCATCATCGGTGGCGGGAACACCCAGTCCGTCGCCGTCGAGGCAGCCGTCAGTGCAGCGTTGGTAATGTTCTGATTCTGCCTCATCCGTCCATTTTTTCGGAACTTGCTTATCCTATCCAGTGGATACTGGTTCCATGCGTCATCTGTTCAGTCACTCCGTGTACCAGGATGCAAGCGTTTTCGGGTATGATCTGGGTTCCACATTGTCACGTATCGGATGCGATGGTTTGGAGTTGCTGACATCCCACACCATGGAGGGGGAGGCATACTTACCGTACACCGAGACCGTCCATCTCCCATTCGCCCATGATTGGTTGGCAGCATGGGAGGGACGTCCTTACGACATGCCGGATGACAGTGTCCCATACCTGATGTTCGGGAGGACCCGTGATGAGGTTGTCCAGCGCGTGTCCGAGGACATTATGATCGCATCCGCATTCTCTCCCACCCATGGAGTCATGCATGCATCCAATGTATCGCTGTGCGATGTTTGGAGGCGTACGTACTCGGATGACAGCAGACATGTCATCCGTTCCTTCTGCGAGATGATGAACACCGTCGTCGGCTCTATGCCCGGAGGGGAACCTCCGTTCAGGCTCGCTTTCGAGAATCTCTGGTGGCCCGGACTCAGGTTGTCGGATGAATCGGACTACCGTCTGTTGGAGTCCAACCTGGAGTTCGAGGATTGGTGCATCTGCCTCGACACCGGTCATCTGATGAACCTCCTGCCGGACATCTATACCGAGAAGGATGGTGTGGATGCCCTGTTGGACATATTCTATGGATACAGCAGGGACCTTGTCGAGAGGATACGTGCAATCCATTTCCATTACAGTGCCTCGTACGGATACCGTTCCACGTTCGAGGAGAGGTCCATGGACTGTGATGCGGTATCGTTCATCGGTTCAGCCTATCCCCATGTGAGCATGATAGACCAGCACCTGCCGTTCAGTGAACCCAGGTGTGTGGAGATCCTGGATGTACTGGAACCGGACATCGTGGTACATGAGCTTCCAGGGAATGAAAAGGGGCCGTTGGAGGACTTCGTCAAGCAGAGGACACTCATCGGTTGATGCATGTTCGATGTGAGTTCAACCACTGCGAAAGGCGACCCGACGTACATCCATGGGACTACTCTCTACTAGTCGCGGGCGCGCGCCCGTCTAAAGGTTATATAGGTTCTTATTCTACACCGCTTCGTTAGCCATGGCACAATACGATTCAGCATCCATAGAGAAACGCTGGCAGGACATGTGGAGGGACGATGCGGTCTACCGTTTCGACCCCCAGTCCGATAAGCCGGTGTACAGCATAGACAATCCTCCCAGGTACACCTCGGGTCCCCTCCACCTCGGACATGCGACCGGTTACTCCATCATCGATTTCTCGGCTCGTTTCAGGAGGATGAGTGGATACAACGTGTTCTTCCCCCTCTGTTTCGATGTAAACGGTACCCCCATCGAGGTCAAGGTCGAGAAGAAGCACAAGATCACCAAACTGGATACGCCCAGGCAGGAGTACAGGAGGCTCTGCGAGGAGTATGCGAACGGTTTCATCGAGCAGATGACCCGTGATTTCGAGATGCTCGGAGAGTCCATGGACCCCAGCATCTACTATCAGACGGATGCACCTTACTACAGGAAGATCACCCAGCTCTCCTTCATCAACCTGTTCAACAGGGGACTTGTCTACAAGGCGAACTTCCCCGTCAACTGGTGTCCCGGATGTATGACCGCACTCGCGGATGCGGAGGTCGAGTACAGGGACAACGTCAACAAGTTGAACTACATCAAGTTCCAGATCGATGGTGAGGACGGACACGTCATGATCGCCACCACCAGGCCCGAGCTCCTCTGCACATGCAAGGCCGTCGCGGTCCACCCCGACGACAAGGAGAAGGCCCACCTCGTGGGAAAGGACCTCATCACACCTCTCTACGGAAGGAAGGTCAAGGTCATCGCGGACCCCAAGGTCCAGCTCGATTATGGAACCGGAACCGTCATGATTTGTACCATCGGTGACAAGGACGATCTCGAGTGGGTCATGAAGTACCACTTCGAGATGGAGAAGGGAATCGATGAGGCAGGAAGGATGACCGAACTCGCCGGAAAGTACGCCGGAATGCCCGTCATAGAGGCCAGGGAGGCAGCCATCGAGGACCTCCGTGAAGCCGGCATCCTCGTCAAGCAGGAGGACAACCCCCAGCAGGTCTCCATCTGCTGGAGGTGCCACACACCCATCGAGTTCCTTCAGGTCCCCCAGTGGTTCCTCAAGACCACCACGTTCAAGGATGCCATCCTCAAGAGGGCGGAAGAGATCAACTGGTTCCCCGACTTCATGAAGATAAGGCTCCAGGATTGGACCAACTCCCTCGAGTGGGATTGGGTCCTCAGCAGGCAGAGGGTGTTCGCAACCCCCATCCCCGTCTGGGAGTGCGAGGAATGCGGTCATGCGGTCTGCGCAACCGAGGAGCAGTGCTATGTCGATCCCACACTGGATGCACCTCCTGTCGAGAAGTGCCCCAAGTGCGGTGGAAAGCTCTGCGGATGCACCGATGTCTTCGACACATGGATGGATTCATCCGGTTCGTCACTGTACAACACCTATTGGGGAAGGGACGAGGAACTCCACAAGAAGCTGTTCCCGATGTCCATGAGGCCCCAGTCCCATGACATCATCAGGACATGGGCATTCTACTCCATCCTCAGGGCCGAGCAGATCGAGGAGAGCATCCCTTGGAAGGACATCGTGATCAACGGATTCATCATGGCTCCCGACGGTACCCCCATGCACTCATCCATCGGAAACGTCATCGATCCCATGCCCATCCTGCAGAACTACGGTGCAGATGCACTGAGGTACTATGCCGCAACATGTTCCCTCGGAATCGACCATGCATTCCGTGAGAAGGACGTCGTCCGCGGAAGGAAGCTCTGCAACAAGGTGTTCAACATCGGACAGTTCGCCAGCAGGTTCTTCAAGGATGTGCCCACAGAGCAGCCCGAACTCAGGATCTCTGACAAGTGGATCATCAGCAAGTTCACGAAGGTCCTGGAGGCAGTCACCGACTGTTTCAACCAGTACCAGTTCGACAAGGCCATGAAGGATGTCGAGGGATTCATCTGGCATGACCTCGCCGACAACTACATCGAGATGGTCAAGGCCAGGAACGATCCCGCTGTCAAGTACACCCTTTACAACGTCCTCCTCGGAAGCATGAAGATGCTCGCACCCTTCATGCCCCATGTCACCGAGGATGTCTACCAGGAACACTTCAAGGCCATAGACGGATGCAGGAGCATACACCTGACCTCCTGGCCCGAGCCCATGTTCGTCGATGAGCAGGCAGAGGCTGCCGGAGAGCTCCTCAAGGATGTGCTCGCAGCCATTCGTGCCTGGAAGGGAGAGAAGAAGATCCCCCTCAACGCGGAGCTCGCCATGGTGGAGTTCGTCGGAGAGGACGCAGGAATCCTCGGATCCGCCAAGGACGATATCATCGAGACGACGAAGGCGAAGGAGGTCCTCGTCGCTCCCGAGGCACAGCTGACCAAGGAGGTCGTCGGAATCAAACCCGTGCATGCGAAGCTCGGTCCCGCATTCAAGGCACAGGCCAAGGCGATCGTCGCCTATGTGGCAGCCATGGATGTCGCAGATGCTTCCGCACAGCTCGCCTCCGGTGCCATCGAGATCGATATCGATGGTGAGAAGGTCTCCGTCGGTTCAGAGTACTTCGAGCTCGACGAGCGCCTCATGCTCGATGGAAAGGCCGTCGATACGATCCAGATCGGAAACGTCCTGATCCTGATCGAGCTCTGAGAAGGGAAACAAAAGGTGGGTACAACCCACCATCTTCAACCATTTGTACCCGGATGGGCCTGTGATGGTAACGGTCGCAGGCCCGATTCCGGGATTTTGTTAGATCAGTACTCCCGAGTTGAGTTCACAGAGGAGAAAATGGGTATGAGTGACTCACTCGTTCTCGATCTTCCTGATCTTCTGTTCCTCTTTGAGCTCTATCTCATCTTCCTTGTCGTTGGCGTGCTTGACAACCCTGTCAGCCTTATCCAACTCCTTCTGTTTTTTCTTCTCCTGATGGTTGATTTCGAAGTTGGCTATCTTCTCGACGATACCCTCCTTCTTCTCCTTACGGGCTTCTTTTTTCTCTGTCTTCGTCTCGCATCCTTTGTTGCAGTTCATGTTAGCACTTCCGAAACCCGGTATTTCACAAGCTTCGAAATCAACATTGTTAATAATTTGATTAAAAACAAGCGGTTTGATACACGATATATCGATATTCGATGTTATCGACATCGATGATACATGTATCGATCAACACGGATTCATCTGTTGAAAATCGATACGATATCCCTGTTGAGTTCCTTGGATGTCAGATTTATGATGAAATCCTCTATCGTTGCGATGGTGGTCATGGCACATACGAGGAACACGGTGACATCCAGATCGAGTACCATGAGTGCGAACGGGGCGACATAGCGGAAGACGCCAGCGTATTTGTTCAAACGGGTATGGAGGAGGGCCATCTGCTTGAATTTGATCGTTCCTATGATGACAGATGTGACCCTCATGATGATCAATGCGACGATCCACTCTATCATCCACCAGTCCCACGGCAACCATGGTACGAGAGTCAACAGCAATGATGTCGTCAGGATGATGTCGGCGGCACTGTCCAGTGTCTGTCCATAGGGGGAACCACCGTTCTTGCGTGCCAGATAACCGTCCACGAAGTCGGATATGCAACAGTATAGGTACAACCCAAGGTAGGCGGGCGTAAGTGGTGTTGGTATGAACAGTAGGAGGGCCCCGACGATCCTCGTCAATGAGAGGATGTCGGGTAATGAGGGTTTCATTTCAATCCTGAATCACACGGACCATTATTCTCTTGCTTTTGAACTTGGCCTTGGTGAGGTCCATGGTCATCCTGTTACCGAAGTCCTTGTGTACTTCGACGATGGATGAGTCGGGACCGATCTCGATCTTACCGATGGAGACCTCCCTGATCCTCGCATTACGTATTATGAAGTCCGCAAGTGAGACCTTCTTGAATCCATCGTTCTTTCCGAGGTTGATCTCGAACTTGCACATTCCGAACACATCGGAGATCTGATCGTAGTCGACGACCTTCTTGATGGTGTCCCTCTGACCGGGTTCCGCATCGGGGACATCCCTCTTCTCGATGTCCATGCCGGTACGCATCTCGAACTCCCTTACCAGGTGTTCCTCCTCGGAGGTGACGAAGGATACAGCGGTACCCTCCCTTCCAGCCCTGCCTGTCCTTCCGATCCTGTGGATGTAGGTGTCGATGTCATCGGGCATGTCGTAGTTTATGACATAGTTGATGTCGTCGATGTCCAATCCCCTTGCGGCGACGTCGGTTGCGATGAGTATGTCGGTAACATCCTCCTTGAAGTCCTTGATGACCTTCTCCCTCTTGGTCTGGGGCATGTCACCGTGGATGGCCTCGACCTTGTACTCGAGCTTGGTGAGCCTCTCGTCGAGGACATCGACCATCTTCTTTGTCTGGCAGAAGATGATGGCCTTGGGCTCATCGATGTCCAGGATCCTGCAGAGTGTCCAGGATTTGTTCCTCCTTCCAACGGAGATGTAGTACTGCTTGGTGAGGTCGAGGACGACCTCGTCCTGGGAGACCGAGACCTCCTTGGGGTTCTTCATGTAGTCGAATGCGAGCTGTTTGACGTTCTCCTGCATCGTTGCGGAGAACAGGAGTGTATGCCTCTCTGCGGGCATGGCCTTGAGGATAGCCTCGATATCGTCGACGAATCCCATGTCGAGCATCCTGTCCGCTTCGTCGAGGACCATCATCTGGATCTCGGAGAGGTTGAGGACGCCCCTGGCAATCATGTCCCTGACACGACCGGGGGTTCCGGCGACGATGTCGCACCCCTTCTGGAGCTTCTTGATCTGACCCTCGATGCTGGCTCCGCCGTATATGGGCAGGCAGACATGTCCGGAGTACTTGGAGAGCTTCTCGAGCTCATCCGAGACCTGGTTGGCCAGTTCCCTGGTGGGGACCAGGACGATCGCTGTGGGTACTTTCTGTTTGGAAGGTATCCTTCCGAGAATGATGGAACCGTATGCACCTGTCTTTCCCGTACCGGTCTGTGCCTGGGCGAACATGTCGATTCCCTTGAGGCCGAGTGGGACCGATTGAACCTGGATCGGGGTGGGCTCCTCCCATCCCATATCATCCATAGCCTTTGCAACATCATCGGGGATGCCGATATCCGTGAATTTTGAGATCATTTCAATCACTGATCTGAAACTGCAGTCTGCGACTTCACACAGACGAATTTCCCTTTACGCGGGTGCGTATATAGTGACTATTTAAATATATGACTGGGCGAGAATCTGCTGTGATCAGCTACGCAGATGGTTCTTAAGGGATCTGATCCTATCAGATAACAGGTTGACTGTGGTCTTTCTGCGTAAATCATCGATGTATCCACGGGTATCGGCCAGGAATGTATCGATCTCGTCCGGAAAACCTTCCAGGGAGTCGAGATTTATCCAATCGAATGATGATACGAGGTCGAGTGATTCATCGAAACTCTTGGCGAATGGTTTTGGGACGGCGTAAAGTGATGACGACATCATGGATGTGATGCGGTCATGGCCGAGTGAGGAGCCTGTATCGAAGATGGGTGCTGGACCCAACCATTCCAAGGTTTTCACGTCACGGATCAGACCGAAGTTGTTCATGTGTCTGTCATGGTTCAACATGAGGTAGTCGACAACGATCATGCGGTCCAACGATGGGATGATATCTATGTCGATGTCTGAACAGCATTTCACATAGTGATCGTATACGGATCTGTTGTTGGGTCTTTTCTGCATCCTTTGGATATGATATGCAGTGACCAGATCCGTAGAGGGTGTGATGAAGTCTTTACAACTGCAACAAGGACCATCACCAATCCATAAGAGATCGTATTTCGTATGAACTATCCCCAACCTGTCCATGAGCGACGATGCGATAACCTCGTTAAACACTTCGAATCTGTGGGGATCGTTCCCAGATTTCAGGAGAATGCGTTCACCATCGATGATTTTCCATCTTTTTTTGAGATTGCCTTCAGAAGTATTGTCTGGAGATGATAGGTCAATTTCTCCTTTTGTGAGGGTATTTCCAAAAAGGAGGTCGCCGACATCATCGGAGAATGGATTTTCGAAGAAATTCACATCATGCCAATCAAGATCGATTTCTGATGGGCGAATCCAGTATTGATCGGAGAGGCTGAGTCCTAATGATCTTGAAAGGAGTACGGAAGGACAACAGATGTCGAGTTGATCCAACAGGTTCCTGATTCCACTGCGACTAGCAGGTATGCAACGTTGTTCCCACCATTTGCTCAATCTGCTACGTTCCATGAATCCGTCATGAACGATATCCACCGGTAGATGGTTTTTAGAAATCACCTTCCCGATGTTGGTTATCATGCCCGAGGCATCCAGTGTGACCTCAGCCACTTCCAGATCTTTGTGCATGAGTGTATGTGTCATCGCATTATCTCGCACGGATTTATAGGACCATCCTTGAAGATAACTTTTCCCATTCACGGCTTATCCTTCAGCTTGTCCTTGCATCTCTTCTTTTCAGGTGCATAGTCCGCCCTTATCCTCTTACCTTTGAGTTTGGATGAGTTGAGGGCCTTTATGACATCAGAGGCCTTCTTCGTGGATATCTCGACGAAGGATGAATTCGAACCCATGCCTATGCGTCCAATGTCATCTTCGTTGATCCCGGAACACGATATGATGTGTGATGTGAGCATGACACGGTCCACTTCTGAGGCCTTACCCACATCCAGGGACAGTACAGTGACATCAGAGAGAGGTATAGGTTTCTCCTTGGAGATGACCGCTTTGATCTTGGGTTTGGATGTCTTACCGTTCCTGTCATCCTTCATCCTCTCTTTGGTCATGGCCTTCAGCTCCGGATTCGAGATGGTGAGGTTCTGAATCTGTTTCCTCGTGACCCTCTCGACGGATCTCCCCATGTATTCCTCGTATGTGGGGATCCTCCTGTCCTCCATGGGTGTGATGAACGTCACGGACACACCGGTCCTTCCAGCTCTTCCCGCACGACCTATGCGGTGGGTGTAGGTTTCCGGATCCAGGGGTGCATCGTAGTTCACCACGCATTCCACGTTGTCGATGTCCAATCCTCTTGCGGCGACGTCGGTTGCTATGAGGACGTTCATCCTGTCTTTCCTGAACGCATTGATGGTCTTCTCGCGTCTGAACTGGGGCATGTCCCCATGCAACGCTCCGACCTTCATGCCCTCGGCACTGAATCCGGAGTACAGGTCATCGACCATCTTCTTGGTAGAGCAGAATATGACGACCTTCGGGTCGCCGTTGGCCATGATATCCCTGAGGACATCCATCTTGCCGTTCCTCTTGACCTCGACGTAGTACTGTCTAACGAGATCGGATACGACATCGTCATGGGAGACTGAAACCTCCACAGGTTCCCTCATGGACCTCTTGGCTATGTCGCGCACCTCCTTGGAGAGGGTTGCCGAATACAACAGGGTCTGGCGCGTGGTCGGTGTGAGTGAGATTATGGTCTCCATGTCCTCCATGAATCCCATGTCGAGCATCCTGTCCGCCTCATCTATGACGAGTTCCTTGACCGCATCGAATACAAGGACACCACGTCCGTGGAGGTCCAGGATCCTACCGGGGGTTCCTACGACGACATCGCATCCCTCTTCCAGCCTCTGCACCTGTTCGGATATGCTGGCGCCGCCGTATACGGCTACGATCCTGTGCTTCGTGTGTGATGATATGGCACGCATCTCCTTGGAGACCTGGTCGGCAAGTTCCCTGGTCGGTGTCATGACGACAGTAGTGGGGGCCTGTGAACCTGCGCGCGTCCTACCCAGGGTGATCATTGCATAGGCTCCGGTCTTCCCCGTTCCCGTCTGTGCCTGTCCGAAGAGGTCCTTACCCGCCATCCCTTCCGGAACGGATTCCAACTGGATGGGGGTGGGTTCGGTCCAACCCATCTCTGAGATCGCAGCGCAGAGTCTTTTGCCTATGCAGAGTTCGCTGAATGTAGCCATATGAAGCACCGATTCCGTAGTCCGTAAACACGGATCCAAGTCGGGGTAGCGGTCAACCTATTTGAAGATAGGCGGTGCATCGGGTCAATCCGTTTTCGATCCGGAAAGTTCCAGATTCATGGGGCGTGGTCTTTTGAAACGGTAAGTTTATATCATATGACTCAATCAGGAGTCTTAGGCGGATGTGGTCTAGGGGTCATAACTCAACCTTGCCAAGGTTGGAACCCGGGTTCGATTCCCGGCGTCCGCACTCATCTTTTACATTTTTCATCTGATTGGATTGTTGTATCGTCATATCGTTCTGTCCGATTGTATGTTCTTCATCATGTTTTAAATATGAAATCATGACAAACGAGTCACGGTAACAAAGATGTCATTGGATTTCATCTCGTACAACAAGGATTTCGGAGGTGTCGTATGACTTCCCGCGATCCGATAGAGTTACAGGGTCTGAGGAGGGAGTTCGGTAGCTTCGTGGCCGTCGACGGTCTCGACCTCAGCATCAAGAGGAACAGTTTCACAGGGTTCCTCGGACCGAACGGTGCAGGGAAGAGTACGACCCTCAAGATTCTGACCAACCTGATCAAGGCGACATCCGGGTCCGCCTATCTCAACGGCGTGGACGTCGTCAAAGACCCAAGTGGTGCTTTGGTGGACGTGGGCGCTGTGGTCGAGACCCCTGAGTTCTATCCGTACCTCACCCCTCGCGAGACGATGAGGTACATCGGTGGAATCATCGGTATGAGCAAGGAGAACATCTCCGCCCAGACCGATGAGATACTCGAGAAGGTCAAGATGACGCAGTGGGCCGACAAGAAGCTCGGTACGTTCTCGAAGGGGATGAGACAGAGGATCGCCCTCGGACAGGCACTTCTGGACGATCCGAAGGTCATCATCCTCGATGAACCCACATCCGGTCTGGATCCCAGGGGTATGGCGGAGATGAGGGAGATCCTCAAGAACCTGCGCAACGACACCAACGACCTGACGATCCTAATGTCATCCCACATCCTCCACGAGGTCAGTGACCTGTGCGACCGTGTTGCGATGATCAACCACGGCAAGCTGCTCGTCCACGACGACATAGATGTGGTAAAGAGCATAGCAGATTACCGTGGAATCGTCGTCAGGATGACCGAGACCCCCGAGGAGCATGTCATCAACCGCATCATGGAGATGGATAACGTCGTCGATGCCCAGAGGAACGGCGGTAACGAGGTAATAGTGAAGATCAAAGGTGGAGCTCCGGAACAGGAGAAGCTCTACATGGACATGGCCGGTTCCGGAATGGGTGTGTACTCATTGTCAGAGATCGACAATTCCCTGGAGACGATCTATCTCGATCTGATCAAGGAGTCGAGGTGATATCATGGGAAAGACAGTATCTGAATCCACAGTGCAGGCATTCGTGGTCATGAAGAACGAGGTCCTGAAGTTCGCCCACAGCAAGAGGATGGCTCTCTACCTCGGTCTGGTGTTGCTCATTCTGGCCATCATGACCTTCGCACCGTACATCATCGGCGACGGTCTTCCGGACACACCCGGCGGAATCTCCAGCATGTACCTGTCCCTCGTATCGCTGATCGTGCTCATGTCATCGACGCTCTTCGCATCGATATCCATAGTCTCCGAATACGAGGAGAGGACAGCACTCATCGTGTTCACCAGACCCATCAGGAAGATCTCCATATACGTGGGCAAGGTCCTGGCAAGTCTGCTGGTCAGTTGGGCGTTCATAATCCTCTACTATGCAGTCACCGCAGTAGTGTCCTCAGTGGTGGCAGGTGGCATCGATCCCGATCTCCTGACATCCCTCGTGCTCGCCTTCGGTTACTCCTTCGGTACCACCGGTGTGGCCCTGTTGGTAAGTTCCATAATGAAGAAATCCAACACATCCACGATCCTCACGTTCGTGATACTCCTCGCCATCCTCCCGGCCATATCCACCGTCATGACTGTGTCTGGAACGGATGCTTCCTTCATGTTGGACCAGGCGGGCGGTACTATCGCATCCGCTTCCGAGAGCTACAGGGATTCCATGAATGCGGCCTTGGACGGTCTCGCGGCAGCACTGTCCAACCCAGCCAATTTTATCAACCCCGATGCGCTGATGGCTGCATTGGCTGGAACCGGTATGTCTCTCGAGCAGTTCATCGCCATCCTGAGTTCCCCCGGTGTGTGGTTCGCATCCTCGATGGATGTCAGTTCCATGTACATGCAGGCACCCGATGTGGCATACAGTCTCGGTGTCATGCTGGCATGGGGAATCGCATGCATGGTGATCGCACTGATCAAGTTCAACAGGCGCGAGTTCTGAAACCTTCGAGCGGGGTGCCTCCGGGCATTCCCGCCCCTTTTTTTTGAAAAAATCATTTCATTCCAGAATCACGATCGATTGAAAGTGAAGAAGGAAAATGACCGTACCGCTTGACACGGTACGGTGTTTTCAGAATCAGTTTTTGGCTTTTGCCGCGTCCACGTAGCCCTGCCAGGCCTGCTCGAGGTCAGCCCTGTCCATGGTGTCGAGGACGTACTGTGCGAACTCGTCTCCGGTGGCTCCGGTGTCCCTTCCGGTCATGACGAGTTTCTTCTCGAACTGACAGCAGATATCGAGGGCCATTCCGAGCCTCTTACCCTTCTCGTTCTCACCGATGTGGTCCATCATGAGGGCAACGGCCTTGATCATGGAGCAGGGGTCTGCATACTGTGCGCGGCCCTCTGTGACCATCCTGGGTGCGGATCCGTGGATTGCCTCGAACATGGCGTACCTCTTACCGATGTTGGCGGAACCGGCGGTTCCGACACCGCCCTGGATCTGTGCAGCCTCATCGGTGATGATGTCTCCGTAGAGGTTGGGCAGGACGAAGACCTTGAAGTCGCTCCTCCTGGCGGGATCGATCAGCTTGGCGGTGGTGATGTCGACGAACCACACATCGTGTTTGACTCCGGGGTAGTCCTCTGCGATCTTGTCGGCGAGGTCCACGAAGAGTCCATCGGTGGTCTTGATGATGTTAGCCTTGACGATGATGGAGACGTAGTTGGTTCCGGTCTTCTTCGCGTGCTCGAATCCGGCACGGATGATCCTCTCGGTACCCTGGGTGGTGGCCACGCAGAAGTCCATGGCGAGGTCATCGGAGACGAAGAAACCGTCGGAACCGAGAGCGTAGGAACCCTCGGTGTTCTCCCTGTAGAACGTCCAGTCGATTCCGAGCTCGGGAACGGAGACGGGTCTGACGTTGGCGAACAGGTCAAGTTCCTTCCTCATTGCGACGTTGGCACTCTCGATGTTGGGCCAGGGGTCTCCCTTGGCGGGTGTGGTGGTGGGTCCCTTGAGGATGACGTGACATTTCTTGAGTTCCTCGAGTGTGTCGTCGGGGATGGCCTTCATGACCTCCACGCGCCTCTCGATGGTGAGTCCGTCGATCTGCTGATCTCGACCTTTCCGGCGGCGATCTTGTCGGCGAGGAGGACTTCCATGACCTTCTGTGCGGATGCGCAGATGTAGGGTCCGATACCGTCTCCACCGCAGACACCGATGATGAGCTTGTCGAGTTTGGAGTAGTCCACCCAATCGCCCTCGTTCTTGAGGACCTCGACCCTCTCGAGCTGTTTCCTGACAAGGGCACCGAATTTCTCCTGTGCCATCTGGATTGCTTTCTCATCTACCATTTGAATCGTATTCTGGAATCGTATAATCGTATTTTATGGTGTGGAATGGGGGTAGCTGTCGGACGGTGAAAGTTGACTATCGAACTGTATTACATCCTTTCCAATGGTTTATTAAAATAGTGTGAGCTGGGGGGAGCATGATATTCGAGAAGCTTGCAGACGGCATTCTGAAGCACTCGAAGGCCATCATAGCAATCTGGGTCGTTCTCCTGATTTGTTGTGTCCCAATGGCTCTGAAAGTCGGGGATGTGATGAGTTACGACATGAACGATATGGCCGACGAGAACTCCGAGTCCGTCCAGGGACTTACCATCGTCGCCCAGTACTTCCCAAGTTCGGGTGTCGACACCTCGTCTATTCCCATCCTCGTCCTCCACTACGAGGATGAAGCTGGAATGGCCCAGGCCCAACAATTCATTCAGTATCTGAACGCAGCCGCCGCCACCGATCCCACGTGGTCCGGGAAATTGATGTCGGAGCCCATGGCGTTCTATCCGATGTCCCCGCAGGGAGCCGAGGACGGTTCTGGAATCATAATGCTCGGTGTCCTCTACAACCCTGACGTGGAGGTCAATGCCATCGATGACACCCCTGAACTGAGGGCATTCGTCGATGATGTGATGGACGAGTTCGAGGCAGATTACGGCAACGTGGAGTTTTCCGAGTACGTCACCGGAATGTCCGCCATATCGTTCGATATGAGTGATGGTTCTGCAAAGGACCTCCAGAGGATTGAACCTTTCACAATCCTGATGATCCTCATCCTGATAGGATTGTTCTTCAGGTCATTCATAACATCCGCCACACCGCCGATGACCATAGGTATCGCGTTCGTGGTAGTGATGGGACTGATGTTCCTCCTGGGACAGGTCCTCAACATATTCTTCTTCACACAGATGCTCCTGCTCGTCACGATGATGGGTGCAGGTTGCGATTACTGTATCTTCATCATCGCACGTTACAGGGAGGAGCTACGTGCAGGCAAGAGCCACCACGACTCCCTCCGTGAGGCCATCATCTGGGCCGGCGAGTCCATCGCCATCTCTGGAGCAGCGGTCTTCATCGGATTCGGATCCATGGCTGTCTGTTCCTATGAGATGGTCTCCGTGATGGGAATATGCATGGCATTGTCCATCTTCGTGGCTCTCATCGCGGCCCTGACATTCATCCCCTCGATGCTCAACCTCGTCGGTGACAGGATCTTCTGGCCCACAAAGACCGATGCGTTCATGGAGGGTGGAAAGGCGACCCGCGGTTGGTACGCATGGTGTGGAAACATAGCCAGCAGGTACTTCGAGAGATCATCCAAGTTCTCGATCAAACACGCCAAGGTAATCGTCTTGGCTGCGGTCCTGGTCACGGTCCCCGCTGCATATGTCGCCTTGGAGTCCGAGACATCCTATGACATGATCTCGTCCATGTCCTCCGGAGATTCCGGTGAGGGAATGGATCTGATCACCGAGTACTCCAACGCAGGTATGCTCATGCCCGACTGGGTCATCCTCGAGTTCGAGCAACCTGTCGCATACATCACCACACAGGATACGCCCGCCGGACCCGTCAAGGTGTTCAGCTGGGTCAGTGACACGGCATACAATCATGTGTCCGAGATGGGTGCACAGATTCTTTCCAGTGATGACAACATCGCAGAGGTCACGACCCCGTTCTACTGGGATGCCATCGTCAATGAGACCGCTACATCCGCACAGATCAATCCTGCCACCAATCCCACCGATGTCATCAATGCGGTGATAGCAGGTTCCAACAGCACCATCACATCATATCTCGGACCGACTATCCAGGGGCTCAGGGCACAGGGAATGAGCGATGTGGAGATCCTCTTCGGAGCAGGTCCGATGATAGATTACATCGTCAACCACACTGCAGGCACCATCGGTGGAGAGAACATCGATGGTGACAGTTCATCTGTGACATACCTGAGGGTATCCGCTTCCACCGTTGCGGCATCCATGTCCGCAACATCCATGGGATCAATCCAGAAGATCTCGGAAGAGGTCGATGAGTACCTCATCGCCAATCCCGGTTCAGGTATCGTCGAGTCATGGGTCACCGGTTCTGCTGTCGTTATGTATGAAGTCTCGGAGACCATCAGTGATGAGATGGGTGGGATCGCGGTGCTCGTCGTCGTGATGATCCTGCTCCTGCTGTTCGTGGTCATGAGGTCCTACACGATCCCGTTCAGGTCCGTCCTGACGATCCTCATGAGTGTCGTCTGGACCCTTGCAGCAACACATTATGTCTTCGTCAACGTCCTTGGCGGAGAGATGATGTGGATGGTCCCGCTGATGCTCATCGTCATATGCCTCGGTCTCGGAATGGATTACGATATCCTCCTGACAACACGTATCAAGGAGAACGTCACCGACAAGGGAATGAGCAATGATGATGCTATCCGCCATGCGGTCGTCCACACAGGATCCATCATCACCATCTGCGGTCTGATCATGGCCGGTGCCTTCGGAACCCTCATGCTCTCCTCCATGGAGATGATGCAGGAGTTCGGTTTCGCACTCTGCTTCGCCATCCTGGTGGATGCACTCCTGGTCCGTACGTACATCGTCCCTGCGATGATGCACCTCCTCGGTAACTGGAACTGGAGGGGTCCGGGTCGCAAGATAACAGACAAGGGTTCCGAGTGAGGAACTGGAAACAACTTACCCATCCCTGATGGGATGGGACAATAGTACCTTGTGTTCAGTATGAGGCGGATTTGGGGGTGGAAGTCCCTTACGGGCTTGGTTGCAGGAACTGTTAGTCGAACCAAGTCGATGTCCTTATAACAGACATTCAAAGGATGTACATCCGATGCCTGATTTCCATTGACTGTCGAGATGTAATCAGTTTTATATCGTGTGTTGTTCCCAGAATCCATGATTTGTCCCCATTGCGGTCACGATGACGAGGGGTTGAACCCGTTCTCTAAATGTCTTGGGTGTGGTAGACCCTTCGACTTTCCGAATACAGGTACTGTATCGGACGGAAGCACACCACAGGTGGATTACGAACAACTGTAAGTTCTCCGAGAATGTGAACCCTCGTCCACAATGATGGGTTCTTGGACTCCAACATGATGTTGTACTTTCCATCAATCCGTTTGAATCCTGCGATTGCCTGTAAATTCTGGAATGATGGGGGCGTCTAGATGGATCCGGTTCAAGGGTGGTGGTCCTTTCGGACCACCGTGTTTCAGTAAAGTTGTTCCGAACAATACGGGCAGAATCTGGGGGTTTTGGGGAGACCGCTGATATCCTGCCCGCAGTAGGGGCAGTTCTTGAAGCGTGGTGCATCCCCAGATGGTTGTGGTGTGGGTTGGGGAAATGGTTGATGCATCTGACTTGTCTGCATCTGAGGTGTCGAACCCATCGGTTGGACTTGCGGAGATGGTTTGCCACAGTTATTGCAGAACCTGTAGGGATTGTCGTTGGGTCCGCCACAGTAAGGGCAGAGCACCTGCGGCCTCTGTTGTACCTGCGTCTGCTGAGGTTGCTGTTGCAGTTGTTGGAACATCTGAGGGAACAACATCATGCCCGCACCCATTGCCGCGCCTCCACTGGATTCACCAATGGCATCCGCCATGCTCTCCATGACCTCATACTTCCTGAACGCCTCTCCGTTTGCACTGCTGAACTGCAGGTATTCGAAGATCTTCTTCTGATCCTCATCCGTTGTCCTGACCTCCGCGATCTTCAACGAGAGGAGTTCGATCCCCCTCTGTGCGAAGTACTGCTCCACAAGTACTCTTGTTGTCGTGGATGCCTGTTCGAGGTTGTTGAGGACCTCCATGTAGTAATGTGTGCTCAGTTGCTGGGTCACCTGTTCGTTTATGAATGATTTCATGAACCCGTTCAGGTCACCGGTAGTGTAGGATTTCAATCCCCCCAGGATTTGTGTGAAGAAGACTGGGATGTCGGAGATACGGAATTGGTAGTCGCCATTGGCCATCATAGTGACCGGAACCTCATATCCCTGTGCGGCCTTGATCATCCCACGTATGCCCCATCTGCCGTTGAACATCTTCTGGGAGATGTAGACGATACTCACCTTGAACGGAGTCTCCTTATATCCCATGGCAAGCTGGTAGATCTTGGTCAGCCAAGGGATGTTCGTGGATGTGATGACATGTCTTCCAGGTTCCAGTACACCTGTCAGCTGTCCGTCCCTTATGAACAATGCGACAGCATGTTCGGGAACGGTAACGGATGTGAGCGTCCTGAGGTCATCCTGGTCATAGGCGTATATGATGTCATCCGGTCCCTGGGAATCCCATGAGACGACGTTGGATCTGGCCATCACTCCTCACCTCCGTCTGTGAGGCCCTTCATGATTGATTCCCTCTGGTTGTACGACTCTATCAGCGAGTCGATGGTCCTCTCCAGCTGACGTATGCAGGTTTGAACCTCCCCGTCCGAATCGGTGGCAGCCATGAGCTCGGAAGTGTGCTGTCTGAGCAGTTCTATGTCATCGAACAGTCCCGCATCCCATTCTACCAACCTGTCAAGATCCTCCTGTTGGACCTTCATCGAGGCATGGAATCCGGAGTATCCATTTGCGGCCTTCTTCACGTCTATGTCGTACCTGTCGACCTTGGTCCTTATCCTCTCGACATCCATCATGGGTCCGGGTTGTCTCACCAGTGTCCTCTGTACGGTCGCCAGTTCCTGTTTTGTGCCCTGTATGGCGCGGGACAGTTCGTTCCTGACCGCCCTGTCCTCGTCTCTGCGGAGGTTTCTCTCCCTGTACCCCCTGTATCCGGGGACGTACATGGCAACCCTCTCAGCGAGGGTCATTTTGCTCTTTATCTCATACTTCACTTTCTGATCCATCGTCATCCTGTTCACCTCCTAGTCCAGGTCATATGGTCACCACTCCCCTCATCTCCGGCATCCTGAGGATGGCGGGTTCCAGTCCGCGGAACTCGTCGGGGAGGGAGATCCCCCCGTCGGCCATCGCGCAGGGGATGTAGACCAGCTCCTTGACCTTGGGACTGCTGAGTTTCAGTTTGGAATGGGTGGCGGAACACTGTTTCAGATACTCTTCGACGAGTCTGACCGCTTCGGTCCTGGTGGACAGTGGTACGACCACCGTCCTGTTCCCGGGCCTGTTCTCTGCAGCGGATTCTGTGAGCCGTCCGATGCCGCTTCCACCACTGATGCTGTCCTCGTTGCCCTTGATCCTGTCGAGTATGGAGCTCTGCGGAGCTGCGGAGAAGATGTCCGTCAAGCCCTTCCTCGGATCCGACAGGGCATTCTGGCTGATCGTGAACGTGGCGGGGACGAGGATGTCCTCAGTGACTTCCACAGTCTTCTTGGAGAACAGGCTGCCTGTGGTGAAGCTGTATCTGAGGTCAACATCCCAGAATGGGTACAGCGTGTCTCCCCCACCGGTGCAGATCGGAAGGGTACCGTCACCTTTGGCCGAGGAGATCCTCTCGATGTAACCGTATATCTCAGCATCCCTGTCCGCCCTGCCCAGGAGGTTGCTCCAGTTCCCGATACGCGGATAATCTATCGCAGACACTTTGTCCACGATCTCCAGCGTTTTCAAAGGATCTCTGGTGGTCCCGTTGAGGACCATGTCCGTCACACCCTTCAGGGTCTTCGTCTGGGACAGCTCCACATCTATGGCACGTAGCATCATGGCGGTACGGGGATCAGAGAGGACACCTTCCTTGGATTTCTCGAACATGGATATCGCACGTTCGACTCCCACCGAACACCCGAGGGTGTCCCCGTTGAGGACCATTTCCGATGCGTTGCAGACCTCTGCCAGGGCATCCAGACGGGTGGCCAGAGCCGTGTACCCCTCATGCTTTCTGACCGCTCCTGCAGCTTCTTTGAAGTTCTTCGACATGAGTGAAAAGCGCCCGGGTGTCGTGTCGATGGTCAGTTTGGAGTTGTTGACAATCAAGGCGTAGGCCATTGCGATGTCTTCGGCCTCCTGGACGGTTCTCTTATCGTTTCCATCTACAGCCAAGGGTTCGATACTTTTCAACTTGGCATTGAACTCGAACGCCTGAGTGGAGGTATGCTTGGATTTGAGGGTCTCACCCTTGGAGAACGGCATCACCATGAGCGGGGATGACATAGCACTGTCGAAAGAGAACCTGTAGTCTCTGATCTCCACATCCAACATGGGTTTCACGTTGTTGATGAATATATTGTGCCTCGCGATGGGATCCACGTTCTCCTGTTGTGCAAGGGAGAATCCACCAGGGATTGCCTTGCTTATCCATGATTGGATCTGGCCCATCATCTGGTCCATGTATGCCCTGGCATCCACCCTCTGCTGAGTCGTCCCGCAGCTGGGACAGGTCACGTAAGGGGAGTCGGATTCCACATCCGATCTGTCCAACGGGGCACCGCAGTATTTGCACCTGAGCTCTACCATACCATCCATATTATCTACTCATCCTGATCATGGAGATCTGTGATTGGAGGGCCGCGATCTCCGCCTGCAGTCTCACCTCTGCACGGCGAAGTTCTGCGATGGCTTCGTTGTAGTATCTCCTGGAAATCTCATCGGATCTCTTGGAGACTGCGGTGTAACAAGCACGGCAGATGTAGATGTGGGCCCCACCTTCCGGCCTGGACTTGACCGGACTGTCTTCACCGTTATCCAGACTAGTGGTCACTTCCGATGGTGCACTGAAGAAGTGTATGCCCTCCCCGGTGGCGACCCTCCCGCACATCCAGCATCTGCAGGTAGTGGAGAAGCACCTTATCCTCTCCATGTTCGCATCCGGGGGCTGGCCATTCTGCTGCCTGTACCCGGCGGCAATCTGTTCGTACTCGGCTGCCTTCTGGGTATCCGTCCACACAATGTCCTCGGAAAGCGTCTCATAGGATATGGCCATCAGATTCAGGAACTCGGTGGTACCAGTCATCGTGGAATCGTTCCTGAATAGCATCGGAACGATCAGATTGCGGTCACCTATCGCGGATTGGAACTCCACGGCCAGCTTCTGCAGCCCATCTGACTTTGACTTCTTGTCGGAAGTACTGAGAAGTTCCATCTTGCGCTTCATGAGTCCACATTCCGTGGAGAGTTCCGAACACGATATGGTGGTGAGTCCGAATACGATCTCAGTGGCATCCGTCTTAGAAAGTGCATCGGAGACCCTCTTGTACGCAGAACCCTCGGTTTGACGGTCCTTCAGGTCTATGAGTGCAACCATGACTGCTGCAACATCATCCGTACCACCATCCTTGTCGATGGATTTCTGGAATATGTCGCGTGCCTTACCATACTCTCCGCGCTTCAGTAACTCGGTGGCTTCATCATAGAGGTCGTCACCGTCCTTGAAAAACTTGAACGCCATACTATCGTACTTCGGATTCGCTGGTGCCAGTATAAATCGGGAGATGGGTTGGCGCAGGGTTCGGGGACGTCCTGTGGTGCTCACTCGCACACGGAATCAGGGATGTCGCACGCGTCGTACGAATGACGTAATTTGTTCTCAAAGATGACGCCGGATTGGTGCGAGGGGAGGGGGATTTTCGTGCAACCAGATGTTTCGGATGTTTAACAGAATCATCCGTTGGTCCATGGCTGCTGTACGTCATATGTCGTCTTTATATCAGATTGTCAAGGAGTCTCCGATACCAGCAGCATCAGCTGCCCTCCATGATTCGGGGGACAGGAGATTGAGAGATGAATGATAGCAGAGTGATGGCGGTGGCCATGGCGATGTTTGTGCTGGTATTCGGGGTGGTCCTCGTTTGTGTGGACGATGCCGCGGAGGGGGCTGTGGGCGATACGTTCGCAGTCACTGACGAACATGGCAACAACATCGGATATGTGATCACCGTCGATGACGACACCTCGAAAGAGGTTCATGTGAAGTTGACTGATGAGATGGAAGCCAATATTGTGACCATTCCCGAAACCGTATCGTATGATGATGTGCAATACACTGTTACTGGAGTAGATTATTTCCGTTATTCCACAGTCGGAACGTTGACCTTGCCGGACACGATAAAGACGATTGGGTATGATGCATTCTGGGGAACGGAGTTTTCAGGTAATCTGATCATCCCTGGATCGGTCACATCCATCGAGGCCTATGCTTTTGAAGATATCGAAGTCACCGGAAACATGTCCATCGGTGAACCGGTTCCCGGTGAAACCCTGTCGATAGCAAGCGATGCATTCTACGGTGCATCCATCACAGGAACCCTGTCGCTTCCCGCGGGTGTAGGTTCCTTAGAAGATTGCGATGTATTCGCCGGTTTGACCCATGGTGGTCTGACGATGGCATCCTCGGAATCCTCCAGATACTATCTGGAGAACGGCCTCTTCATAGAGAGGGGGGAGGATGATGAGAGGATCATCGTGTTGGTTGACCCCATGTTGACACAGATAACCATACCCTTGGATGTCACCTCAATCGGAGAAGGAGCCTTCTATTGTCTAAGCAATGAAGTGACGTCAGGATTGACGATACCTGGAAACGTCAGAGAGATAGGGGACCATGCGTTCCAGAGTTGTAAGATCTCGGGTCCCCTGTCATTGACCGAGGGTCTGGTCAGCATCGGGTACGGTGCCTTCGAGTATTCCGAGGGACTGACCGGGGATGTAACGATCCCTTCGACGGTAACCAGCATCGGAACATATGCATTCAGCGAGTGTGAAGGACTGACGGGGGTGGTGATTTCCGAAGGTGTGACCGGGATACCGAACAATATGTTCAACGGATGTCTCAACATAACCTCGTTGACGATTCCAAGTACGGTTACGACCATCGGTAGTTCCGCATTCAGGGGATGTTCATCAATCGCCTCGGAACTCTACCTTCCCGAGAACCTCACGTCCCTGGGGGGAAGTGCATTTGCGAATTGTTCATCGATGACCGGTACTGTAATCATCCCGTCCTACATAACATCCATCAGCTACGGAGTTTTCAGTGGATGTTCATCATTGACGGGGACCCTGGAGATCCCGTCAACAGTGACAATCATTGGTTCCAATGCGTTCGACGGTTGCTCCGGAATAACATCGGTCGTGATCAGGGGCGGTTCGAATTACATAGACAGTTACGCTTTCGCCAACATGACCGGTGTAACGGGGACCCTGGAGATCCCTGCAAGTATCGGTTGCATCTATGAATCGGCGTTCGAACGCTCCACGTTCATGGGATTCTCCGTGGCACAGGGCGGTTCCGGAGGAGGCAACTACTACAAATACACCGTTGAAGGAGAATTGCTCATCCAGAACTACACCACCGGTTCCGGAGACAACACCAATGTGACCAGGACAGTCATGGCCTATCCGACCGGTCTATCCTCAGATTCAGTCATTATACCTGAGGATGTCGTCCGCATAGGGGACGGGGCATTCGCCGGAGCGGAAGGGATGACAGGTGAACTTATCATCCCTGTTTCCGTGGTGAATATCGGTTACAGGGCGTTTGCGGACTGTACAGGCATAGATGTGCTCAAGATTCCCGGTCGTACCTGGAATTCCGTAGCCAACGATGCCTTCTTCAACATCAACATCGCCCAGGATGTCGAGGGAACCATAACCCCTATGGAACACACCTCTGGTGATTCATCCATAGAGACCGTGTTCAACGCATCCATGTTCACACGTTCCGAGACGCCCATCAACAATACATGGTACACCTACGATTCGTTGTACTATGTGATCACCATGGACGAGGACGGTAGGTTGGTGTACGGTGATTATGATTACAACATCCTGAATTCATACCGCTACTTCACAGAGATCGAATACGATGGGAAGAAGTATTACTCCGGTGAAACCGAGTGGACATGGAAGACCTCGGATGGCAATGGCACCATCACGGCCGTCAACGTCGGAAGCACATGGTCGCAGGACCGTGTTCTCCATGTTGTCGGGGACACGGGCAACGAACCCCTCGATAGGGCGAAACTCACAGGATTCGTGTACAATGATGATGTATACTCCAACAGCTACTGGCTCAGGTCCCAGATCCTCCACGAGGTGTCCGGAACCATAGAATCAGGGAAGCAGGAGTATTCCATATCATCCGATGACATGCAGGTGGTGTTCGAGGTATCCAGTGATGACAGGTACGTCGGAACCATCGATGCGGACGCAGGGACGTTCTCCGTGATGGTCCCGGACGGACTGGGCGGTGAACTCGTGATCGAGCCCCTCAACCGTTTCCTGATGACCGTATCCGCCACTGGTGCCGATGCGGAGGTCCACAGTATCCAGACCGTCACATCTGACACGGATGGATTGGGATTCATCGTGACACCGTGGACGTTCATCTTGGAATTCAATCCAGGTAATCCCACTGTCGAGCCGACCGTCATAACGATGGATGATGGTTCGCCAGCATTCACGACCGACGGAGATACCTCTATTCCCGTTACCTACACCCAGACGTTCGTGTATGGTGCTGGTGGGGAGATCATGCCTTCCAAGTTCTTACGTGAGGGTTGGGGGCAGAACGGATGGAGGACAGACGATTATGGTGACAGTGCGAGCCATGGTTGGGTGGCAAATGACGGGGATACAGTCGATGACCAGTTCTATTACGAGATAGATGACGACGGAGATACAGTGAAGGTATACGCACTGTGGGTCCTTTGGGACAGTGTCACATACGAACGTAATGGGTCATTTGTGGACAAAGAGTATTACGCACCCGGGGTCATCGTGACCCTTCCGAGTATAGCATCGAAGGTCGGATACAAGGACCTCGATGTAACCGCTTGGACAGAGACTACGGAGGATCAGGTGCATGTGACCGTGGCCGATGGAAGGTTCCAGATGCCCGATCACAGCGTGGTCTTCAGTGTTGAGGATGTGCCCATAGACTACACAGTGAACTATGATCTGGGTGGTGGTATCGCTACCGGTGCCCAGCCGACCACATGGAAGTATAGTGAGTGGCAGACCGTCCATCCCGCAACCAAGGACGGTTACAGTTTCCTCGGATGGACGCTCTCTGGTGACGATGCAGACTTGGGGGAGACGGAGTACCGTGACGGATCAGGTGCAAACTGGAACCTGGGGCTCATACCAGGGGAGTTGATCAAGAACTCCGATATGGAGGGCTCCAAGTTGGTAGACATAAGTAATATGTCCGTCACTGACGGCGGTGTCGTGACATTGACTGCCAGCTGGGGTCCGATCAAGTACCAGGTCGATTACGATTTGGATGGTGGGACAGAGGGCAACCTCTCCCCTGGGGAATGGTTGTACGGTATTGCGCAGTCCGTTGACGATCCTTCCAAGACTGGATACACCTTCGTGGGATGGATGGTCTCCGGTGCATTGAACGATGCTGCAATTTCCGGTGATGTCCTGGACCAGCAGTCGACGACCCTTGTGGATGGAAGTGCGATAGGAACCAACGTCCCGGTAATCGGTTCCAACGGTTCGGTGTACATGCAGGACCTCTGTGTGAACGAGGGGGAGGTCGTAACTCTCACAGCTACTTGGAGACCCAACACATACACCATCGAGTTCATCGCAGGTCATGAGGATGCGACTGGATCCATGGAACCCATGGACATGGAGTACGACACTCCCGCGGTGTTGACCCCACTCGGATTCACGGTCGCGGGACACGTGTTCGCTGGATGGTCCGTGTCCGGTCTGAACGTCCCGTACCAGGATGGGGCATCTGTCACCAACCTCACCTCCGTGGACAACGGAACTGTGCAGATGACCGCTATATGGAATGCGATCACATTCACCATAAGGTTCGATAAGAATTCGGAGAGTGCGACAGGTGCGATGTCCGATCAGGACTTCATATACGGTACCGAAAAGGATCTGACGATCAACGGTTATGAGAATCCTGGATACGCACTGGCGGGATGGGCCATCACCTCCGACGGAAATGTCATTTATGAGGATGGGGCCACGCTGTCCACCCAGTATGATGCAACCGGAACCTACACACTGTATGCAGTATGGGAACCCGTCGAATACGTCATCGCCCTCGACAACGGTCCTGGGACCGGAGGTCCGGATGGACTGACGGTCACATACCTCAGCACCGGTACCGAGTACACCATCGGTGGGGCACCCATGGAGTTCACCGCCCCGGTTCGCGAGGGATACACCTTCGGAGGATACTTCAGCGATGTCACCAAGGTTGTCGCCTCTGACGGGACCCTGGTACGCGATGCGGTCGGGTTCACGACATCCGAAGGATATTGGGACAGGATCGTCCCCACTGGAGAGACCCTGGAACTCGTTGCAGGTTGGATCCCCAACCAGTATGATATCACTGTAGATTCAGCTGGAGGGGTGAACGGTTCCACCAAGGTGACCGCGACCTACAATCAGACACTCCCAGAGTTCATTGCTCCCTCCTACGAGGGATATTACCTCATGGGATACTATATCCAGGATGGTAACGATACCATGCTCATCGATGCCGGTGGGGACCTCGTCGCCAATATATCCGGCTACACAGATTCCAACGGTTGCTGGATCCGTTTGGATGGAGCATCCGTGGTAGCCAGGTGGACCGATGGCGCCACCGTCACGGTCAATGACGGTCGTGCCGTCCCCGGTACCGTCCCGTTCGGAATCCTCACCTCGTCCGAGTCAATCGGACTCGTCCGTGATGGATACACCATCGACGACGTCACCTCGGTGGAGATGGGCGGACAGGATCTCACGGAGGATCAGGACTGGTCGTTCTCCGATGGTGAGTTGACTATCGACAGTGGAATCGATGTCACGGACAACATCGTCGTTAGCGCTATATGGACCGTCAATACCTTGACAGTGACAACCAACGTCGATGGAACCAAGGCAGATACTGGATGGAGCATAATCGTCGTGGATGATGGAGGTGCATCCCTCACACCCACCTCCGTTGAAGATGGGGAGCTGACTTTCAGTGAGGTGGTGCTCGGAAAGACATACAACATCTTCTATGGAGATGTTGAGACCGGAGAATCGATCACAATAGAGGGGAAGGACTCGGATCTGACCATTGACTTCTACACCGTATCATACGACGTTATCGATGAGGGAGTATCTTCCGAGAGTATCGTCACTGCCGCAGTAGGGGAGATGCCCATATCCTCCGGTACAACCGTACCCGGTGGTACGACCGTATCCTTCACAGCAGTCGGTCACGGTGCTGTCGGAGCGGGTTGCACATACACCTATTCCTGGGCACCCATGGGTACGAACAACGTATCCGTCGATCATGAAGTTGTGACGAAGGTCGATGTGACCTGCACCGTAACCGGTTCCGATGGAAGGGTCCCGATAACCGTGGATCTCGTTGTCGATGGAGCATCACCTGCATCCATGGATCCGATAGATGTGATCGTGAGGCCCGTCAGTGGAACCGATGCGATCCTATCCATGACATCCGGAACCGTATCCGGAGATGTGGCCCCCGGGCAGTATGTAGTGTACCTCGGTTCCGTCGACGATCCCGTTGCCAAGGCCGATATGCCCGTTGGAAGGACAGCAATCCCGGAGAGTTCGGTTCATGGTCATGCACTTTTAGAGGTGTTCTCGGTCACCATCGATGGCGAGGGTATCGAACCGGTGGATGTGCAGTATGTGGGCAAGGGTCTGACATACTCGTCAGTAATCATCGCCGAGGAGGGATACAGGTTGCCCGATTCCATTTCCGGAACCATGGCAGATGCGGAGTTGGCCACAGGTCAGTATGCATACGATGTCGATGGTGCCCTTTCCGTCGACGTATTCGGGAAGGTGGTTATCGATGTCGATGCCATCAGGGTCTGGAATGTGACCGTGGTGGTCGATCCACTAGAGGGTGCAACGGTCAACACACCCACAGTGGTCGATGATGGTGCGGACCTGAACCTGACGATCACCTCCACATCCGACAACAACGAGAGGTACAGGCTTCCCGACGACATAGAGGTCCGTATCGGCGGCAACGTACTTCCGGCGACCGGATACACCTACGATCCCACAACAGGTGAGGTATCGGTTCCCGACATCTATGGAGATGTGGTCGTTACGGTGGACCCCGTACTCCAATACATGCTGGATCTGAGCTCCCTTCAGACCCAGGGCGTGGTCGGATACATGTACCGTATCGGAGATGGTATGTTCATGGATTATGACGGGCCTGTATGGATCGATGCGGGTTCCGACCTCTACATCCTCGGACGTGAATTCGGCACTTTGACGAATTGATTATCTTCTTCCAAAATCCGTTGTTTTTCGTTGTCGGATCCGAGGTAAATGGTGTGATTTCCTGGATTCTCCGATATTTTCGAGATAGCT
>JAGBGN010000056.1 GCA_017935945.1 Candidatus Methanomethylophilaceae archaeon | reverse complement strand
GGATTCCTGGGGATCCTCGCGTTCCCTGCACTCGGGACATCTGGATGATGCATCGTTCCAAGGGCATCCGCAGGCGCATCCTCCGACGACGTGCCTCTCCGGTAGAAGGGATGCCAGGGCCCTGACCGCAGTGGATTTGGCCGTTCCTTTCTCCCCTCTGATCAGCACGCCTCCGATGAGCGGGTTGATCGTGTTCAGTATCAGGGCCTCTTTCATTGATTCCTGGCCAACTATCGCCGTGAACGGGTATGTCGTCCTTGCTGTCATGCTATCACTGGGTGGTAAATTCATCCATTGGAATATATATCCAATGTATTAGCATATACATCCAACTAGCTACTTAGAATGGCATAGCCAGTTTATTAGAAAACTCAATTTTAGTTGGATATACATTGTATACAAATTACTACTTTATGAGTTGGATTAATCATCCAATTAATATAGTGGTGGTTGCGATTTACATCATCAATTCGTGGACCGCAGTCCACAAGGGTTGCTGCGAATGACACGATTTCAGACAATAGGGGCAGATGAAATGGAAAGGAATCAGATGATGGTCATAGGCATCGCCGCGGTGATACTGGTCGCTGCAGTCGGTGTCGGATGGTTCATGACATCCGATGACCAGGAAAAACCCGGATCGGTTACCGATTCGTATGGTAACGTTATCGATTTTGATGAGACTCCCAAACAGTTCATATCCACAACGGTGACGGCTGCTGAGATGATTGCCGACCTCGGTTTCAGGGACAGGATCGTTGGAGCAACAAGCGATGAGGGAATCTACGATGTTGAAAGCAAGATTCTCGGTTTTGATATGACATTCGATTATCCTGCATCGATTGAATCTGACATCGCCAAAGGAAAGGTCAAGAGCATAGGTGAATGGGGTTCATGGACTGCAGAGTCCGTTCTTGCAGCCGTAGGTGAGGGTAAGGAGAACCGTGAAACAACACTCGTAATCATGGATTACAACCAGATATCCAGTGATGCATCACGCATGACGCAGATTCAGAATGCCGGTGTGACCGTGTTCGTTCTCAACACCGATTCCGGATGGGAGATCATCAAGGAGAACTACACACTCCTCGGAAAGGCCATCGGAGCATCCGACAGGGCAGAGAAGATATGCAATGAGATCGATGATTTCGTCAGCGACATCAAGAAGGCAACACCCACTGTTTCTGGTCTGAAGGTAGCCAAGATATGCTACTGTTTCGGTAGCTTCTACATCTACAACCAGTCTGAAGTGATGGATGTGGCGGAATCATTGGGATGTGTCAATGCACTTCCCACAACCCAGTCTTTCGCGACAGTATCTAAGGAAGCCATCGCTGCTGCAGATCCTGACATCATAATATTCGATGACATGTCAATGGGTCTGAACTGGGAGGAGGAGCTCGAGAAGTGGAACGCAGACCCCATCCTCGGAAACCTCGATGTGTTCAAAGAGGGTAAGGCATACTGTCTTGAGTACGATCCCATGCAGGCTACCGGCTACTCCACTGTGCACTTTGCAGAGGGTCATGCTCTTGTCGCATCCATCGTGAGTGCAGAGGGCCTTGGACTGGAAGTACCCACGATCCTTACCGATGAGGACTGGAAGGACAGCATCAAGTGGGTGGAGTCCAAAACCGATTGAAACCGAGGGGGACATCCCCTTCATTTCCAATTTTAAGGAGGCGTATTATGGTAGATGATGCCCTCAAACTTCAGGAAGAAGTGATGGGCAAGGTCGTTGGTGTGAAAACGATTAGACGCAGAGCTCGTGCCATAGTGATTCTAGGTTTACTGTCGGTACTGCTGTTGTACATCTATTCACTGACAATGGGCATATATCCCGTTTCTTTCACCGAGGCCCTGGATCAACTAGTGGTCATTTTCCAGACCGGTGGGGATCCGGATAGCATGAGTGGAATCGTTATCCTACATCAGAGGATGCCCCGTTCTCTAGCAGTGATAGCAGTCGGTGCAGGATTGGCTGTAGCTGGGGCGGTGATGCAGGCACTGATCCACAACCCCCTGGTGGACCCATATGTCACAGGAGTGTCCTCCGGAGCATCATTCGGTGTGATGTTGGTAACATTGAGTGGTTTGGTGACAACCTCCTTCGCCACGTTGTGGCTTGTACCCGTTGCAGGGATCATCGGTGCATTGGTCGCATTCACGGTCACCATGGTCGTGGCAGAGGCTGCTGGTGGTAAAGCGATGAGCTATGTTCTCGGAGGAACGATCATCGGTCTAGGTCTGAGCGCGGGAACAACCCTGATAATGTCGTTTAGTGCAGACAAGATGCATTCCGTCACAGCATGGATGTTCGGTAGTTTCGCTAACATCGAATGGTCCGAGGCTCTGATCGTGGTTTTGTTCGTGTTCTGCATACTGTTCGTGATCCTGGCGTTCGCGAGGAACCTGAACATGATGCTCCTCGGAGAGGATCAGGCAAGGTATCTGGGTCTGGATTCCAGGAAGTTCAAGAGGAACATGTTGATGCTCGTGGCAGTCATGTCCGCATTTTGTGTTTGTTTCTGCGGTGTCATAGGTTTCGTTGGATTGATCGTTCCGCATCTTTGCAGGATGGTTGTCGGAGGGGACAACAGGGTTCTTCTCCCAACCAGTGCGATAATAGGTTCCGTCGTCCTCCTCATTGCCGATGTATTCTGCAGGAGCTTCACCGTCGGTGAACTGCCGATCGGTGCGATAATCTCCGTGATCGGTGTGCCGTTCTTCATATACCTCATGGTAAAGGAGGGAAAGCGCTATGTCATCTGATGGACCCATGCTGGAAGTCTCCGAGATGGCGTTCAGCTATTCCGATGAGGGTACGTTGAAGAACATCGACTTCGAGATAATGCCCGGGGAGTTCGTCGCCTTGATGGGGCCCAACGGTTCCGGTAAGACAACGATGATGCGCTGCATCAACAAGATCAACAAACCATCCGGTGGAACAATCAAGATCGATTCGGAGGACATAATGGAACTGTCCATGGGAGAGATCGCCAGGATCTGCACCACGGTTCCGGCGGACACCGCTGTGGATTTCTCCCTGTCGGTCAGGGACTACGTCGCTCTAGGGCGCTCGCCGTTCATAAAGACCATATGGTGGGAGGATGAGAAGGACGAGGAACTTGTCAACGATGCGATGTGGAGGATGGGTATCGCCCATTATGCCAACAGGAGACTCCATGAGTTGAGCAGCGGTGAGAGGGCACGTGTCCTCCTGGCCAAGGGTCTGGTCCAGACGCCCAAGGTGATCCTCGTGGATGAGCCCAGTGCACATCTCGACATCAAGTTCAAGGTCCAGATCATGGAGATCCTCCGCAACCTGAGCAGACAGGGCCTCACCGTCCTGATAGCATCCCATGACATCAACCTCCTGACGAGGTTCTGTGACAGGATACTGCTCCTGTCCAAGGGACACATCCTGAAATACGGTACTCCCGAGGAGGTCGTGACCGAGGAATCGATCCAAGAGGTGTTCGACATAAGGGTCAAGGTGGTCGTGGAGGAAGGTACGGTGTATGTGCTGCCCACGGGTTCCACCAGGTTCGGTGTCGATGGTCCTCTGAACTGATGATCCATCGGGATCACCATCTAAACATCTTAGTTTCATTTTTTTGTCTACACATATTCACCAGAAAGGCCTAGTTGGATATTATATCCGATACATATCCAACTCAGTTGATATATAAATCTATATAAATGATAAATAAACGTTGTTAAAATATAATATGTTAATTATAAATGTTGGTTAATACATCCAACTACCAACTAGTGATATTATGGACAGCAAGAAAATCATTGCAGTCGCGGCAGTCGCTATCATAGCGATTGCAGCATGCGCTGTCATCTTCACGAACGGTGACGATGATAGCGATTCCAAGACAATGGTTGATGCTGCTGGTAACCAGATCAAGAAACTGAATGGTGTTGATTCGATTACAGGATGCAGTTCTTCCATTGTTGATACAATATGTTACATGGGTTACGGTGACAAGCTCGTCGGTGTTGTTTCTTATTGTAATAACCCGCTTATTCCTGCAGATGTCAAGATCTGTGGAAGCTACTACAGTCCTGATACCGATGCAATCTCCACTGTCAATGCGGATGTCTCCTTCCTCGACAATTCTGGAAGTGGATCCAAGGCAGCATACGATACCCTCAAGGCATCTGGAATGAATGTTGTACTGACATTCGGATCCGATGATGGATACGAGGGAATATACAAGAACATCGAGATCTTCGGATACATATTCGGTTGCGAAGACAAGGCTGATGACATCATCGATGAGATGAGGGACAGCGTCGAGGATATTTCTGAGAATACCAAGTCCGCATCACCTACTAAGGTCATAATCACCACAGGTCTCGGAAGTCTTTGGGGAGTCGATGAAAACGGTAACTTCGACAGTATCTCATCTTTCGATGGATCCGGTGTTTATGCAGCAGGCGTTGAGTCCACTGCAAGTGAGCTGATCAGCAAGGTTGCCAAGATCAACAATCCTGTCGGAGGTAACTCTTGGTCACCTTTGGACACGGATTACATCTCTACTCAGACCTCTGATGTGGAGGTTATTCTCGTTACCTGGGGAGACTCCGCACCTAACGCAGATGCACATGCGAAACTCATTGAACAGATGAAGAAGACCGCATGGGCGAACTGTGCAGCTGTGCAGAATGGAAATGTCATATTCGTGTGTGAGAAGGCAAACGATGACATCTCCAGGACAACGCCTTACACGGTGTTCAACTCACTTCCCGTCATGAGTCTCTACATGAATCCCGAGTGTTACAAAGCACCCTCGGGAGAGACCCTTACACTGGATGACCTTCCCTATTTCATAGACAATTCCAACTATGAGATCCTGAAGGGATACACGGAGAACTGAAACCATTAAACCGTGGCGGGTCAACCGCCACATTTCATTTTTGATAAAATGACAGAAGTTATAAGCGGTTCATCGGCAAGGATGAAGAGGCGCCTGGTCCTCATCGTCAGTGTCGGTATAGTCGCATTATTGATCATGATCCTGCTGTCGTTGGCATGTGGTACAGTCAATTATCCGCTTTCAACGGTTCTGGATTCATTGAAGAACGTGTTGAACAACGGTGTCGAGACCGGGATAGACCGTACGATATTCAACCTCCGTATGCCCAGGGTTTTAGCGACATTCGCAGTCGGTGCAGGTCTCGCAGTTGCAGGTATCGTGTTCCAGGCGATTATCAGGAATCCCCTTGTGGATCCATACATGACCGGAGTATCATCGGGAGCAGGTCTCGGAGCCACCTTGTTCATCATCATATTCAGCAGTACGCTCAGTTTCGGAGGAAACTATGCGATGCCCATATTCGCATTCGTGTTCGCAGTCATTGCATTCATGATGACGTTCATGATTTCCAAGTTCAGTGGAAACAACAATGTCAGTTTCGTCCTGTCGGGAGTCATCACAGCCATGGGATTCAGTGCTGTGACAACCATCCTGATGCTTACCAATGATGATAAGACGCACAACATCCTGGGTTTCCTCAACGGAAGTTTCTCAGCAATATCCTGGGAGATGTGCATGATCATGTTGATCCCCGTCCTGGTGATATCGTTCATAATCATGATCTACTCCAGGACGTTCAATGTCATCCTGCTCGGAAGGGAGCAGGCCATGGAGCTCGGAGTCAACTACGATAGTTTCAGGCTCATCATGATGCTCATAGCATCGTTCCTTACCGCGATCTGTGTTTCATTCGTTGGAATCATAGGTTTCGTGGGACTCATAGTCCCCCATTTGGCCAGGATGGCCCTCGGTGGGGACCACAGGCTCTTGATCCCCGCATCGATGGTCATTGGAGCATTGTTGTTGTCCGCTGCGGATCTTCTCGTTAAGGAGTTGATCAATGTGGCCAGTGTCACCCTGCCCATCGGTGCGATCACGACACTGGTCGGAATTCCGTTCTTCGTGTACATTCTGAAGAGGAGGGGTAAGGGATATGCCTGAAAACGAGAACATCCTGATCGATGCAAGGAATGTGAATGTGGAGTACGAGACATACCACGCACTCCATGACATAATGCTCTCCATAAAGGCCGGTGAGCTCGTGGCCATAATCGGACCCAACGGTTGCGGTAAGTCCACGACGATGAGGACCATCAACGGTCTCCTCAAACTCTCCACGGGTTCGCTCACGGTGGGTGGACTGGATGTCACGAAGGTCTCCCTGGAGGAGATGGCCAAGATGTGTTCCAACATCCCCACGGAGTTCCCGCCGGATTTCAACCTCAGTGTCTACGAGGTCGTCATGCTCGGAAGGTATCCCCACAGGCAGAGCATGTGGTGGGAGACCGAGAAGGATGAGGAGGTCGTCAGGGCCGCCCTCGAGATGTACGGCATGTCCCATCTCGCCGATCGTGACATCACCCAGCTGAGCAGCGGTGAGAGGCAGAGGACCCTGATCGCCAAGGCGTACGTCCAACAGCCGAGGATAATGCTGGTCGATGAGCCCACGGCCCATCTGGACATCAGGTACACCTTGGAGGTCATGCAGTACTTTAAGGACCTGATCAAACGCGAGAAGGACATGGCGATCGTCATCGCCGCACACGATCTCAATGCTGTCGCAAAGTACTGCGACCGTATCGTCATGATGAAGAAAGGTCACATCATCGCCTGCGGTACCCCTGAGGAGGTCATGACTCCCGAGAACATCGAGACCGTATACGGTGTGAAGGCGGATGTCATCAAGCATGATGGTGCACTGGTGATGATCGCCAAGTACCCCATACCTGAACACAACAAGGAGTTCGAAGAGACGGACCTGGCATGTTCCTCGGTTTTAGAGAACAATGCTCAATCGGGATGATTCCTTCGACCTTCAACCCTTTTAATCGTTTTTTCACCCGGTGCGTGAACCGTCCCGGGTCTTTCGATACCCGTTTCCGATGATGGCTGATGATGTCAGAATCTGGATAATATATGTGATTTTGGAGATTCCATCCAACTATAGTTGGAATATATGTCCGATGTACATCCCAAGGTATATATCCATGAGTTGGCATTAATATCCAATACGAATCCAAGTGATACTATGGGTATGAACAAAGGAATTCTGGCGGCCGTCGTGGTCGTGGTCATCATCGCCGCTGCAGGTGCAGCGTTCATGATGGGTGACAGTCCAGATGAGGAGTATGATTACAACATCAAGTTCCTCGTCCAGGATGGGGATTTCACCAAATGGTGCGAGGGCTCCGGAGATACAGCTGTCGAGGCTGCAGAGGATGCACTCAAGTCCGCTGATATCGACTGTGTGTTCAACGGGGACAACGTTGTCAGTATCCTGAACAAATCCAGTGATTACGAATCCAATCCCGACCAGTACATCTACTGGCTCCAGTTCTACTGGGATGAGGCCATAGATGATTGGAACTGGAGCATGTCCGTCGGTCTCGGTACCATAGAGCCCGATGTGGAGTACTACTGCTTCTACTACGGAGGACTCGACAGGGATACTTTCGAGCCCGTGAGCAAACCCACACTCAAACCTTGAGATTTGAAGAAAAAAGGTGAACCATGCAGACGAGCAGAGCTAAGGTGGCGGTTTCCCTGGCCATCCTGTTGATAGGCCTTGTGGCGACCATCCTTGCAGCCTCGTCTGCATCGTCCACCACAGATTCCTGTATCCTGGTCGATTTCGGTGACCGGGATGTCACTTATGTTCCCGTGGATTCCGAGGAGGATCCCGATTCCATATCCGCCCTCGAGTATGCATGCGCCCTGAACGGCTTCGAACTCGTACTCGAAGGGGAGAAGATTGTCTCCATAAACGGCATTGGAAATTCAGCCGATGGATCCTGGGGACTCTACGGTGTTCCACATGGTGACGACGATTGGGTTGTGATAGGTTCCGACCCATCGGATGTCCTGGTGGATGATTACACGGTACTCTGCTGGGGTCACTGTGATGAGGGCGAGGTCCCAACCCGTGCGGTCGATGCCACAGGTGTATGTTTCTACGGTTACAACGAGCCGTCGAGGGTCGTCTCCCTGGCACCCACATGTACGGAGATACTGTGCTCCGTGGGCGGATTCGACCTCATAGTCGGTGCGGACATGTACAGCAACTACCCGTCGGAGGTGGTCACCGCCATGCAGACCGGGAAGATCAAGGTCATAGGTGGATTCACCAACCCGAGTTACGAGATGGTCCTCAAGCAGGATCCCGACCTGGTGGTGTGCATGGGTAACCAGAACGCACACGTCCAGATGTCCGAGAAGCTCAGGTCCAACGGTGTGGACGTCCTCGTGATAAGCGGTGCCGAGGACATAGACGTGGTCCTGGACAACATCTACATGGTGGGCACATCGATAGGTGAGAACGATGTGGCTGTCGAGAACATAGACCTGGTGTCATCCCAGATATCGGAGATTGGGGACATCGTCGATTCCGGTTCCGACACACATGAAGTGTCCACGATGATATCCCTGTCAGCCGTCAAATCCCCCTGGGTATCCGGTTCCGACACATACATTTCAGATATCATGGACATAGTCCATTCATACAACATTTACACGAAGGAGTCGGGATGGGTGCAGGTCAACGCCGAGACCATCCTGAAGTACGATCCATCGGTCATAGTGGTGGCATCCACAGATTACACGGCCACACAGGAAGAGTACGATTCCATGATCGATTCCATGTCATCCGAATGGCGCGGCACCACCGCGTACAGGAACGGTGACATCTACCTACTCGCAGGTGAGGCCTGCGACCTGGCATCCCGTGCAGGGCCCCGTGTCGCCCAGATGACGGAATTGATGGCCAGGATAATTCACGGTGACATCTTCGGAGACGGCATAGTCATCCCCCATTTCGTGGGCGGGGAGTACCGTGACTATCTCACGATCACAAAGGAGGGTTCCATCTGAAGGGGACCAGTATTGCAGCAGTGTTGATGATAGCCGTCATAGCGGTGTCCATACCGATGGTCATGGCGGACGGCGCTAATGCGGAGGACGTCCTCCTGCTCGACGGTGGCAACGGAGTCACCGATTGGTACGGGTTGGGGGACGGAGTTTACGGGGAGGTGCTGTCCGAGGCCCTGGCTTCAGACGGCATCGAACTGATCCTCGATGACGGTATCGTCATCGATGGGAAAGGGGAGATGACCATAGGCCATGTCACATCCCAATGGAGGGTGTACGGATGGACCGGTGGTTCATGGTCGGACATCACCGACGAGGTGGACATGTCCGCCGCATACACCGGTGGCGCCATCGCCCTGGGTTTCTATCCCGAGGGGGTCCTCCCCACGGAGACCCCGGACTACAGGACATCCTGGACAATGATCCGTGGGGATGCACTCTCCAGCGGACATCAGGATGCTGTCCTCGGTACAGGCGACTACGAGGTCGACTGGGCCTACCACTATGGTTCCTCCAACTTCGTCTGTTCGACCATCCTGGTGGAGGGACCTCATGCATACGTCGTCGATGGGGGAGGACACTCCGCCAAGAGCGACCCGACCCTCTACTGCTACGACCGTTTCACAGGCGAGGAGCTGTGGAGCTTCAAATACGAGCGCAGTGCCGGTTACGAGACCGCCACCGGTGCGATCGTCGGCGGGCACATCTACATCCCCGCCTCAAACTACACACTCTACAAGATCCCCCTGACCGGACCCGGTGAGGGGTACTGCGAGGTAGAATCCCTGGACATCCCCCGTACGATTGACCACGATGTCATCGGTACCCTTCGTTCCACGGGTCCAGCATCCGTGACCTACGATTCCGGTACACTCTACTTCGTCGCCGCTGATGCGTACACCTACTGTGTGGACCTCGACCTGGATGTGATCTGGAAGAGCCCGATGGGCGGTCGTGGTTACTACATGTCGCCGACCGTCCACGATGGTGTGGTTTACGCCGGTGCGTTGGACGGATGCCTCTACGCATTCGACCAGTGCACGGGTGAGTTGATCGATTCGGTCAAGGTGTTCACGATAACCAAGGAGACCAGTGTCGGTGTCAGGGAGTACGGAAGCGTGCTCTCACCTGTCATCGTCGATGACATCCTGGTCATGTCGTATTCCGACGGACAGGGCATGGACACCATGGAGGGAGGTGTGGCCGCATACAGGCTCACATCATCCGGACTGGAGCAGGTCTTCGACTGCACCGGTGTCGGTGTGAACTCCAACTACCTCGTACCCGTGGACAACGATGATTTCACCGGTGTGTACACGTTGAGCTACGATGGTCTCGTCAGGATATCCCTGGATGGATCCATGGAGGTCCTCAGGGGATTCAACGGGGATGCTTTCAAGGCACCGTTGACACTCGTGAACGGGGACACCCTGTTCGCAGTCGAGTACGAGGCCGGAGGGGATCTCTACATGATGGACCTCGAGGGGAAGATCCTCGGACAGGTAAAGCACCCGGAGGAGATCTGGGAATGGACCATGACCGGACTCGTCGTCGTCGACGGAATGGTGCTGAACGGTACCGACGGAGGTGCCTTCGCGTTCTCTGGAAAGATGCCGTCGCCCGTATCATCTGCCGGTTGGGGCACACTCCAGACCCTCGCAGCGGTCATCATCGTGCTCGTGGTGCTGTTCGTCGTGCTCTGTCTGTGGGTGAAGAGGACCAAGGGGGAACCCCCGGTACAGTACATCATCGGCAGACTGAGGCAGATCAGCGGATTCAACAACGACCGTACCTCCAAGGTGAAGAGGAACAAGCGCAGGTTGGTGACCGTCCTCATAATAGGGTCCATACTGGGATTCATCCTGTTCCTCATCAGTCTGGCACTCGGACCGTCCGGAAACTACGGACTCGGCGAGTCCCTGTCCATCCTGGCATCGGCCATCGTGAAGACGTTCTCCGGTGAACCCCTGACCTATGATGAGACGATCATCTTCGATTCGAGATGCTCCAGGGCAGTCGCCGCATTCGTCGTCGGAATCGGTCTGTCCATATCCGGTTCGATCTATCAGGCCATCATCCGCAATCCGATGGTCGACCCGTACATCATGGGTGTATCATCAGGAGCCGGAGTGGCCGCGGTCGCAGCCATCGCCTTCGACTTCACGTTCTTCGGTCTGCTCGGAGACGTCACCTATGCGACACCGATCGTGGCCATGATCGGAGGTCTCATCGCATTCGGGACCACCATGCTGCTGGCCGAGAAGGCCGGAGGATCCTCGGTGAACTACGTCCTCGGCGGTATAATCGTGGGACTGGTGTTCTCCGCTATCCAGACTCTCCTGTTGAGCATGGCCGGTGACAAGCTGAACAGTGCCATGTCCTGGTTGTTCGGTTCCTTCGCCAACATCTCATGGGAGCAGACAATCATCATGGCGATTCCGGCCATCGCACTCTCGATAGTCCCACTCATCTGGGCCAAGGAGTTCAACCTCGTCCTCCTGGGAGAGGACCAGGCAAGGCAGATGGGTCTGGATGTGTTCAGATTCAACAGGTGGATGCTGATCCTGGCATCCGTCTTGGCCGCGGTCTGTGTGGCCTTCGTCGGAATCATCGGATTCGTGGGACTGGTCGTCCCGCACCTGTGCCGTATGATCCTCGGAGGGGATCACAGGCTCGTCATGCCCGCGTCCATGGTCGTGGGAGGGGCGTTGATGCTGGCCGCCGACCTGTTCTCCAAGATGGTGATGATCCCCATGGAGCTCCCGGTCGGTGCGATCACCACTGTGATAGGCGCACCTGTGTTCGCCTATCTCCTGATCAAGAAGGGGAGGATGTACGATGGATGAAACACCCCTGTTGGAGGTCAGGGACCTCCACAAGTACTACGAGGACGGATACCACGCCGTCCGCGGGGTCTCATACAAGATCCCGTCCGGAATGCTGGTCGGACTCATCGGACCCAACGGATGCGGTAAGTCGACCATGATGAAGTGCATCAACAGGATGCATGACCCCACCTCCGGGGAGATCCTGATCGACGGGGAGTCCGTTCTGGACAAGGGTCCCGCCGAGGTCGCCAAGAAGGTGGCCAACGTCCCGGCGGAGCTCAGGAACAGCTTTGGTCTGACCGTATATGAGACGGTGATGATGGGCCGTTACCCGTTCCTGAAGAACATGTGGTGGGAGACCGAGAACGATGAAGGGGTCGTGATCGACGCCCTGAAGAAGTTCGGTGTCGAGCATCTCCAGGACAGGCAGATGGGTGCGCTCTCATCCGGAGAGCAGCAACGTGTCCTCATCGCCAAGGCATACGTCCAGGAGCCCAGGTTGATGCTTGTGGATGAACCCACATCCCATTTGGACATGAAGTACAAGCTCGATGTGATGGAGTACCTCAATGCCATGGTCAAGAAGGATATGACCATCCTTGTCGCCGAGCACGACATTTCGCTGATGGCAAGGTACTGCGACCTCTGCATAATAATGAGGAAGGGTGAGATCATGGGTATCGGCAAGCCGAAGGAGGTCATCACCCCGGAACTGATCGAGAGGGTGTACGATGTGTCCGCATCCGTCGGATTCGATGACGATGGTGAGCTCTTCGTCCTACCCAAGAGGATCAGGACAGGTCACAACACCCTTTGAAACCGTGGGGGAAACCCCACATTTACAATCCTTCTTATGAGAGGTCCGCAAGGGACTTCATCTGTGCGATCTCCTGGTCGATGGCCTTCCTGTCATAGGTCAGGGAGATGGCACCCTCGAGGCAGTTCTCGACACAGCGACCGCATCCCCTGCACAGGTCCTCGACGATGTTGCAGACACCATTCACGATGTTGACTGCACTCGCGAAACAGGATTCCACACAGACGCCGCATCCGGTGCACTTCAGCGGGTCCACGGTGACCTCGACGCTCCTCATCCTCCTGAACGCATCGCCGATGTCGTTGGAGATATCGTTGACGACCTTCCAGAGGCAGCAGCACGGACAGCAGTTGCAGATGGTCATGAGCTCGACCTTCATACCGAGGTTCATCCAGATGTGGTCGATCTTGTTCCTTCCGATGATGTGGACCAGACCCAGTGCGGAGCACTCGTCGATGTAATCGACAGCCTCCTCGGCGGTGGCCAGGCGACCGTACTCCGGAGGGATCTTGTGGACGCCGTTTCCTAGGAAGATGCATCCATGGTCTGTGGGATAGTCCTTGCAACCGGTGCATTTCCTGCACAGACAGAAGTTCATGATGAATATGTGACCCGCCGACCTTATGAGTTCCTTGACGACCTCGCTGGGGAGCACGGTACTGGACTCCGGACTGTCGAGGGGGATGTCCGTCTCGATGGTCCTGCTCTTCGCCACACTGTCCTTGGGGAGGACGATCATATCGTCCTTGTCGAAGAGCATCTTGTATATCGCCTTACCAAAGGTCTTGTTCTCTTTGGTCCAGTGTGCGATGTTGAATCTGTACTTGAATATGTGTTTCAGTACCGCGACGTTCAGGTCTGCAATCGGTTTCACATTCGGTCGTAGTGAATGACGTTAATAAAGTCTACTCTCACGCTCTTAGTTTGTGATAGTTCGACGGATGGTATGGGTGGGGTATCCTGACGTTGGTGCATCCATGGGGTTATAATATGAATCGCACCTACCTCGGCAACATGACCAGATGTGTGCGTGTACCGAAGCGTGAAGGCGAGGCCGTCAGGGCCGATCTCGTTGCAGGTGGCATGCTGGATCTGGATGCGAGGATACGTGCGGATGGCGATTGCCTTCTGATACCTATCCTCTGCGATTCCTTCGGGGATTACGAGGTCGTGGATGCCGAGATGCAGGTTCAGGAGCACCGCCCCACGGATTACAGGGAGGTGGCCGATGTACCCGAGGACCTGAGGGACATCCTGCCAACATCGTTCGACATCGTGGGCGATGTGGCCATGATGAAGCTCCCCGATGAACTGATGCAGTACCGTTCCGTGATCGGAGAGGCCCTCCTCAAGGTCAACAGCAACCTTCGCATAGTGTTCCTCGATGACGGTGTCAAGGGGGAGTTCAGGATACGCGACCTCCAGAAGGTTGCCGGTGAAGGTTCTTCCGAGACCGTCCACAAGGAGTTCGGTGTCAGGCTGTACACGGATCCTGCAAGGGTCTACTTCAACCCGCGTCTATCATCCGAGAGGTCTCGTATCGCATCGATGGTGGCTGACGGGGAGGTGATCATCGACATGTTCGGCGGTGTGGCCCCGTTCGGTACCGTGATATGCAAGAACGCATCCCCGTCCGAGGTCTACTCCATCGATCTGAACCCTGAGGCCGAGCACTTCGCGAGGATGAATGCGGAGAAGAACCATGTGGACAACCTGTTCCCGATGACAGGCGATTCATCCGAGCTCATCTACGACCTCCCAATGGCCGACCGCATCATCATGAACCTCCCGCAGATCGCCGATAGGTTCCTGGGTTTCGCCATGGACCGTCTCAAGGTCGGGGGTACGGTGCACATGTACAAGATCATAGAGAGGGTGGATTTCCCTGCATTATGCGACTCCCTTGTGAGGGGGATGGAGGAGAGGGGATACAGCATATCCATCAGCAGTTCCGAGCTGAAGACCTACTCCCCCACCATGAGTGTCTACTCAATGGATATCGTCAGGACAGCATGATCCCCTGACATCCAGTTTTGTCAATCCGAACACCTCCGGTCTGATGACCTTCACCATGAGGTCGCATTCCTTGCGCAGGACGTTGAAGTTCACCGTGGGGTTCTTGTGTTTCCTGATGAGGTCCCACAGTTCCTCGTGGAAGAACTCATGCCATACCGTCCCGAGCAGTCTCCCGGGTTCGACCTTCTCGGTCGATTCCCTGATCTTCTCGTACTCCTTGTTCACGAGGTCGGGTGTGACCCCCTCCCTGATGAGCGTGTACTCCAGGGGCATGTCCCCGTGTTTGGCCTGCCAGTTCCTGACCCTCAGGCCTTTGGACATGGATGCGAACTCGACGTTGATCACCTTCGCCCAGCTCGTCCTGCCGTATGCGTTCACGAAACCGTAGCGTTTCACCACGATGCCCTCCCCGCATCCCGTGGACATCATCCAGGTGTTCTTCACGTCGGCATATTCGGCAAGGCACTCCGGGGCGGGGTTCTCCAAAACATCGATGCAGGGGATGTAATCGATCCCGTATGCTTCGAGTATCGGTACGTACTCCTCGTAGGGGATGTATGTACGACCATCGCAGTCGAGTGTGCGCTCCTCCCCGTTCACACCGATGTAGGTGTAGTTTCTATCGGGGAATTCGGCGGTCATGTCGAAAACGAACCATCTGTTCCATACCTCGGGGACATAGGACCTCACGGTATGGGGTACCATCCATTCCCCGTAGAGGCGCATCCCCGGGAAGTCCTTCACGAACCTCCTTATCCCATCATGGGCGACGGCGAACTTCGCGAAGGGTTCGGAACCATCGAGTTCCCTGTTCCTGCTCATCATGCGGATCTCCGAATCCTCGGAGTACACACCCATGTTCGAACCGTCCATCTTGGGGAAGATGTGACATGTCCCATCCAACAGTCCCATGGATTCGTCCGTGTTGATGCGCTCCACATGCTGATATCTTATGAAGACCATGTTTGCTATCTCCTCGGCTTTCGCCGTGAGACGTTCTCAAATCGGTCCCGTATTTAATTGAACATGGTTTCAGGAAGTTTCTACACCTGAAACGATGTGAAACCACGCATCCTGGATACTACGGCCGACCATGTGATCCCGGAAACGTCGGATTCAGTATAGTCACAGCTTAAAATCATGTATTTACGGTCGGATGCCATGTTCCCGACCATGGCATACATAGCTCGTGTGGAGAAGGGTAGGTACACCTACCTGTATGAATGCCGGAGTCACCGTGTGCCCGGAAAGGACAACCCGGTGTCCGACAGGATATTCATCGGAAGGGTGGACAGGGAGACACGTGAGTTCATACCCAAGAGGTACCATGTCACCGAGACGATTGACATGGAGTCCCTGGAGGTAATCGGCGGTCTCAAGGACCTCCCACGCGTCCCTGCCTGTTACCTTCCGATGAGGGACAAGGTCACTTCTTGACCGGTTCCAGTGTGATACCGGTCTGCCCCTGGTAGTTTCCACTTCTCTCGGCGTAGTCCTTCAGGGAGACGGAGTTGAGTGTCTCGAAGACCATCTGGCAGAATCTCTCCCCGATGGGGATCTCCACGGGGTCGTCGGTGGCGTTGTAGGCACCGAGTGTGAGGGTCCCCTCGAACCCGGCATCGATCTTGCCGAACGCACCGATTATACCCTTCCTTATCCAGGTGGTCCTGAGCCAGAGCTGTGCGCATACATCGGAGGGCATGCGGACCCTCTCGATGGTGGACACGTAGAACATGGTCCTGGGGGGAATGGTCACCACGCCCTCCCTCTTGATCTCATCATCGCCCCTCACGCTGATCTCAGCGATGCGGAGGTCGTATCCGTTGGGGGTGAGTCCCCTCTCATGGTAATCGGATATCCCGAGGTATCCGGTCATCATGCTCTCGACGATATCCTTGTCAGACAGTATTCCCATGGGACAGGGTAACGACCAATGGGCATATAGAACTAGCACGATACCCGGGCCATGAAGTTTCCAAGGTTCCTATCCGCAGGGGATGCGATCGGGGTGACCGCACCGTCATTCGGTGTAACCGACCCCACGGACATCAACCGTTTCCGCAACGCCATCAGGAGGTTGGAGGAGAGGGGTTACAGGGTCATCGAGACACCGGATGTATACACGGCCGATGAGACCGGACGCAGTGCCCCGGCTGACCAGAGGGTCAGGGAGCTGTACTCCCTGCTGGCGGATCCCTCCGTCGCATACATAGTCTCGGCGAAGGGCGGGGATTACCAGCACGAGATGCTCCTACACATGGATTGGGACCTGATGTCCCGTTCACCCAAGTGGATCCAGGGGTACTCGGACAACACCGTCCTCCTGTTCAAGATCACGACCGAATGCGATGTCGCCACGATATACGGTGGAAACTTCGGTGACTACGGTATGGATCCATGGCATCGCAGCATCACCGAGAACATGGAGTTCGTCGAGGGTTCCCGCACCTCCCAGACATCCTTCCCATTCCATGAGGTGGGTTTCGCCGACAGGGTCACGGGATTGGAGGGTCTGCGCGAGGAGGCACCTGTGGAATGGGTGTCGCCATCCGGCGATGTCAGGTTTTCGGGCAGGTTGATCGGCGGCTGCATGGACGTCCTGGAATGGTTCCATCGCAAGGCCACGGCCGATCCCAGGGGTTTCATCAGGAAGTACGCCGACGACGGCATCGTTTGGTACATGGAGACATACGATATGGACGAGTCGCGCATCTCCAGGATGCTGAACGGCATGTCCGATGACGGTTGGTTCGAGAACGTTACCGGATTCGTCTTCGGTAGGCCCCTGTTCTTCAAAGGAGAGGATTACATCGGCACCGTTTGCGATGCGCTGTCCGGATTCGATGTACCGAAAGTGTTCGGTGCTGATGTTGGACACAAGGCTCCCCGCATGACGTTTATAAACGGTGCGGTCGCGGACTTCGATGTACATGGTGGTTCCTGCGAACTCACTTATGCTTTCGACAGTTAACTATTTCAAATCTGATATGGAGAAAATAACATGGATTGGGTATTGCTCGGAATCCCTGTGGGCATAGTCATGCTCTACTTCGGTTCCGATTGGCTTGTGAAGGGGGCCAAGGGTTTGGCACTCCGCCTGGGGATCAGTGCATTCGTTGTCGGACTCACCGTAGTGGCGTTCGGATCCTCAGCTCCGGAATGCGTCACATCCCTGGTCAGTTCCGAAACACCGGAGATCATCATAGGGAACGTGGTCGGAAGCAACATCGTGAACATCGGTCTGGCGATCGGTCTCGCAGCCATGATCAGTCCGCTTGCCGCCAAGTACCTCTCGATGAGGTTCGAGGTCATCATGATGATGGTCGCATCGCTCGTTGTCGTGGTGATGTCCATCGGAGGATTCATCGGATTCGTGGAGGGTCTCATCCTCTGTTCGGCCCTCGTGGTGTTCGTGTTCCTCGTGTACTATCTCAAGAAGGGGGATGCAGAGGGACAGGAGGCCTACACATCGGATGTTGTGGAGGGCGGGAACCAGTACGGTCTTCCCCGTCTGATCGTCATGTGTGCCCTGGGATTGGTTTTCCTGTACTACGGCGCCAGGTTCTTCATAGACGGAGCCACCGAGCTGGCCACCATCTTCGGCGTGTCGGAGCTCCTCATCGGATTGATCGTGGTCGCTGTCGGTACGTCTCTGCCGGAGATATGCATCTGTCTGATGGCCGCTTACCGCAAGGAATCAGACCTGGCCGTGGCAAACATCGTGGGTAGCAACATCTTCAACATGTTCTTCGTCCTGGGGGTCGGAGCACTCATCGTCGACATCCCCATCTCCGAGACGATCCTCACGTTCCATTTCCCCGTGATGCTGTTGATGTCCGCCCTGATGTTCGTCATGATCAGATTCAACAACAGGATTTCCCGTCCGATGGGTGCGGTCCTTGTGGCGATCTACGTGGTGTACCTGGCCACGATGGCCATGGTCCCCTCGTTGACCATCTGAACCGTTCGAAACAGGCATCGGGTCCTCGATGGGCCCGGTGCATTTTTCCTTTTTTCTCAAGAATCGTTGCCATGACCACACGATGGGCTCATGGATGCGTCATCATCGTGCGGTTGTGATGATGGAAATGTTTCGATGAAGAATGAACCGAAGCACCAAGTTGGAGAAATATTGGTGCAAGGGAAGGTATGCACAACCCCCCATCCAGCATATAGGGAAAAGGCCCGAAAATCGCCATTTTTGGACCCATTCGCATCGCCACCCTTGCACCGAAACCCCCTTATTTTTTTGGTGCAAATGAAAACCAATTCTCCTTGTTTTCAACCCTTGATAGGATCCCCCCTCTTTCAGCTTGGCAATCCCGCGTTTGATCTGACCCTCGCTGTACTCCAGACGGACCGAAAGATCGTGTAATTTGATGTATGGGTCCCCCTTGATGGCGTCGATTATCTCCTTTTCGGTATCGGAAATAGACAATGCGACTATGTCAGCCGAAGGGAGGGTATGGAGGATTCTATCCTTGGATTAAGGGATGATTGAAGCGTATCGTATCATATACTGGATAGATACACAAAGTCATAAAATCGCTGATAAGCTTTTTCAACTGCTTGCGATTGACGACTAGGGGTGTGAAAACCTTTCCAAAACTTAGCCTATTCTTATTCAATACTTGATTATAATACCAAATTGGTAGGGTATTGGTAGGGTATTGGTAGGGTATCAGATCTTCTTTCCTGACCAAGAATAAACCTTCATATTGACTTCTCTTCCAGTCTCAGTCAATAATCCCATATCGACCAAAGTTCTGATGTCGGCTCTTGCAGTATTCAATGATACCATGTACTGATTCTCCACAGATCTCACTGTTACCGTACCGCCATTCATCAGACTTGTAACTACTCTGATCTGTCTATCATTCAGACCGTAATCAGAGAGCTTCGTCTTCATCATACGTTCTTCTTCTATTTTCCTCTTAAGATATTCTTCGAATTTGTCGACTGAATCCATAAGAGCCTTCAAATTGTACAGAATGAAATAGGTCATGTCATTTCCATCGGATTCTCCAAACACGTATGATTCCTCATATTTCCCCTTATGGTCCTTTATGTATCTGGACAGAGCCAGATACTCCATGAGCCAATATCCGCTCTTCAATTCGTACCAATAGAATAGCGTACGTGCAACACGCCCGTTACCATCTTCGAACGGATGTATGAATGCAATCGCATAATGCAAGATTATTCCTTTAATGATCGGATGCAAGAATTCGCTTTCATCATTGATAAAATCGCAAAGCTGCTGAATTGCCGAGTCTATCTGATCCCTCGGTATGGGCTGATGGAATACTTCTCCTGAAAGAGAATCCTGGACAACGACGTCGTCATTGTCACGGAATTTACCCATATATCTTTCTTCTAAAGTGCCCTCCGTCACAATATTGTGTATATCTTTGATGAATTCAGGCGAAAGCTGTTGATTATTATGATCCTTGATGAATAGCATCGCTCTGTAATTATTCACAATCATCCTTTCCGATTTGTCCTTCGGGCGGATGTTCTTGCGCAGCATCTCCTTGGCTTTCTTGGTTGTGGTAACCGCACCTTCCATCTGACTTGAAGCGATAGATTCCTCCATCAGCGAACTGACTGAATAATAGGCCTTCCTATGTGAATCGATAGTATCAGGGAACAGACCTACCGTTGCCCTCATATCGAACTCGTGCAACATCTTCATAATCCTGTCTGATATGTAATAATGATAACGTGTTTTTCCGAAAATTACGGTCGTACTGTTATCCATGCGTACCAGTTTCATTCTGGCCCAAACTATATCCGGATCGAAAGATCCGGTATCTCTTAAACGTACCTCCGACCAGTGAAGATATTTTTTATTGAATTCTTTTGCATATTCCTTGATTTCTTCAGACGGTATATCCTTTGATTTCTGTTCGTTTGATAAAATCGATTCGATTTTTGGAGGATTTCTTGGAAGATGCATGAAAGGTCATAGTAGAATAGTTATATATACCCTACCAAACTGGTAAGGTAATGGTAGGGTATTGGTAGGGTGAATAAACTATTCCATCAATTGGAATTGTTCTTACTCCTGTTGCGGATGACCTCTTCCACAGGGCTGTGTTCCTCACGGCCCACGGAGCTACATCCGATGCATTGTTCTTCAAGCTCGGCGGCGACTTCGGCCATTTGTCCTCGAATTCCATCAGAGGGATCAAGGGCAGGGTCGCGAAGGCCGTGGGCACCACCTTCGAGCTCAGGGACTGCAGGAGGATGTTCGGGCAGCACTACAAGGACAACCACATGGAGATGGAGAAGATCTCGAGGCTCATGGGCCACAAGAGCACCCGCACCACCGAGCTTTACTACTGCAGGGTGAGCGAGAGGGAGGCAATCGATGACGCAAGGGATAGGTGGTGAGATGCCTCTCCCTTCCCCCTCCGCAAGGGGGTTCGCATCACCCGCATTGCACCAAAACCGCTTCGAAGAATCAGGGGTTCCGACCGTCAAAAGTACCTCTTCTAAATCGCCAGACTGCCTATTTTCGAGGGCATCCTCTGACTCTCTTTCCATGAGTTTTTCACTCCGTCTTCCGGACGTCAATGAGGACGATTCCGATGCTTTCGCTTGTGCAACGAGCGCATTGCACCGAAACTAATGTCTGGCTAGTGAAAAATTGGTGCAAGGGAAGGGATTTGAACCCTCGGACCACTAAGGACTAGCCCCTCAAGCTAGCGTCGTTGGCCATGCTTGACTACCCTTGCACTAATCCATGGTATAGAGATGATATTAATAAAGTTTACTATAAGGGGTTTAGAGTGAACCGATCAATTCGACCAGTAATCACGTCCTGCAAGGCCCATGGCCAGCACATTCTCGTCCGGGCTGGATATCGGAGTCTCGCAACCGGGGGCCAGGATGAATCCGCCATCCTGTCCGGCGGCATCGATGAGTGCGTAGGACTCCTTCCTGATGGATTCGGGGGTACCGTTCATTATGAGGCTGACCGGATCCAGGTTGCCCATGATGGTGAACTTGCCGTCTGCGTTCTTCTTGGCCTTGGAGATGTCCACCGCATGGTCCAGACTTAGGCAGTCGGTACCGGTCTCGGGAAGCATCTTCATGGTATCCAGTGTGTTACCGCAGATGTGGACGAATGTGGGTACGTCGCTCATAGCGTTCACGTCGGAAACGACCTGCTTGATGGGATTCAGAGAGTACTCGCGGAACATGTCCGGGGAGATCAGGTCCTGGGAGGATGTCGGGTCGGCCATCCACATGACGGTGGCTCCGGCTTCGATCATGCGGGTCTGCATATCGGATACGAGTCCGGTGACCTTGCCGATCAGTTTCTGTACCAGTTCAGGCTCGATCATCGTGGCGAACATCATGTTCTCGGTTCCCATGCAGTATCCTGCTGTGGTGATGGGTCCCCAGGAGAGTCCGCATATGTGAAGGTCCTCGGGTAGGATGCGGGATGTCTCCTCGAGTGCATCGACGAAGACCTTGGTGAAGTTGGGGCATTCGGATGCGACGGAAGGGTCGAAAAGCGCCAGTGCATCCACATCCTCTGCGGTCTCCACGATGTGTCCTGGGATCATACCGTAGTCGTCTTCGGGGAAGTTCACCTTCATCCCCAGGTCTGTGAACGGCACCTGGGAGTCCAGGATGGGCTTGATGAAATCCGATTTGGTCTTGAGTGCATAGTCCACTGAAACCTTGGCGGAGATCTTGGGGTTCCATCTGGCCTCGTCGACCTTGATCCCGGCACTGCGGGCCGCCGTGACGAGGGCGAAGTTGTTGACGGGTGTCCTGTCCGCCTTTTCGTGGTTGAGGGCCGCTTCAACACATGCTCTGTGTCCTGCATCAATCATGTTCTGATACTCCATCCGATGTATGGATGGTTTAGCATAAAGATATGTCACCTGAAGGGGTTTCTTCGGAACCGTCGGTCAGAGGTTGGATATGACCCTGCGGGTGAATTCCTCTGTCGTGAGGTCTCCGCCGAGTTCCGGGGTCTTGTGCCCTGCCGAGTACGTTTCGACAAGGGCGTTGACGACATCGTCCGCCTCTTTCCTGTACCCCATGTCGAATATGGCCTGTGACACGGCCATGATCGCGGATGTGGGGTTGAGGTAGTCCTTGGGAACATCGTTGAAGCTCTCCATGTGACCCGGGATGTACAGGTTGTTGGTGTCCCCGACGTACGCGATGGGGGACAGGTGGTTCCCACCGGTCATCCCTGCGAGTAGTCCGGCAGCCACATGGCTGTACAGGTCGGCGCAGATCAGGAATTCCGTGAGATGGGGGTTCCTGACCACAGACGAGGCCCACCTGTCGATGTTCATAACATCCGTGTCGTAGACGGAGTTGACGAAGAGCGACTCGAAGCTGTCCCTGAAGAGTTGGCTGGACTCGGGGAGGAGGTCCGAGCGGACCGCACAGACCACCCTCCTCTTGTCCTTGGACTCCATTTCCGAGAGTGCCTTGCCCATCATCCTGCTGTACGAGGAGGACCTGATGTACTTGTTGATGGTGATGCCCTCCATGTCCCTGGTCTCGATGATGTCCTGTCCGAGCGTGGCGTTGCTGGCCCAGAGGGTCACGTCCATCTCGGGCGATCCCATGTCAGGCGACAGGGTCTTGAACCTCCTCATCACGGCGTACAGGTCCAGTTGGAGCTTGAGGGTGTCCAGTGGACTGCGCCTGTCGGATGTGTTGTGGACAGGTCCGGATAGGATGTTGCGGCATTCCCCTGTGAGGTCCAATGTCTCATAGGGGAGGTGCTGCCCCGTCGACTCGTAGGCGGAGAACCCTATCTCCGAGTAGACGATCTCGAGTCCATCCACCAGTATGTCCAGGACATCGATGGCGGACTTGACGACGGACGGGCCTATGCCGTCGCCGGGCAGCACCAGGAGCTTGTCCATGTTCAGAGCACCCTTTCGACGAGGCCTGCGTAGATGAGGGGCAGGGAGATGGTGGCATCGCCCTCGACGGTCATCTTGCTGGCATCGGCCTTGACCTTACCCCAGGAGACTGCCTCCCTGATCTGGGCACCGGACAGGGATCCGTCGAACTCCTGTGCGGTGGTGAGGTAGATGCAGTAGTCGAGTCCACCACGGAACTGGCTCCACCAGATGACGTGGTGCTTGGAGATTCCTCCTCCGATGATGATGGCGCCCATGGTCTCGGCATCGTTGGTCATCTCGGAGAGCATCTGCTCGTCGGCCATGAGGTCGATCCTGAGCTTCCTGTGCATCTGGTAGTACATCCAGAGCTGGCATCCGAAGGATCCGTCGGTGATTCCGGGGACGAAGATGGGGACACCGTTCTTGTGGCACTGGTAGAGCAGGGAGTCCTCGTTGTCGAGCCTTGCACCGACCTGGTCGATGATCTCGTGGGTGGAGAGGGACTGGGTCTCGGCGAAGATCTCGTCGAACATGGGGAGGAGGTTCTCCTCGAGGACCTCTCCGTAGCATGCATCGGGAACGAGGACGTTTCCGAGCCTGCTGATCTCGTACTCATCCCTGAGCATGGCATCGTCCATCATGAAGTCGCCCTTGTAGTACTCGGCGAATGTCCTGGAGAGGTCGTGATCCAGGGTTCCGCAGGTGGTGATGATGAGGTCGACCATCTTGTTCTTGACCATGTCGACGATGACACCGCGGGTTCCGGTTGCCATGATGCATGCGGGGAAGGACAGGACCTTGAGGCAGCCCTCCTTCTTGACCATGTTCTCGACGATGTCGGTTGCATCCGCGAGTTTCTGTGCGGTGAATCCTCCCGCACGTCCCATGGCTTTCAACATCTGGTCAACGGTCATTCCCTTGGACACCTTGATGTCCTCAACTGCAATGAGATCGAGTTTCTCTGACATTTCTGTCTACCTTCTTTCAGGGGCCCTATCCTGATACCAATAAATACATTTCCCGATGGCAACCAATCGGGGGAGGGTCATTAGAACAGTTTATCCGTCCGACAGCCGATGACCCCGGCATGAGCATAGGATTGGGACTGGACACCGGTGGGACGAACACCGATGCGGTCATCTTGGAGATGGAGACGGGCAGGGTCCTGGCCAAGGCCAAGTCCCCGACCACGCACGGCGACCTCTCCATAGGGATACGCGGTGCGTTGCAGGGCATAGGGCGCGAGGCACTGTCCGAGGTTTCTCTTGTCTCGTTGTCATCCACGCTGGCTACCAACTCCGTCGTGGAGGGCAGGGGTTGTAGGGTAGCATTGGTGTGTATAGGCAAGGATTACGGTGGGACGGTCCCGGTCGATAGGAAGGTGGTCGTGGATGGCGGTCATAACGGCCATGGGGCCGAGGAATCCTCCCTGGACACGGACTCCGTGGAGGTTTTCCTGAGGTCGGTGGTGGACGAGGTGGATGCCGTGGCGGTGAACGGGCTCTTCGCCATCCGCAATCCGGACCACGAGAGGACCGTCAAGGCGATGGCCAGGGAGATCCTGGGGATCCCGGCGGTCTGCGGTCACGAGCTGTCCGCATCACTTGGTTTCAACGAGCGTGTGTCCACATGCATCATGAACGCCCGCCTCATGCCAGTGATGGAAGAACTCATCCGTTCTGTGAGGGGGGTTCTGTCCGAGTTCGGTCTGGATATCCCGATACATATAGTGAGGGGCAACGGATCCCTTATGAGCGAGGACATGGCCAGGGAGAAACCGGTGGAGACCGTGCTGTCCGGACCATCCGCCAGTCTCATAGGTGCCATGACCATGACGGGTCGCAGGGATGCAGTGGTCCTGGACATGGGCGGTACGACCACGGACATAGGAGTCATCCGCGATGGCCGTCCCAGGTTGTCGTCCGAGGGTATGACCATCGGTGGCAGGCGCACGCACATCGTCGCTGCGAGGATATCCACCTCCGGTATCGGAGGGGACAGCCGCATACTAGTGAACGGTCCCGACATAGTCCTGGACCCTTCCCGTGTGGTCCCCATGTGCGTCGCATCATCCAGGTGGTCCGGCATAAGGGAGCATCTGGAATCCGTGGCATCGACCGCCACGCCATTGAGGAGGCCGTCCCGTGATATCTCGTGCGTGATCCTCGACAATGAGCTGTTCACGCCGGTGAGGGCACCCATGGAGAGGGACAAGCTGAACCAGACTGATAGCAGGTTCATGGAACTCATAGCCGAACGCCCCATGACGATCACCCAGGCGGCTGTGGCGATGGGGGTGTACCCGACGTCGATATCCGCAACCTGGTTGGAGGGCAGGGGCCTCGTCCAGAGGATCGGTTTCACACCCACGGACCTGTTGCATGTCCTGGGCATCTACACAGAGTTCGATTCGGATGCATCCCAGGCGGCCGCGAGGTACCTGGCCGCGAGGTCCGGGATGGAATTGGATGATTTCATAGACGCCACCCGCAGGACGATCAGGTCCAAACTGTGCAGGGAGCTGGTGAGGGACCTGATGATGGAGGAGATAGGGACCGACGAGATGGGTCCTGCGGGAGACAACCTGCTGGACAAGGCCGTCTCCGGTCTGGACGGGATCGATTTCGGATGCAGGTTGCACCTGAACAAGCCGATCATCGGGATCGGTGCACCTTCGGCCGTGTACACCGGCTGGATCGGCGAGGTGATCGATACCGAGATACTCACACAGCCGCACTCAGACGTGGGCAACGCCGTCGGTGCGATATCCGCGATGCTTTCCGAGACCACCACGGCACTCATTCGTCCCGAGGATCTGGACGACATCGCCTCGCCATACGAGGTGTTCGTGCAGGACGGGAGGCACCTGTTCGACAACCTGGATTCCGCGGTCAGATTCGCCGATTCCCATTGCAACAAGATGGTGATCGACCTGCTGGTGTCACAGAACGCCACGGACATAAGGGTGGAGTCAGAGGAGTCCCGTGAGACCATAGTGAACCACGGCAAGGACATCGTCTCCAGATTGGAGATTACATACACTGGGTTCGGCAGGCCCATGGGGTTCCAAGGTACGCCAGGCTCCAGGATGGACGTCACAGGGGGAGGAAGATGATGCTGATGGCTCGTGACCGGGAGTACGCGGACCTCCTCGCCGACCTCGAGGGGAAGAGGGTCCTGATATGGACCTGCAACACATGTGCCAGACTGTGCGGACTCGGTGGTTCCGAGGCTGCAGGCAGACTGGCCGAGAGGCTCCGTGGGGACGGTGTCGACGTCGTCGGGACCGCACACACCTCCGCCTCATGTCTGGTACCGAAGGTCGCTTCCGGCTTGGACGGCGTCGCCGACCACGACATCATCCTCTCGCTGACATGCGATGTGGGTTCCACATTGGCGGGGGAGGTCTCCGGTTCCCAGGTCATGAACCCGGTACTGACGTTCGGTGCCGGATATGCGGATGCCGACATGGTGCCTCGTCTCCGTTCCGTGGTGTGCTCCAAGGTCGTGCAGGATGAGTCATTGGAAGGGGCCGCTGTACGCGCGGGCGTGTTCCCGGGACCGTTCGTATGAAATACGGGCGGTACGTAGGGGGTCGGCAGTGATAGCATGATTATGCACGACCTTTCCAAAGACAGGGTTACACCCGAGAAGTTCACCGCAGTCCTTGAGATCCCCAAGGGATCTAAGGTCAAGTACGAGATCGACGAGGAGACCGGTATGCTGGCACTCGACAGGATCCTTTCTACCTCTGTCGCATACCCCTGGGCATACGGATACATCCCCAGGACATACGCCTTCGACGGCGACCCCCTCGACATCCTCCTGCTCTGCTCCGAGGACCTCCTCCCCAACGTCCTCGTGGAGTGCACACCCATCGGTCTCCTCAAGATGATCGACGGTGGCGACCAGGACGACAAGGTCATCGCAGTCCCCACCAAAGACCGCTTCTTCAGGGACTTCACCAGCATCACCCAGCTCCCCCAGCACCTCACCGACGAGATCAGGCACTTCTTCTCCGTCTACAAGGCACTCGAGGGCAAGGTCACCGAGGCCAAGGAGATGCTGGATGCAGACGAGGCCAAGGCCATGATCAAGGTCTGCATGGAGAGGTACGACGAGGAGTTCCCCGACATGTGATCCCGGAGGGGTTCCATCCCCTCCTTCCAAACCTATTATAATAATAGAATGCGCACGCGTTCCGTTCACTCAATTTTATATACAACCTGCCTAATGCATCAGTCTGAGAGGACCTACCATGTATATGCTTACAGAGGTCAGAAGGACCGTACCCATAAGACCCGCCGATCTCAAGGACGACATCGACAACATAATCGAGAACCTCACCCAGGATGCCTACGAGGGCAGATTCGGAGAGGACAAGATGTTCACCGTCCTTGTGAAGAACGTCAGGACCGATGGTCCGGGACGTATCGTCCACGGAGACGGATCGGTATACCAGCCCGTTGTGTTCGACCAGGTAGTATTCAAGCCCAGGGAGAACGAGATCATCATCGGAGTGGTGGTTGAGGTACTCAAGTTCGGAGCATTCGTCAGATTCGGTCCCCTCGACGGGCTCCTGCATATCAGTCAGGTCATGGATGACCGCGTCGACATCGACGAGGCCAACCAGAGGCTTGTCGGAAAGGACAGCGGAAGGCACCTTGCTGTCGGAGATATCGTCAAGGCGAGGGTCGTCAGTATTGACCTCAACGAGAAGAATCCCCAGGACAGCAAAATCGGACTCACCATGCGTCAGCCCGGACTCGGAAAGCTCCAGTGGCTCGAGGAGGATGCAAGGAAGAGGAACGAGGCAGGTGATGAGTGATGGCCGGACCCGTGCTCAAGGCATGCAAGGATTGCAGCTTCATCTCCGAGGATGATGTCTGTCCCCGCTGTGGCGGTCAGACATCCAAGGACTGGCAGGGATACCTTGCGGTCATGGACTTCGAGAAGTCCGAGATCGCGAAGAGGATGGGTATTTCCGACAACGGAAAGTACGCCCTCAAGGTACGCTGATCAGGATGTTCGAGAGGGACCTGCGTCTCCCCGAGGAATCGAGGGACGCATTCAAGGAACCAATCGGAAGGGAGATGTACGACGGGGAGCTGGACTCCTACGTCGTCGAAACATCTTTGGTGACCGTCGGGGACGTGGTATCCCTGACGTTCAGGAAACACGGCTTCATGCCCTCGCTGTCGGTGTACGACGGGAGGACTGAGCGCCGTGAGATGACCGAGTTCGCCAAACTCGTCCAGGACGAGGAGAAGATTGAGGTCGTCAACCCCGCAGGGATGATAACGGCAGCGATGTCGGATGCCATCCGTGCGAGCATTGGCGGGACAGGTGGATTGCTGCTTGTCGACGGCGAGGAGGATCTGGCCCTGTTGCCCTGTATCCTCATGTCACCGGACGGCACGGATGTGGTCTACGGTTGGCCCGGCAAATGCATGATGCTCGTCAAGGTCGACGCAGCCATCAAGGAGAAAGCCATGGGACTCATGGCACTATTGGAGGAAATAGAATGAAGATGGAAATCACACAGCAGAAAGAGAACCCTCTCCAGAAGAGGGTCGAGGTTTACTTCACCCTGGACCACAACGGCGAGTCCACCCCCGGAAGGAACGCAGTCGCAGAGGCAGTCGCAAAGGAGATGAAATCCAAGAGGGACTGCGTCGTCGTCGACAACATCGAGTCCGTCTATGGAAAGGGCATGTCCAAGGGATACGCCAAGGTCTACGAGAACAAAGAGGCAGCACTCGAGTTCGACAGGGAGTACCTCCTGAAGAGGAACGGAATCGAGGCAGACAAGCCCGAGCCCGCAGAGGACGCACCCGCAGAGGAGTGATTTTAATGGCAAAGGCAGCAGCACCTAAGAAGGCAGTCGCAAAGAAAGATGCATACCAGGTTGACGGCGACAAGGTCACCAGGACCAAGCCCGTCTGCCCCAAGTGCGGACCCGGAGTTTTCATGGCAACCCACAAGGACCGTGTTTCCTGTGGATGCTGCGGATACACCGAGTTCAAGAAAGAGTGAGAAGGTAATCTTCATTCAGCCTCCTCCCTCTCACTTGGAGGCTCAGGATCGCCGGGGCGTATCTGGCCCCGGCAAAATACCTTCCCCATACCTTACTTATCAAACACCAATTCTGAACTGGGCCCGTAGTATAGCTTGGATAGCATAGGGGCCTCCGGAGCCTCGGACTCGGGTTCGAATCCCGACGGGCCCGCCTCATACTCAATATAAGTTCCATTCTTACCCGATTTTGTCATACGTATCTTATTCGGGGAATTTTGTCCATTGTGACAAGTTCCATGGTAGTTTCAAATAATATATGATAATTTTTTTTGATCCGTGAAAATTGGCAGATAATATTCAGTCGATACTCTGGACGGGATCCATCGAGATTTGTTGATATTCGACTTGGTATCCATGTTCTGAATGCTGCATTTAGGTTGTTTTTTACATATTATTATTGTTAAATGACATATTCAATATAATTAATTACTAGTGTTAATTCCTACTATGTGATAGGTTTTAAATAATTCAACGATAGTTTAGTTTTTGTCGAAAGACGGATTCGATCAATATGACACACGATAACATTCCAAAAGGGCCGAACAACGTGGATGGGAAGAGATTCGAGACATTGCAGCTCCATGTAGGTCAGGAGAATCCTGATCCGGCCACGGATTCACGGGCGGTCCCGATATACCTGACCACATCCTATGTGTTCAAGGACTCGCAGCATGCAGCTGACAGGTTCGGACTCAGGGATGCAGGAAACATCTATGGACGTCTCACCAACTCAACGCAGGATGTATTCGAGAAACGTATCGCCGCACTTGAGGGGGGTACCGCTGCATTGGCAGTTGCATCAGGTGCGGCTGCTATCACGTACGCCATTCTAAACATCACCAAGGCAGGGGACAACATAGTCTCCTCCAAGAAGATCTATGGTGGAACATACAATCTGTTCGAGCATACTCTGCGCTCATACGGGATTGATACAACCTTTGTGGATCCGGATGATTTTGCAGAGGTTGAATCCGCCATCGATGAGAGTACGAAGGCGCTCTTCGTCGAGACTCTGGGTAACCCGAATTCGGATGTCGCCGATCTGGAAAGTCTATCTGAAATTGCTCACAAGTATGGTATACCCCTTATCGTGGACAACACATTCGCGAGTCCGTATCTGTTGAGGCCCCTCGAGCATGGAGCAGATGTGGTGGTGGAGTCTGCAACTAAGTTCATCGGTGGGCACGGAACCGTTCTCGGAGGAGTCATAGTTGAGGGAGATGGGTTTGATTGGGGTAACGGGAAGTTCCCAGGACTCTCGGAGCCAGATGCAAGCTATCATGGAATCTCATTCTATGACGCTCTCGGAAATACCGCCTTCGTGACGAGGATAAGGGCTGTGCTTCTCCGTGATACAGGTGCGAGCATCTCACCGGTAACGGCATTCGTGTTGCTGCAGGGCCTCGAGACACTATCCCTCCGTCTGGAGAGGCATGTGAGCAATGCACTTGCAGTGGTCGATTACCTGAAGAACCATCCGAAGGTTAGGGGTGTCAGTCATCCGTCACTCGAGAACCACCCCAGTCATGAGAACTACAAGAGGTACTTCCCCGAGGGTGCTGGATCGATATTCACATTCGAACTCGATGCTGACGAGGAGACAACGAAGAAGTTCATAGACAGTCTGCAGTTGTTCTCCCTTCTGGCGAATGTCGCTGATGTGAAGTCCCTTGTGATTCACCCACGCAGTACCACACACTCCCAGCTCACAGATGGGGAGCTTGAGGATCAGGGAATCACCGGATCGACGGTGAGATTGTCGGTGGGTACCGAGCACATAGACGACATCATAGCCGATCTGGATCAGGCATTCGGGAGAATCTGAGGTGCTGATTAGTGAAGGTATGGAGATGACAGCAGGGACAATCTACCTTGACAACGCATCAACAACCCCCCTTCGCAAAGGGGTGCTGGATGCGATGATGCCCTTCCTCACAGAGGGGTATGGGAATCCGGCCAGTATACATCCGATGGGTAAGGCACCCAGGGATGCTGTCGCACATGCTAGGGAATCGGTCGCATCATTGATCGCGGCGGATCCATCGGAGATATACTTCACATCAGGAGGTTCGGAATCCGATAGTTGGGCGTTGAAATCTGTGGTACTCGGTCCACATTCCCGTGGGAATCATGTGATCGTGTCCTCCATCGAGCATCACGCCATCCTGAACACATGCTCCTATCTGAGATCCATGGGGGTGGATGTGACATATCTACCAGTAGACAAGGATGGACTCATAGATCCTGCTGTGGTGGAGGATAGCATACGGTCGGACACTGCAATCATCTCGGTGATGACAGCCAACAATGAGATCGGGTCAATTCAACCGATTCAGGAGATAGGTAAGATTGCCCACGAGCATGGTGTGCTGTTCCATACGGATGCTGTGCAGGCTTACGGACAGATAGATCTCAACGTCACTAGGGATAACATAGATCTCCTGAGCGCCAGCGCGCACAAGTTGGGTGGACCCAAAGGGGTCGGGTTCCTCTACGTAAGGAAAGGGATCCGTCTCGATCCGCTCATACACGGTGGAGAGCAGGAACGCGGTATCCGTGGAGGTACGACCAATGTGCCCGGCGTGGTCGGATTCGGGAAAGCAGCGGAGTTGGCCAGCATAAGCATGAGGGAGAACTCGGAACATGAGAGGATGTTGAGGGATCACCTCGTATCGAGGGTCCTCGATGAGATCCCGTACACAAAGCTGAACGGACATCCAACTTCCAGGCTTCCAGGTAATGCGAACATCAGTTTCGCATTCGTGGAAGGTGAATCACTATTGATGTCCATGGCCATGAAAGGAATCTGTGTGTCTACCGGATCCGCTTGCGCTTCCGGGTCATTGGATCCATCCCATGTGTTGTTGGCGATAGGTCTGGACCATGCTACTGCGCATGGATCGCTCAGGTTCACGGTTTCATCGGAGAACACAATGGAGGAGATTGATCACACAGTGGAAGTACTAAAAGAGGTCGTTGGAAGGCTGAGGGCCATGTCGCCTCTGTATGAGGACTATCTAAGGAATGAAGTGAAGGAGAAGGGATGACGGAATGTACGATGGAGTGTACAGTGAGAAGGTGATTGACCATTTCACGAATCCACGCAACGTGGGAGAGATCGAGGATGCAGATGGTGTCGGAACAGTGGGGAATGCAAAATGTGGCGACATCATGAGGATATACCTCGATATCGACCATGAAACCCAGATCATCAAGGATTGCAAGTTCAAGACATTCGGATGCGGAGCAGCGGTGGCAACCAGCAGTATGGCGACCGAGATGGTGAAGGGAAAGACGATCCAGGAGGCGTTGAAGGTCACCAACAAGGCGGTGATGGAGGCTCTGGATGGACTTCCACAGGTCAAGATCCACTGTTCCCTGTTGGCAGAGGAGGCTGTTCATGCGGCATTATGGGACTATGCCGAGAGGAACGGAATAAAGATAGATGGTCTGAAGAGACCGAAAAAAGATGTGCATGATGGGGAGGAATGAATATGAGGGTATATGAGAACGTAACGGAACTGGTGGGGAAGACGCCCCTGCTGGAGTTGAAGAGGATCGAGAGGGAAAACGGATTGAAGGCAAAGGTCCTGGTGAAACTGGAGCTGTTCAACCCCGCAGGTAGTGTGAAGGACAGGATAGCCAAGGCCATGATAGATGATGCAGAGAAACGTGGTCTTCTGAAACAGGGGTCTGTCATAATCGAGCCCACATCAGGGAATACCGGAATCGGATTGGCATCCGTGGCTGCAGCTAAAGGTTACAGGATAATACTGACCATGCCCGAGACGATGAGTGTCGAGCGTAGGAACATCCTGAAGGCGTATGGTGCAGAACTGGTTCTCACCGAAGGATCCAAGGGTATGAAGGGTGCCATCGAGGAGGCTGAGAAGATAGCAGCCATGACTCCTGATAGTTTCCAGCCTAGGCAGTTCGTCAACGAGGTGAATCCATGTGTGCACTATGGGACTACAGGTCCGGAGATATGGGATGATACCGATGGTACTGTGGATGTGTTCGTGTCAGGTGTGGGGACAGGCGGTACCATCACCGGTGTCGGCAAATACCTGAAATCCAAGAATCCCGACATCCAGGTCGTAGCAGTGGAACCGGATGGATCGCCCGTGCTGTCCGAAGGCAGATCCGGACCCCATAAGATCCAGGGCATAGGTGCGGGTTTCGTTCCGGATGTCCTTGACACGGATGTTTATGACGAAATCGTCAGGGTAAAAGACGAGGATGCCTTCGAAACCGGACGTAATATTGCACGTACCGAGGGGGTCCTCGTGGGCATATCCTCCGGTGCTGCTCTGTGGACCGCGATCCAGCTTGCAAAGAGGCCCGAGAACGAGGGTAAGACTATTGTGGCCCTTTTGGCGGACACTGGGGAGAGGTATCTCTCGTCCGCGATGTTCAACACCACTGGATGATCAAACAGCACCGGGTATCCTCCTCCCGGTGTATCTTCATTCATCATCTATGGTCAAGGTGCCGGTTGCACCGACATCATCTATGAGATCCTGCAGGGTTGTGTTGTCCAGAACCTCCCTGACCGCAATGTTGAGGCGGTTCCATAGTGATTTGGTCAGACAGGGACTGGTCAAATTGCATGAACATTCACCATCCAGACATGGTGCCGGGCTTATGGATCCCTCTGTCGCACATAGAATCATGCTGACTGTGTAGTCTGATGGTTTCCCTACAAGCACATATCCTCCCTGTGCACCGCGAATCCCTTTTAGGAATCCAGCATCAACAAGCAATGGGACGATCTGTTCCATGTACTTCATCGAGATCCCCTGACGTGACGAGACATTCCTGAAACTCACAGGTCCATCTTTACTGTGGATGGCCACATCCAACATCATGCGCAGGGC